>JBEIHY010000008.1:0-66490 GCA_040381035.1 Hyphomonadaceae bacterium
ACAAGCGCGCCCAGGGAACGACTTTGTCCATCTCCTTGAGAAACACGGCCTTGCGCGTCGTCTTTGCGAAACGCCCAAACCCCAGTGCAGCGAACGTCATCTGCTTCATCGGTCACACTCTCGTGCAATGCTTGATACGCACCCGAGATTAAGCTGCTTCGTGCGCGCCGTGAATCGTGGACTTATTCAGAGTTGTCCTAAGTGCCCGGGCGGCCGCCAGACGCAGGTCGTTACGCGCTGGCATGCGCAAACGACAAGCCGATATGCCCCCACTCCTGCCCCTCCCACACAAGCGGGAGAGAGGAGCCGCGTGAGCCGCCCCAACGGCGCGGCACAACCGAGCCGCGACACCGCCCTGGCCTGCGCCATGGCGGCCGCTAGCGCTTGTCTTCGCCCTTCCCGGCCTTTCGCCGTTTGATATTGGCCTTGAGCGCCGCGGCCAAGCGCGCAGACTTGTCGTCTTTCGGCGGCGGCGGCGGCGGAGGCTTGGGTTTGTCGGCCATGGTCGCTTCATGCCGCACCGCTTGGCCCTGGACAAGTGCGCCCCGCTCTGGCCCCAAGGCGCATGGATTACGACGTCATTATCATCGGCGCAGGCGCTGCCGGCCTCTATTGCGCCGCGCACACCGGCCGGCGCGGCAAGCGGGTGCTGCTGGTGGAGCATAACCGCGAGATCGGCGCGAAGATTTTGATCTCCGGCGGGGGCCGCTGCAATTTCACCAATCGCGAGATCAAGCCGGAGCGGTTCCTTAGCGCCAATCCCCACTTCGCGAAATCCGCGCTGGCCCGCCACACGCAGCACGACTTCATCGCGCTGGTGCAGCGCCATGGCGTCGCGTTTTATGAAAAGACGCTCGGCCAATTGTTCGGCGAAGGCGCCGGCGCGGCCAAACAGATCGTCGCCATGCTCGCCGCCGAATGCCGCGCAGTGGATGTGGCGCTGCGCACCGGCCTTATTGTCGGCGAGGTGACGCGCAGCGACCGTTTCACCATCGCCACCCCGGCCGGGCGATTTTCCGCGCCGAGCCTGGTGATCGCAACCGGCGGCTTGTCGATCCCCAAGCTCGGCGCGACCGATTTCGCCTATCGGATCGCTGCCCAGTTCGGGTTGCCGCTCATTACGCCGCGCCCCGGTCTGGTGCCGCTGACCTTCGCGCCCGCTGATCGCAACACGCTGGCCGCCCTCAGCGGTGTGGCGGTTGATGCGATCACCCGCTGCGGCAAAGCCGCGTTCCGCGAAGGCTTGCTGTTTACCCATCGCGGATTGTCCGGCCCATCGATCCTGCAAATCTCATCCTATTGGGCCCCGGGCGCCGAGATCGCGATTGATCTGGCGCCCGATGCGTCCGCCACCGATTCCGGCCTTGCCGCACTCAAGCGCGCGCGGCCGAAAGTCACCTTGCGCACCGCAATGGCTTCGCTGTTCCCTGATCGCCTCGCCGATGCGCTGCTGGTCCAGCAACCTGCCGCCCAAACCCGCCTCACCGATCTCAAAGATTCCGATCTCGCCGTCGTCGCCGCCGGCTTTCGCGATTGGCGCTTCACGCCGGCCGGAGATGAAGGTTTCGCCAAAGCCGAAGTCACGCTCGGCGGCGTCGACACCGCCGCGCTCTCCTCGCAAACGCTTATGGCCAAAGCCGTTCCCGGCCTCTACTTTATTGGTGAGGCCGTCGATGTCACCGGCTGGCTCGGCGGCTATAACTTCCAATGGGCGTGGTCGAGCGCGTGGGCCGCGGCCCAAGCGGTGTGAGTGGTCGTATTGCGCGCACGCGCGCGGCTCGGCATGGTCCCAGCCGGATATAAAGGACAGTGATGGCTGCGCCCAATTCTGGTCTGTCGCTGAACGCCGCGCGCGGCCTTGCCACCGGCCTTCTTGTCGCCATGGCGGGCGTCTATATTATGGCTGTCTACAACCGCGACGCTGGCGAGACTTGGCCCTATGTCAAAGCCTTTGCGGAGGCCGCAATGGTGGGCGCGCTGGCCGATTGGTTTGCGGTCACCGCGCTGTTTCGCCGCCCGCTGGGTTTACCGATCCCGCACACCGCGGTGATCCCCAACAGCAAAGCACGCATCGCCGACACGCTTGGCCGCTTCATCGTTGAAAACTTTCTGCAGCCCGACGAGGTCGCCAAGCGCCTGCAGGGTGTTGACCTTGCCGGATCGCTCGCCCGCCAGATCGCCGATCCAGCAACTGCCGCGCGCCTTGCCGAAGGGGTCGCGGCCAGCCTGCCAGCGCTGCTTGATCTCGCTGACGACAAGCGCGTCAGCGCCCTTGTGCGCAGCGCCCTCGACACCCAAATGCATCGCCTGAAGGCAAGCCCGCTGGTCGCCGATGCGCTGCTCATCCTCACCGAAAGCGGCCGCCACCAACCGCTGATCAATGCGCTGATTGATGAAGGCGCACGCACCGTCACCGCGCAAGAACCCGCCTTGCGCGCCCGCGTGCGCGACAAGACCGGCTGGCTGTGGCGGCTGGCAGGCGTGGACGCGCAGGCCTCCGACGCCCTGCTCGGCGCGATGCGCGAAACCTTGAGCGAGATCGCTGCCGATCCCAAACACCCAACGCGCACGCGGGTGACGGAATGGCTAGCAAGCCTTGCCTGGGAATTGAAAACCTCGCCCGCCGCGCAAGCCCGCGTCGAAGCGATCAAGGAGGAGATTTTGCGCCACCCCGCCGTCGGCGCTTATGTCGATGACCTCGCCGGCCAGGCCAAGGCCGCTTTGCGCCGGGCCGCGGCAAATCCCGGCGGTGGCGGATTGGCCGCAACCCTGAGCGTATCGATCCAGGATTTCGCCACTGCCGTGCTCGCCGACGCCGACGCCCGCAGTGCATTTAATGGCCGGCTGCGGCCGCTTTTGTCGGGGCTTGCAGCGCGCCACGGCGAAGATGTCGCGCGGCTTGTGTCGGAAACCATCCGGGGATGGGACACGGCCACGATCACCGGCAAACTGGAGCAAAGTGTCGGACGGGATTTGCAATATATCCGCATCAACGGCACGCTTGTTGGCGGGCTGGTGGGATTGGGTTTGTATGCGATCACACAGGCGGCAACCGTCGCCAAGTAGATTGGGCGCTTGAGAGCGAGGGCACGATTTGGGCGAGATCAATCCAACGCTGATGGGCGCTTTGCTGATTGGCTATGTGGCGCTACAAATCGGCATCGGCATTTATGTCGCGCGCGGGGTGAAATCGGAAACCGATTATTTCCTCGCCGGGCGCAATCTCGGCATTATCCCGATCGCCCTGTCGATTTTCGCCACCTGGTTTGGCGCCGAAACCGTCATGGGCTCCTCGGCCGCAATTGCTGAGGGCGGCTTGGCTGGCGCGCGCGCAGAACCGTTCGGCTATGCGCTGGCGCTGGTCTTGATGGCGCTGCTCATCGCTGGCGCCTTTCGCGCCCGCGGCTATATCACCATCGCGGACTTCTTCCGCGAACGCTACGGCCCACGCGCCGAAGTGCTCGCGTCTGTCCTGTCGGTGATCGTGTCAGTGATCTGGGCGTCCGCGCAGCTGCTCGCGTTCGCGGTGATCTTGAAAACTACCTTTGATGTGCCCCAGACTGTGACCCTGATCGTCGCCACTTTGATCGTCGTGTTTTACACCTCATTTTCCGGCCTGCTTGGCGACATCGTCACCGACATGATTCAAGGCGCGGTGCTGTTGATCGGGTTGTTTTTATTGTTCGGCGCGGTCGCCCACGCCTTTGGCGGGTTCGGCCCGATGTTGAGCGCCATCAAGCCGCACCAGCTCAATCTGATCGGCCCAGATGAGACTTGGCTGAGCCGGATTGACGCCTGGGCGATTCCGATTCTGGGCTCACTGATCGCGCAAGAAGCGATCAGCCGCATTCTCGCTGCGCGCAATCCACAACTCGCGCGCACCGCCACCATTGCTGCGGCCGGGCTGTATCTGGCTGTCGGCATGATCCCTGTGATCATCGGCCTGGCTGGCGTGCATCTTGCGATTGCCGGCGCCACGGGCGATGATTTTCTGCCGACTTTGGCGCAGGAATTGTTGCCGCCTTTCGCTGCGGTGATCTTTTTGGGCGCGCTCCTGTCCGCGATTCTGTCGACGGTGGATTCCAATCTGCTCAGCATTTCCTCGTTCGTGTCAGTAAACATTTTGTCGAAACGCCATGCCCGCACCGACGCCGGCGGCCGCCTGCTGATGGCGCGGGCAACAACCGTGTTCGCCGGTGTGGTCGCAGCCCTTCTTGCCGCCAGCGGGCAGAGCATCTATGAACTGATCGCGCTCACCTCCGTCTTTGGTCAGGCCGGAATTTTGGTGGCTGTGCTGATCGGCATGAATTCCAAGTTCGGCGGCCCGGTGGCCGCGCTCGCCGGGATGATTGCCTGTGTCGGCGCCAATTTCTTCACCTACGTTGTTTGGCCACTGGCCGAGATGGCCAACGCAGGCATCCGCGCGGGTGCGGGGTTCGCCAAGATCATTGCCGGCGAGGCTCCGGTTTTTGAGGGTGGGTTTTTGTTGTCGTTGCTGGTTTCGCTCATCGCCTATTCAGCTGGCGCGTGGTTTGATCGCAGCGCCAGAACCATTTCAAGCTTGGCTGTCTAGCAGATCGCCATGCCCATCCGCTTGCTTGCCGCTGCAGGGATTTTGACGATTTTAGCTGCCTGCGGCCTTGGCGCCGAAAGATCGGCGCCAAGGCCTGCGCCTGCGGCCACACCGGCGCCGACGCCGCAGCCTTCGCCCGCCGCCAGCGCCGACGATCCCGCGATCAAGGCCGCGCTCGCTGCCTTGCCGGCGCCGTATGATGCGGCCAACTACGCCAATGGCCGGAAAGTCTTCGCCCAATGCCGCACCTGCCACACTGTTGTGAAAGGCGCGCCCAATCAGGTCGGGCCAAACCTACATGGCGTGTTTGGCCGCACCGCCGGCACGGCCGATGCGTTTGCTTATTCCGCCGCCGTCAAAGGCTCCGGCATTGTTTGGGACGCCCAGAAGCTCGACCAATGGCTGACCGATCCGAAGGCCTTTTTGCCCGGCAACCGCATGGCCTTTGCCGGCGTCATGAAGCCAGACGATCGCCGTGACGTGATCGCCTATCTGAAGATCGAGTCTTCCAAATAGCCTATTCGGCTGGTTGGCCGGCGGCGTCGGATTCGGCCTCATAGCGCTCGATCTCGCGCGCGGTCGCTTCCGGCGAGCGGGTGAATTTCGCCACCAGGTCATAGAGGGCCGGCACCACCAGAAGCGTCAGCATCGTGGCGATCGAAACGCCGAACACGATGACAACGCCAATCGTGGCTCGGCTTTCGGCGCCGGCGCCGGATGTAGTGACAAGCGGAATAGCTCCGACGACGGTGGCAAAGCTCGTCATCAAAATCGGCCGCAGCCGAAGGTCTGAGGCTTCCAGAATGGCGTCGCGGATCGAGCGGCCCTCGTCGCGCAATTGGTTGGCGAACTCGACAATCAAGATGCCGTTTTTGGCGGCCAGTCCGATGAGAATAATCAGCCCGACCTGGCTATAAATGTTCAGCGATCCATCCGTCAGAAACAATCCAAGCACGCCGCCGGCCACCGCCAACGGCACAGTGAACATGATGACGATGGGATGGATGAAGCTTTCAAACTGCGCCGCCAGCACCAGGAACACGATCACCAGCGCAAACAGGAAAGCGAACAAAACCGCGCCGCTGGAATCGCGGAACTGCTTGGCTGCGCCTGTGTAATCGATCTTGACCGGGGCGCCGGCGATTTCTTCCTTGGCGGTATTCTCAAGCCAGCTGAGCCCTGCGCCGATCGGATAATTCGGCGCCAAAGTGGCCGCGACCGTGACTGCCGCCAAGCGATTAAGCCGGCGACGCTCGGCGGCGTCGCCCTTGGTCTTGACGCTCAAAACGGTGGCGAGCGGCACCAATTGGCCGGTCGAATCCGAGCGCACGAATTTGTTCGAAAGATCCGCAATCTCGGAGCGCTCGGCGCGTTCGGCCTGCAGGAACACAAAGTATTCGCGCCCGCGATCGGTGAAGGTGTTGACGCGCCGCGCACCCATTGTGGCTTCCAGGGTGCGCCCGATGGCTTGCACCGATACGCCCAATGCGGCGGCGCGTTCGCGGTCGATCTCGATCACTGCGCGCGGGGCATTAGGTTCGTAATTCATTCGTGGCCGGATCAATTCGGGCGCTTCGGTGCGCGCGCGCGCCACCACCCGGTCAGCGATCGCGGCGAGCTCGGGATAGTCGGCGCCGCCGAGAACGATTGACACGTCATCGCCGCCCGGCCCGCCCTGGAACGGCGACTGCATCCGCGCGCGAAAAATCGCGCCAGGAATTTGGCCCAGCCGCTGATTGAGTTCAGAAAGGATGGCCTGCCCCTTGCGCTCGCGCTTGGACCAGTCGGTCAGGAACATCCGCCCGATGCCGCTGTTGAACCGCGTCGTCCCCTGATCATTAAAGCCCGGCGACACGACCAGAATGCGGGAGGCCTCGCCGTTTTCGACATAAGCGTACATGATCTTTTCGGCCTCGGTCATCATTCGCGCGGCATAGTCAAAACCGGCGCCTTCCGGACCATTCATGACGACGAAGAAGTTGCCGCGGTCTTCCGGCGGCGTCAGCTCCGATGGCAGCGCCCGCAGCATGAAGAAGCCGCCGATCACAACCAGCGCAAAAACGCCAAACACAACCGCCTTGGCGTTCAAAGCAAGTTCCAGCGAGGCGCGATAACTTGATCGCATCCGCACCATGGCGGCTTCGACAAACCGGGTCAGCGCATTGCCGTCGCCCACGGGCTTAAGCAGCTTGGCGCACATCATCGGCGTCAAGGACAAGGCCGCAAACGCCGAGATCGCGATCACACCGGCGACGGTAACGGCGAGTTCCACAAACAACCGCCCGACAAAGCCGCCGGTGAACAGAAGCGGCGCAAACACCGCAATCAAAACGGCCGTCGTCGAGATCACCGCGAACTGCACTTGGCGGGTGCCGCGCATGGCCGCGACCGCCGCCGGTTCGCCATATTGGTCGACGCGGCGCTGGGCGTTTTCCAGCACCACGATGCTGTCATCGACCACGAGCCCGATCGCCAGCACCAGCGCCAGCAGTGTCAGCAGATTGATCGAAAAGCCAAACAGCGCCAGCAGCGCAAACGCCCCAATCAAACACACCGGGATCACCGCGGCCGGGATCATTGCTGCGCGGAACGAGCCGAGGAACAAAAAGATCACCGCCACGACCAGCAGCAGCGCTTCCGCCAAAGTCTGCCACACCTTGGCGACTGCGGCTTCAATGAACACCGTGGAGTCGAACGCCACGATGATATCGGTGCCAGGCGGCAGCGTCGGGCGCAGTTCCTCAACTGCCTTTTTGACGTCGCGCCCAACTTCCAGCGCGTTGGATTTCGATTGCCGCACAATGCCAAGGCCAATCTGATTGACCTTGTTGCCGCGAAACAGCCGCCGGGTTTCTTCTGGCGCGATCTCGACCCGCGCAATATCGCCCAGACGCACCACCGGCCCATCGCCGCGCACAATGATCGGCAGCCGGGCGAATTCCTCGGGCGACTGGAACGCGCGCTCAACACGCAGCGAATAATCGCGCGTGGCGCCTTCGACCCAGCCGGCAGGGAGTTCGATGTTCTGGCGGCGCAAGGCCTGATCGACATCGTCAACCGTCAAGCCGCGCGCGGCCAGCGCATTGGGGTCAACCCAGACCTTCAAGGACGGCCGCAGCGATCCACCGATGCGGACATTGGCGACGCCGGTGGAAGTTGATAGCCGATCGACGACGAAGCGCTCGGCGTAGTCAGTCAGCGCAACAAGGTTCAACGTCGTGGACTGCATATTGAACCAGATGATTGACTCGGCGTCGGCGTCGGTCTTGGTCACCACCGGCGGATCGATATCGGGCGGCAGCTGGTTGCGCGTGCGATCGACGGCGTTGCGCACATCATTGGCGGCGTCTTCGAGATTGCGGCTCAGATCAAATTCAATGTTGATGCTGGCGCGGCCATCGCGCGAGGTGGCGGTGATCAGGTCAATGCCCTCAATGCCGGCCAATTGATCTTCAATCACGCGGGTGACTTGCGTTTCCACCACTTGCGCTGCCGCGCCGCGATAGCTGACATCGACGCCAACAACCGGACGATCGACATCCGGCAGCTCGCGCAGCGGCAGACTGGTAAAGGCCACCGCTCCGGCGACGATAATCAACAGGCACATCACGGTTGCAAAAACCGGGCGGCGGATCGACAGATCAGAAAGCGACATGGCGGGCGTCCCCCTCAGGTGCGAACGGGCTCAACCGCGGGGGCTGGCGAGGGTGGGCGCTCTTGCGCGGAGGCGGCGGCCGGCGGTTCCGGTTTGGCGGGGTCAGCTGCAGAGGCTGGCTGTTCGGAAACCGAAGCGACGGGCGCGGCGGCGGGCTTGGCCGCAGGCGGCTTCGGCCGACGCGGGCGCGTATCGGCGGCCGGCGCCGTCGCGGTCTTGATCGGTGCGGGCGCGACCGCTTGGGCCGATTGGGCAGACTTGGCGTTGGCCGGCGGCGGCGCGATCTTGATCGGCTGGCCCGGCCGGACGCGCTGGACGCCCTCGGTAACGATCCGTTCTCCGGCGGTCAAACCGTCGCGGACTTCGACGAAGCCGACGGCCCGTGCGCCAAGGGTGATCTTGGCGCGCTCCACCACGGTCTTGCCGTCCTTATCTAGGACGCGGAACACAAAGGCGCCATCGGCCTCTTCGAGCACCGCCATTTCAGCCACCGCCAGCGCTTCACGCGGATTGGTCTGGATCTCGACGGTCATCAACATGCCAGGCTTCAAGGCCGTATCTTCGTTTGGCAGGATGGCGCGCACCCGCACCGTGCGGGTCGTGGGATTGACGCGGCTGTCGATGCTGTCGATCACGCCGGTAAAGACGCGCCCGGGGCTAGCCGCAGATGTTGCCGAAATCGACACGCCGCTTTTCAGCTTGGCCAGCCGCGTTTCGGGAACGTCGAAGTCAAGCTTGATGGTGGAGACATCATCCAACGTCGCGATCGGTTCGCCCGGGCGGGCGAGTTGGCCGGGGCTCGCCGTGCGCAAGCCCATGACGCCGGCAAACGGGGCGCGGATGGTGCGGTCGGCGATGCGGGCCTGCAGCGCCTGAACGCGGGCCTCGGCGCGCTCAAATGCGGCCTGGGCCTCTTCGACCCGGGCCTTCGGCGCAAAACCGCTTTCGCCCAACGAATTGAAGCGTTCAAACTCGCGCTTCTCGACTTCCAGACTGGCGCGGGCTTCGTTGAGATCGGCCATCTGTTCGACATTGGCCAGTTCGACCAGCGTTTGTCCCTTGGCGACCCGCTCGCCGCTGTCGAAGCGGATGGCGCGGATCACGTCTGTGACCTTGGCAGTGACGACGATCGACTCGCGCGCTTGGGCGGTGCCAATCGCCTGCACCGCATCGGAAAAGCTGCGCATCTCGACAGCTGCGGCTTGCACCTGTGGCGCATCGCCTCGGCCGCCGCCGAGTGATCCGCCCGCGCCGCTGGGCTTGGCCGAAGCCTGCGCAGGCCTACCCGCCGGCGCGCCGGCCCCCTTTTCGTCATCGAAAAAAATCTTTGCCCCAACCGCAAGGGCTGCCACGACCAAACCGCCGCCAACCACCGTCGCAAATCCGTACCGCTTCTCCGGCGCGCTCATCCCAAATCTCCTGCAGGCCGCCTCCGGGCGCCTGCGCCATTCACCTGGCGGCCGCTGACCGCCAATCTCCGTTCACCAAAACCGGCTCGCGAAACCGCCCGGCCGCAACATCAGCGCAAACGCCAATTGGCAGGCCGGTCCCATTGCGAAAGACCTTTACCCCCGACGCCTGCACTTTGAATGTATCATCTGCGTGACGGTCGGCGAAGAAAAAGCCCTGCGCGAGCCAGAAATAGTGCGGCGAGGCCCGAACGCCCAAGGCGACGTCCAGCTTGGATCGGGCGCAATCCGAGGCGCCGCTACGCAAACCGGCTGCGACTTCGCCGCCCCCCCCCCTCGCCGTGGCGGCTAAAGCGAAAAACCCGCCCGAGAGCGATCTGCCCCTCGCCCGTCCAGCTGGCGCAGCTTTGGAAACCGTTTGGGGCCCAAACCTGCCCAGAGCCGACGCTGGCCGCCATTGAACCTTGATGCTGGGCCTATTTGGCCGCCACCGCGACTTCGGACCGGCGGTCGAAGATCGTGCTTTCCAATCTCGGCCAGGCCACCACATTCCGGCCGCGGCGGATCAGAAAATCGGCATTCGCACCCTGCCAGACCACAGCACCGGCGGCATCGCGACCGATGCTGGTCTTGGAGATCAAAACCCCATCGCTGGGCGGCGCCCAGGCTTCAGGCGCCGCCGCGCCGGCCTCAGCCAGCGCCAGGATTAAGACGCATAGCCCGGCATGACCCGGTCGAGCTTGCGCTTCAACGCCGGCCAGGCCAGACGCTCGCCGATCACGGTAAAGCCCATGCTGGCTTGCCCGCCGACTTTGTCCTGCATGGCGCTGTCCCATTCGATAAGCTCTCCCCCGCCGGCTTGCGCCAGCACCTGCATCTTGCAGGCCCGCTCAAGGAAGAAAATGCGCAAGAACGCCTCTGCAGCGCTCTGTCCCACGGACAAGGTGCCGTGGTTACGCAACAGCATCAGGTTCTTGGTTCCCATATCGCTTACAAGACGCTCGCGCTCATCCAAGTCGAGCGCGATGCCTTCATAATCGTGATAAGCAAGATCGCCGATCACGCCCATGGCGGTCTGCGAAATCGGCAACAGCCCGCCCTTCTGGGCCGATACCGCGACGCCCTGATCGGTATGCAGATGCATCACGACCTTGGCGTCTTCGCGCGCGGCATGGATCGCTGAGTGGATCGTAAAGCCGGCAGGATTGATCAACATCCCGGGCGGCGCATAGACGATCCCACCTTCGAGATCGACCTTTACGAGGCTCGACGCTGTGATCTCTTCAAACAGAAACCCATAAGGGTTGATCAGGAAATGATGCTCCGGCCCGGGCACACGCATGGAAATGTGGGTAAAGATCATGTCGTCCCAGCCATGCAGCGCCACCAGCCGATAAAGCGCCGCGCAGTCGACCCGCGCGCTCCATTCTTCTGCGCTGACCTGCCCCTGAACGCCCGCGCCCGCGCCGCCATCCATCGCCATGACCGTCTCCTCAGATCTGCCCGCATCGCGCGGGGCTTGATTTCGCCGCGAGCGTGGCCGAGCCTCCTGCCCCTGTCAAACGGCGAGCCCTGTATGCGTCTGCACTTCACCGCCAGCCCCCGTCCAGAGGCGCAAGCCGCCCTGCGCCGGCTTCGCCACATTTACGGCGAAGCCGGCGAGGACCAGGCCGAGATCGTCGTGGCGCTGGGCGGCGACGGCCATATGCTCGACACCTTGCGCAGGCGGATGAAGGACGCCCGCCCTGTCTATGGCATGAACCGCGGCACGGTCGGGTTCCTGATGAACGATTTCCGCGAGGAAGATTTGGTGGAGCGGCTCGCCAAGGCCGAACCGGTGCGGATCAGCCCGCTTCTGATGCGTGCTGAAACCCGCGACGGCCGGGTGGTGAGCGCCCATGCGATTAACGAAATCTCGCTGCTGCGACAGACCGCACAGACCGCCCGGGTGCGGATCATTGTCGACGCCGCCCAACGCATGGATGAGCTGTATTGCGATGGCGTGCTGGTCGCCACGCCGGCCGGCTCCACCGCCTATAATCTCTCCGCACATGGCCCGATCCTGCCAATCGGCGCCCGGCTCTTGGCGCTCACCCCGATCAGCCCGTTCCGGCCGCGGCGCTGGCGCGGGGCGCTTTTGTCGCATCGGGCCCATATCCGCTTGGAGGTGGTCGAGCCGGAGCTGCGCCCGGTCAGCGCCGCCGCCGACAGCCAGGAGGTGCGCGACATCATCGCCGTCCAGGCCCATGAGGACGCCAGCGTTGCCCTCACCATGCTGTTCGACGAGGGCCACGCGCTGGAGGAGCGGGTGCTGCGCGAACAATTCACAGTGTGAATGTCGTCCAGCAACCAAATCTTGACCGACCCGAATTAGCCTAACGGCCCATGGAGGGCTCAATGGTGGACGGTCCGGTGCAGTTCATTCAGCCGCGCAATGCATTGCGCGACAAACTCGGCGGCAAGCTTCCGGCGGTCGATCCCGGTGCGTTGGCCCGCGCTGAGACCGCGCTGAAGTCCTTGTCCGGCCAGTTCCAAGGCTGGATGGAGGATGAAGTCGTCAAGCTTGAAGCCGCGCGCGCCGCCGCCAAAACCGCCGGCTATGTCGACCGCGCCCTGCTGGATGTTTACGCCGCCGCCCACGACGCCAAGGGTATGGGCGCCACCTATGAGTATCCCCTGGTGACGCGTTTGGCCGCAAGCCTGTGCAAGCTGCTCGACACCGACAAGGCCCGCGCGCTCGCGACCCGCAATCCGGGTTTGGTCGACGCCCATGTCGACGCTATCAAGGCCGCTGTGCGCGATCAGATCAAATCCGAAGAACATCCCGTTGGCCGGGTGCTCGCCAACGAATTGGAAAGCCGCACGTTCGAACTCTTAAAGGCTGCCTAAGGCAGATTGCCGCTCAACGGCTCACGGGTGACAGAATAGCCGGCTTCAGCCGGGATGGTCAGCACCAGTTCGCCATTCTCGCTGACCACTTTTGGCTCCACCGTCACGATCGCGCGCGCTTGGGCTGCCGCAATGGCGGCGGCGCTTGTGGCCCCGGACGCCGCCAACATCTCCAGATTAAGCCGCGTCGGGAAGATAATCTTACGCCGTCCGGCATGGGCGTCAGCCGCCGCCGCGCCGGGATCGACCCACACCGCCTCAGTCGTTTCGCGCCCATCGTGCGCAGCAATTTGGGCGCTGGGCGTCGCTGCGATGTAGAACCAGGTGTCGAAACGCTTGGGCATCCCGACGGGCGTGACCCAATGGGCAAAGGGCGTCAGCGCATCGAGCGCCAGAACCAGACCGGCCGCCTGCACCGCTTCGAAAAAGCTTTCCTCGCCATCCGCAATCACTGCGCGCCGCTCTTGCAGCGGTGCGATGTCTTCGGCCGTTGCCAAAGGCCGGCCGAGGCCGCGGGCGCCCGCGGGCCGGGCCAGAAGCAGCGCGGATTCTTCAAAAGCCTCGCGCACGGCCCCGACGCGAAACGCCCGCTCGCCCGCAGCCATGGCCGGATCAGCATCGCTCATCCCGGCCCAGCTCGGCCGGGCATCGTCGGTGGCGAGCTTGCCGCCTGGAAACACAAGCGCCCCAGCCGCGAAGTCGATTTCGTAATGGCGCTCAACCATCAGAACCTGAAAACCCGGCGCATCGCGCACCAGCAACAAGGTGGAAGCGGGAATTACGGCGCGGGGTTCAGCCACATCAATCTCCTAATGTCGCGTTCATCACACCGCAACACCGCTTTCTTAACGACATGGCGCCATTCTTGCGACTCCGAAAGCCGTTCAACACAGGATCGCCTTCGATGTCGCTCGCGCTCACCGAACGCCCCAAGCGCCGTCTCGTTTCGTTCACGCCGCGGCTGGACTTGCGCACCGGGCTGACCGCTGCTGTGCGCGCCTCCACAGAGGGCGAGGAAGACGATATTGACGCCTTTGCCGCCATGGCTGGCGAAGCGCTGACGCTGTGGCGGGTGTGCAAACGCACCGCGCCATTGGCCGTGAGCGCGCCTTCTGCAGCGCTGCGCGATCCGACGGCGTTCGATGGATTGCTGCGCGAACTTGGCGGCGATCCGCAACGGATAATCCTGGAATTGGATGAGCGGAAAATGGACGAGGCCGGGCTGCAAGCCGCGCGCCGCCTGCGCGCCCGGCGCTGGAACCTGGCCTTGCGCACTGGCAACGAAGCGCCGCTGGCCCTAGACGCCCGCGACCGCTCCCTGTTTGGGGAATATCTGGTCGATGTTAGCGCCGGCTTGCCGGCCTTTGTTGGCCTTTTCTTAGCAGATCGCACACACTTGAGCCTGCGCCTCCAAGCGGCCAAGGCAAGCGGTGCAGCCATCACCGCCCTCGGCATCGATGACCATTTAAGCCGCCGTCGAGCGTTTCAGATCGGCTTCGACCGCGGCGAAACCGACCCAGCCCGAAGCGTTGGGCGCACATTGTAAGTTAAAGCGCTGCAACCTGAGCGACGGTTTCCGATGTCGCGTCAAGCTTTTCGAGCAGATAGTCCAGATCTTCGCGCGGGATGTTCTGGAACAAGGTGAGCACCCGCTCGATCATCCGTTGGCGCATGCGGGCGCGGTCGTTGGCGACGCCTTCGCGCTCCAATTGATGGAACACATCAACACCGGCGCGGAAGGCCGGATAAAGCCGCGGCGGCAGACCGGAGCGATCAAACAAGGCCTTCAAGCCAAGCGGACCGGCGTCATGGATCATCAGCCAGGCGCGATGATGGTTGAGGCCGGCAAGTTCGGCCATAGCGTGTTCGATAAACTCCAGATGGCCCAGGCACAAAGCCCGCATCATGAACGAAGGCGTCAAGCGCCCTTGCAAATTCAGTTGCTGGGCAAACCGGCGCATATCGCTTTGCAGGCCGGCCTGCTCCACGAGATCAAGCGTGGCGCGTTCACGCGCGCCGGCGGCAATGTCGATCGCCAGTTGCGGCGGCAATTCATGGTGATTGACGAGATGGTCAAACACTTCGCCCGTCACCAACGTGACCAGCTTTTCCACGATCGCCACTGGCAGAACGCGGCGACGCGCCATCGCCGATGTGATGTTTTCTTCAGCGCCATATTTGCGCAAAACGCTCGCCAGGCCGCCGACGCTGAACTGCGCATTGTCATTGGCAAGCGTGCGCTGCACCGCTTCGGGAACGCCGCAATCGGCGATCGTGTCGGTGATCGTTTCCGACAGATAGGGCCGGGCCGCAATCGCCATTTGCTTGGCAGGCCCTGAGGCGCGCAAAATCTGGACAAGATCGCCATCGCTCAGCGACGGCGAATGCTGCAAAATCGGCAACGCCACCTGATCAATGTCGCTTGCCAATTTGGCGGCAATATCAGGCGGCAGATGCGGCGAGCTCTTCAGCGCCGTCGCCAAAGACTTGCGTACCAGGGTGGCGGCGTCATTGGCGATGATGCCGAGAATTTCGTTGGCGTAGGTGCGCTCCGCCTCGGTCAGCTCGGCGAACTCGATCGCCCGGCAGACCTTGTGGGCCGCATAGGCGCGATCGTCCTCGCTTGATCCCTTCACAAGGGTATAAATATCGGCTTCGGTAAGCGACGTGCGAAGGGTAATGACTGACATGACAAGCCTCTGCTCGCGCCGACCGATTCGTGGTTTGCGCCCGCAAGGTCTGAGACTTGCCCGCGTTGCTTAATGAACTGTTGCCACAACCAAGGAAGATGCCGGATGTTGCAGGGTTTGAAGGTCATTGAGTATGCGACCTACCATGCCGCGCCGGGCGCGGGCCTGATCTTGAGTGAATGGGGCGGCAACGTTATCAAGGTTGAGCCGTTGGAAGGCGATCCAGTGCGCGGCTTCTTCGGCTCCATTGGCGCTGCGTTCGACATCAACCCCGCCTTCGAGTTCGACAATCGCGGCAAGCGATCCATTGCTGTTGACACCCGCACCGATGAGGGCCGCGCCGTCATGCGCCGGCTCGCAAATGGCGCGGACGTGTTCCTCACCAATGTCCGCCCGGCGGGGTTGGCGCGCTCAGGGCTTGACCCGCACTCTTTGATGAGCGCCTGCCCGCGGCTGGTTTATTGTAGCCTGACCGGCTACGGCCTGGAGGGCCCTGACGCCGACCGGCCGGGCTTCGACATTGCCAGCTTCTGGGCGCGCTCCGGCATGGCGGCATTGACCGCGCCAAAGGGCATGGCGCCGTTTCCGATTCGCACCGCAGTCGGTGACCACGTCACCTCTCTGGCGGCGGCCGCCGGCATTTTGGCGGCGCTCTTGGAGCGGGAAAGGACCGGCCGCGGGCGGCTTGTCGAGGCCTCGCTATTGCGCACGGCGGTGTTTACCCAGGGCGTCGATCTCGGCATTCAGATGGCGTTTGGCAAGCTCGCTTCAACGCGCCCGCGCGAACAGGCCGTGCAGCCGCTGGCGAACTTCTTCCGCACCGCCGATGGCCGTTGGCTGTGCCTGGTGCCGCGTCAGACGGGCGACGATTGGGCCGCGATCCGCCGCGCGCTTGGGCTGGACGCGCTGGCAGGCGATCCGCGCTTTGCTTGCGCCAAAGCGCGGCGTGAGAACGGGCCGGCTCTGGTCGGCGCGCTGGACGAAGCGTTTGCGGCATTAGACTTTAGCGCCGCCGCCGCCCGACTCGACGCGGAAGGGTTGGCTTGGGCGCCGGTGCAAACCGCCGCCGAGATTGTCGCCGATCCGCAACTTGCCGCAGCCGGCGGCGTCGCCGAGATTGTTCGCCCCGACGGTGCGCGCTTGAAAACCCCGGCCGGCCCGGTACGCTTTCCCGGCCATGACGATCACACCCGCCCACCGGCGCCGGCGCTGGGCGAGCATAGCCGAACGGTGCTGGCCGAGTTGGGTTATGGTGACGACGAAATCGAAGCGCTGATTGCTGGCAAAGCGATTGGCGCTATTTGAACGTTGCGTTTGGCGCAAGGGTGCAGCTTGCCTGCAGCCAGCGCACATTGATCCCGAGCCGCTCGGCGTCAATCTCGCCCCAAACATAAGACAAGGCGCGGTCATTACCTTTTTCATGAACGTACAAAGTGAGTGACGGGCGATTTGGCCCCATCGGCCATTCGACGGCGCGCAGGCGCAAAAAGAATTCCCGCGGCGTCGGCTCGTTGGTTTTAATCACCAATTCGCCGCCCTGGTCATGGATCAGCAGTTCACGCTGGAACTGCCAATCGTTCAAGCCGGCGCCGCTATCGCCATGTTTGGCGCCGCGCAGCGTCGCGACCCAGCATTGAAACATCCGCGCTCTGCGCAACTCGTGGGGCATCCCAGCTTTGTTGCCATAGACATAAGCGCCGGCGGCGTCGACGGCCCGGTCAGGGATCGACAAGCCGTTTTGGCTCAACACGAGATCGTCGGTGATCACAAGTGTCTGGCCGTTGCGTTGCGACGTCACTCGACACGCGCCCGCTTTCATCGCGCCGATGAATTGCGCGTTCTGGCGGCGCCAATAGACAGCGCAGCCCAGACCAGTCGTGGCCTGATCTGGCGTCAGGCTTGCGAGCTTGGCCGGGTCGCGCCAAGCGCCCACCAGTTTGGCCGTGTCTTTGGGAATGAAGATGTCAAGGCGGATGGCGTTTTCGGCGGCATCGATGACGAATGTGTAGATAAGCTGGCGATAAATCTTGGCTGGGTCGTTGTCGGCATATTGCTCGACATAGAAGACGTCTTTGGCGAACGCCGGCAGATCGACGGGGCGAATGATCGAATGGATTCGGCCGTGGCGTTGCGCCTCTGGCGTTTTCAGATCCTTGGCGAAGAAAACCTGCCGATCATTGTCCCAACGGCCGGGAAACCAAGCCAGCAGATCGCCCAAATCTTTTTCCAGAACCTGCCGGCGCATATCTGCGGCGGCAGGGTCGGTCGGCGGCAAAGGCGCTTGCGCGACAGCGGACGCGGCAAATAGAGCCGCAATCGCAGAAACGACAATAGCGCGCAGCATAGCAGACGCCCCCAAGAAAAAGGCCGCGCCAAGTTGCCCTGGCGCGGCCTGCGAATTCATTCAGTGCAAGCCGAACAGATCAGAACTTGACCTTCATTTCCGCGCCGACCTGTTGGCCTTTGCGCAAACCATAGAAGAAGGCGCGCGGGCCGCCGGTATCGACGCCGGTGGCCGCAGCGCCGGTCAAGCCGGCGCCGGCTGCCGTGCCTTGGTAAAGGTCAAACCAACGGGTCGCGATGGTGATCGAGTCGTCATCGGTGATGTTCTTGCCGAACACCGTGAACGACCAGCGCTCCGCCTCCAGGCCGATGCGGGCGTTCAACAATGTCGTTTCGCCGGTTTCAGCCGTGTTGTGGACCTGGGTGTATTTGGTCGAGGCATAGCTGCCATTGGCGCGCGCAAACCATTCGACGCCTTCCATTCCGGTCGGCGCGGTATAGCCGACATTGAAGCTGGCTTGCTGTTTGGAGGTCAGCGGCACCTGCTTACCTTTGATGGAGCAGCTCGCGCCAGCCGGAATAACGTAACCGGGCGGTGTGCCGCGCGGCACATTCGGCGTTGAGCTCATCAGCAGACCGCCCGAGGTGAGCGTGTACTGGAACTCGTCACAGCCCTGGCTAAACCGCGGATCGGTATAGGCATAGGTGACGCCAAAGTTGAACCGATCCGTCACGGCGGCGCGGAATTCGGCTTCAAAGCCCTGAATGCGGGCCTTGCCCTGGTTGGTCACAACGGACGTGATGCCAAGCGTGTTCGGGTTCTGCACCGCTGTGGTCAGCTGATAATCCAGGGCCACGGTGTCATAAGCCGCCAGAGTGAACGCCCCGCGGCCGCCGAACAAGGATTGCTTCCAACCCACTTCGACGTTTTGCGAAGTTTCTTGCGCAAACGTGTTCTTGTTGACGGCCAAACCGATCGAGCCGTTGAGGCCACCCGGCTTCACGCCTTCCGAATAAATGGAATACAACGTCGTTCCCGCCATCGGCTTGTAAGTCAGCGTCGCGCGCGGGGTGAAGTTCTTGAATGTGGCGTTATCAGCATAGGTCACCCGGCCGATCGGGTTTGTCAGGCCGTCGCCATATTCTTCCGTTTTGCGGCTTTCGCTGGCCTGACGGCCTTCGAGGTCGAAGGTCAGCTTTTCGGTAATGTCCAAGGACAGCGAGCCGAAATACGCGACGTTGGCGGTCTTGTCGTTGGAAACGACCGGCCCGGTGAAGTTGCGCGCTGCCGTGTAGCCGAAATTGAACGGCACGCCGCGGGTTTCGGACGCATAGCCATACAGGCCGACCAGCCAACGCAGGCGTTGATCCTGGGCGCTGGCGAGGCGCGCTTCGACCGAATAATCTTCCTGGCGCGAGCGGCTGGAAATCGCAAAAAAGCCGTTTCCGGTCGGCGTGGCTGTGTACGGCACGATCCCGGATACAAGCGCGCCGGTTGGGAACGACGGGTTAAAGGGCGCGCCGAACGCCGCGCCGCCATTGTCGTTCTGGAAATTGCTGTCAGACCCCGTCTTGCGCGTTTCATTGCGGAAACCGGCCAACAAGGTTGCGGTCCAGCCATTGGGCAAATTGGCTTCCGCGGTGGACTGGCCATACAGCGCATCGCGCCAAACGCCCATGAACGGGCCTTCCGGACGCGTGCCGTTGGCGCCGCTGTTTTGGGCGATTGAGCTCGGATTGGCTTTGATTACGCCGCAGAAATACTGATTGGGATTGTTGTCGGTCGTCGCGGCGGGGCCGCGGAATTGGTTCGACCGGAAGCCCGGGAAGCAATTATTGACATTGGAGCGCTGGAAACCGAACGCCCGCGGGCCGTCGCGATCTTCCAGATAAGTCAAGCGGCCCTTGACGCGAAAATTGTCGTTCGGAACAAAATTCAGCACGCCGGAAATGGAGCTGGTTTGTTCCTTGCCGAGGGTCTCGCCGGTGGCGACGTTGTTCCACTCGCCGCCATATTTGTAGTAGCGCCCCGCCAAGGAGCCGGTCAGCGTGTCACCGATCAGGCCGCCGGCGATGCGGAAGTTCAGGTCTTGCTCGCCATGTTGGGCGGCGGAACCGCGAAACTCGCCGGTCAAATCCTTGCCGGGGGTCTTGGTGATGTAATTGACCGCGCCGGCATAGGTGTTGCGGCCATAGAGGGCCGATTGCGGCCCCTTGATCACTTCGACACGCGCAAGGTCATTCAAGTCAATGGACTGGATATCGCCGGCATAATAGACGCCATCGACGAAGAATGCGGTGCCGGATTCAACGCCGTTTTGAACGGTGGCCAAGATGCTGGCCTGTCCGCGCATAACCGGGCGATCGCTTGAGCGGCCGAACGCCTTTGAGAAGCTGAGGCCGGGCGTCTGAGCGGCGATGTCGTCAATCGATTGCAGGCCTAGATTTTGGATTTGCGTGGCGGTATAGGCCGTCACCGCGATCGGGGCTTCCAGAAGGGTTTCTTCCTTCTTACGCGCCGTCACCACGACTTCTTCTTGATTCGTCGCTTTTGCGGTCGGCGCGGCCTGTTGGGCCTGAGCCTCGCCCGCTGGCGTGATGCCAACGCCTGCCGCCAAAGCAGCGGCGGCAGCACCCCAGGATAGAATCTTGCGCGTGTTCATTAGTCTGTTCTCCCCAGAGGCGCGGCTTTGCGCTACCCCAATGGCCGTTCGAACTTGCCAACTCGAACCATGGAAAGAATATACCTAGTGCGCAACGCTTTGTGACGCCCTCGCGATGACTTCATCCTGAGCTGTGGACGCCAGGACACACTCTCGATCGTATCTGATGCGAGAAACAAAACGACGAACAGGTTCACAGAATTTATGGCGAAAACACCCAAATCCCCTCCTGCCCGCTTCGCGCCTACCATGCAGCGCGAAGACCTGACGGCACGGCAAATTTATGAACGGGTAAAGGCCAACCCCAAGCGGGCCAAATTCGGCTTTGGGGCCAAGCTCGCGGTGGTCAATGTGGATTTCCAGCAGGCCTATACCCGGCCCGATCTGTTCCCCGCTTCAGCCTATGTCACTGACCCCGATCAGATCACGCATGTGAACGCGATCAGCACGCTCGCCCGCAGTGCGGCCATGCCGGTAATCTGGACGCGGGTGTGCTACAAGCCCGATGGCGGCGACGCGGGCGTTTGGGGCACACGCACCAACACGCCCGACAGCCTGCAGAACATCAAGTTCGGCTCAGACCGCCACGCCTTCGATCCGCGCACCGTGATCGATTGCGAACGGGATTTGATCTTCGACAAGCGCATGCCGAGCGCTTTCTTTGAAACGCCCTTGGCGAGCTATTTGACGTTCCATAAGGTGGACACCGTGGTCGTCACCGGCGGCTCGACCTCGGGCTGTGTGCGCGCCACGGCTGTTGACAGCTTGAGCCACGGCTATCGCACGATCATTGCCGAAGAGTGCGTCGCCGACAAACATGAAAGCTACCACTTCGCAAACCTGACGGACCTGCTGTTAAAGTATGCCGACGTGATCACCGTCGCGGATGTCATCAAATGGCTGACCAAAAAACAGCCGAAAGCGAAAGGCTAAGGCGATGAAAATCAGCGTCACTGTGCCGCCCGAGCTTGAAGGGCTGATCGAAGACGCGTTGCAAAGCGGCGATTATGAATCGCTGGAACAGATTGCGCTGGATGGCTTGTGGCTGTGGGCCGACGCGGTTGAAACCGGCGGCGAAGCGGCCCAATCCGACGCCGCCGAAGAAGACGATCTCCTCGCCGCCATGGAGGCGAAAGCGAAAGGCAAAAGCTGATGCTGTTCATGGTCGTTGAGACGTTCCAGAATCAAAACGCGCGCGCCGTCTACAGGCGCTTTGAAGAACAAGGGCGCGTGGCGCCGCAAGGCTTGCACTTTCGCCACAGTCACGTTGCTGCGGATTTGTCGCGGTGCTGGCAATTGATGGCATGCGACAATGTGACGTTGCTGCAAAGCTGGGTAGCGCAATGGTCTGATATTGTTGCGTTTGAAATCATCCCCGTTGTCGAGGGGCGCGATACGGCGGCAGCGCTGGAGGAGCAGCGGCCATGAAGTCCGATCCCAATCTGTATGATTACTGGCCCTATCGCGATCGGCCGAAAATGGTTTGGCCAGGTGGCAAGAAGCTCGCCTTCTGGGTCGCGCCGAATGTCGAGTATTACGAGTTTGATCCGCCAAAAAATCCATCGCGCCCCGGCTGGCCCAAGCCTGCGCCCGATGTGGTCGGCTATTCGCAGCGCGACTGGGGCAATCGCATCGGCCATTGGCGGCTGATGGAGCTGCTCGACACGCACGGCTTAAAGGGCAGCGTTTCGCTTTCCGTCGGATTGATCGACCACCATCCGGAGATCATTGAAGCCTGCGCCCAACGCGGCTGGGAATTTTTCAGCCACGGCATCTACAACACCCGCTACTCTTACGGCATGGACGAGGCCCAGGAGCGCGCCATGCTGGAGGATTCGATCGCCGCGGTGCAGAAAGCCACCGGCCAGCGCATTCGCGGCTATCTGGCGCCGGCCCTGACCCACACTGAACGCACGCTCGATCTCATCGCAGAATATGATTTCTGGTACTCCTGCGACCTGTTCCAGGACGACCAACCCCAGCCGCTGAAAACCAAGACCGGCAAGCTGATGAGCATGCCCTATTCGCTGGAGGTCAATGACGTCATCACTTATGGCGCATTGGCCATGAGCCCGTGGCGCTATGCCGACATCCTCAAGCGTCATTTCGACCAGCTGCTTGAGGAAGGCGAGACCAGCGGCACGGTCATGTGCATTCCGTTGCACGCTTATCTCGTCAGCCAAGCGCATCGCATCCGCCCGTTCGCGGAGGCGCTGCGGCACATATGCGCACACACGGACGATGTCTGGTTCACGCGCGCGGTGGATATCGCGGCGTTCTATCGCGAGACCTGCTGGGACAATACGATCGCCGACATCGCCAAACGCGGCCAGGCGAGCGGCGGAACGGGGTTCGCGCCATGACCACCGCCCTTCTTGTCATTGACGTTCAAAAAGGCATGTTCGCCTTTCTGGACTTCAAGCCCCATGATGGCCCCGGCCTGTTGGACGCGATCGCAGGATTGCTGGCGCGTGCGCGCGCGGCCGGCGCGCCCGTCGTGTTTGTGAAACACAATGAGCCGGGCTCGCCGCTCGAACTCGGCATGCCTCTGCACGACATCGCGGACGAAATCGCGCCCCTGGCTGGCGAACCGGTGATCACCAAGTCCTGCTGCGGCGCATTTCATGAAACCAATCTGAAGCAAACGCTCGCTGGACTGGGCGTCACGTCGCTCGTGATCTGCGGCATGCAAACGGAATTCTGCGTCAATACCGCCGTGCGCACTGCGCGCGAGCACGGCTTCGCGGTCCAGGTCGCACAAGCCGCCCACACGACCTTTGACAACCCCACCCTCAAAGCCCCACAGATCATCGCGCATCACGAGTGCATCTGGCCGAGCCAGTTCGGTCCGGTCGTTCCGGCTGCCGAGATCGGTTGTGCACCGCAATGAGCACCGCGCTGCGCCCTTATGCAGCCGTGGACCTGCGCTGGATGCATCCGTTGAATCAGCGCTTCGCCACCGAACTGTCGAGCGAAACGCCGCGAAGCCTTGCCGCCCGCGCCGCGCGCGCCTGCGTGGCGTTGGTCGCGCCGCCAGACCGCGGCTTTCTGTTGGCCTTCGATCAAGAGCCGGCGCCGGGCGCGATCCATTTCGGTTGGCTCGCACAGCAAAGTGCCGATTTCATCTATGTGGACCGGATCGTCACCGCGCCCCATGCCCGTGGCCAAGGATTGGCGCGAGTTTGCTATGAGGCGCTATTTGGTATCGCGCGCAGCCGCGGCGCCAAGCGCATCACCTGTGAAGTCAATCTTAGTCCCCCAAACCCTGCCTCAGACGCTTTTCACGCCGCCATGGGCTTTGCCGAGATCGGCCGAAACGAAATGCCCGGCGGCAAGATTGTGCGCTACCTCGCCTTGGACCTCGCGCCATGACCCTGCCCGGCGACTATTTCACCTATCCCCACCGCAAGCATGGCATGGACCAGGACCGCTATGCTTGGCGGCGGTCGATTGACCGCCCAAGACTCGCCTTGCCCAATGGCAAGCAAATCGCTGTGATGATCGTTGTGCCACTTGAATTTCACATGCTCAACCCAAGCGGCAAACCGTTCAAGCATCCCGGCGCCATGCAGACGCCCTATCCGGACCTGCGCCATTTCACGACCCGCGACTATGGCAATCGTATCGGCGCATTTCGCATCTTGAAGGAACTGAAAGCTGCAGGCGTAAGGGCCACTTTCGCGGTCAATGCGCGGCTGCTTGCGCGCGTCAAACCGCTCATCGGCGCGATTCTCGAAGATGACCACGAGATCGCCGCCTATGGCTGGGACACCGACAGCCTCCATTTTAGCGGCATCGACCCGGACGCGGAGCGAAAATTCATCCTTGATGCTCGCGCCGCCTTTAACGCTGATGGCCTGCATCCAAAGACCTGGATGAGCCCCGCGCGCCAACAGAGCTTCGCCACCCCCGATCTCATCCGCGCGGCAGGTTTCACCGTGTGCCTGGACTGGGAGATCGACAATGTTCCTGTGGCGATGCGCACCGATCACGGCGTTCTGATCTGTCCGCCCCTGTTCCATGAACTCGATGATCGCAAACTGTTCATTGACCAACGCCAGACCGAAGCCGAATGGCGAGACCAGATTCTGGAAGCCGCCGCCCTGCTGAAATCCGAACACGGACGGTTTGGCGGCCAGGTGCTCAGCTTTACCCTCACCCCCTATGTGATCGGCCAACCGTTCCGAATCTGGGCGCTGCGCGAAACACTCGCCGCACTCGGCGGCGACAACCAGGTCTGGTGCGCGACCGCGCGCGAAGTTTCTGAGGTAATGTGATGGTCGCCGCCAAGATCCCAACGCCCAAGCCGGCGGCCAAAATAAAGGCGCCAGCCGCCAAGGCCAAGCCGGCCGCAGCGTTGACCTGGCCGAAATTAAAGAAACTCGCGCTCGATCTTGGCTTTCCCAATGTCATCGAAACCACCACTTGGGGCCAGCCGACATTGAAGGCGCATGGCAAGCTCTGGTGCTGGTGGAGCCCGCACAAGGACGCCCCCGTGTTCAAGGTCAGCCGCGAGGAGCGCGAACTGCTTCTGGAGATGGAGCCCAAGGTTTTCTTCGTCACACCGCATTACCAACCGCACGCTCTTATCCTCGCGCGGCCTGACAGAATCGATCTCGCCTGGATCCGCGCCAATCTGATCCGCACTTGGCGCGAGATCGCGCCGAAGAAAGTTCTCAAAGCCTATGATGAGAGCCTGTCATGACCGACCGGATCACCGCCAATCTGCCCGCCCGCGATTTTGATGAGACCGCCACCTTCTATCAGCGCCTGGGGTTTGCGCTCGACTACCGCGACGACGCATGGATGATGATGTCGCGCGGGCCACTGGAAGTGGAATTCTTTCCGTATCCGGATTTGGCCCCGTTTCAGTCTTCGTTTTCCGCTTGCGTTCGCGTGGCAGACCTTGATCGTCTGTATGCGGACATTGCAGCGCTCCGATTGCCGCAAGCCGGCATTCCGCGCCTGCAAGGTCCGCCCTGGACGGTCGTGGAAGATCTGCGGATGTTCGCGCTGATCGATCCCAATGGGTCTTTGTTGCGTTGCCTGGGGGAATGAGATGACCCGTCGTGGCCTTTTGAGCGGCCTTGCCGCGGGAGCCTTGTTGCCGATGACTGATGCGTTTGCCCAAACCACCACGCCCGCCCGCTATTCGGCGCTCGCTTTGCAACTGCGCTGCGACAGCGTCAATCAGGACAAGTCCCGCGAGGCCGCCCGCGCCCGCATGAGCGCCGCCACCGCCCGGATGAGCGCCCAAATTGGCGCCGCCAAAGGCTTTCTGGCGGGTTTTAACGGCTATGAGATGAAGCTCGTCGTGCTGCCGGAATACTGGATGACGTCGTTTCCGCTCGGCGAAACGCGCGAGCAATGGCAGGAAAAGGCCGCGATCAACGTGGATGGACCCGAAAGCGACGCGATCGCCAAAGTGGCGCAAGAGCGCAAAGTGTTTCTGTGCTCAAATCATTATGAGAACGATCCGAAATTCCCCGATCTCTATTTCCAAGCCAATGTCGTTTACGCGCCGAACGGCAATGTCGTTCTGCGCTATCGCCGCATGATCTCGCTTTACGCGCCCTCGCCCTATGATGTGTGGGATCGCTATCTCGACGCCTATGGCCTGGACGCCGTGTTCCCGGTTGCGAAGACCGAAATCGGCACGCTCGGCACGATCGCCAGCGAAGAAATCCTTTATCCCGAGATCGCGCGCATGTGTGTATTCAAGGGCGCCGAGATTTTGCTGCACCCGACCTCAGAAGTCGGCGCGCCCGGCGATACGCCCAAGCGCATCGGCAAATTGGCCCGCGCGTCGGAAAACCTCGCCTATCTCGTTAGCGCCAATTCCGCCGGCATCTATGGCACGCCCGTGCCCGCCGAAAGCACAGACGGCATGAGCGTCATCCTGGATTGGTATGGCCGTACGCTCGCCGAGGCGGGAACCGGCGAGACCATGAACGCCAATGCCGTGCTCGATCTCGGCGCCCTGCGCGAAACCCGGCGCAAGACTGGCATGACCAATCTGCTGTCGCGCTTGCCGTTGGATGCATTTAAGAAATCCTACGCGGACACCCAACTTGCGCTACCCAACAAAACCCCAGACGCCAAAATGATCGAGCGCCCGGCGGTGTTTGCCAAGCAGCGTGAAGTGATTGATCGATTGGTGGCGCAGGGCGTGCTGAAATAACGATCAGCTTTTGCGGCCGCGCTCCGCGTCAGGCTTGGCGCGGCCGTCATAACGCTCACCCTCGGCCATCAGGTCGGGCAAGCCCAACAGGCCATTGATCTCTTGGAAGTCGAGCATCCGCTCGCGAAACCGCGCGGTGGAGCCGTCTTCGCGCAATGTGCCCAGAAACGATTGCGCCATATGCGCCACCGCGCGCACCAAGGCGCCTGGCGTAATGACCAGTCGAAAGCCCATCGCCTCCAGTTCGGCCAAGCTGCGCAGAGGCGTGCGCCCGCCCTCCACCATGTTGGCCAGCATCGGCGCACCCCCAATGCCGCGCCCGATTCGCTCCAACTGTTCAGCCGTTTGCGGCGCCTCGATAAACAAGACATCCGCGCCGGCTTCGCGATACAGATTGGCCCGCTCCAAAGCGCGCTCAAAACCTTCGACTGCGATGGCGTCTGTGCGGGCGATGATCAAGGTCTCGGCGCTGGCGCGGGCGTCCACGGCGGCGCGGATTTTGCCGACCATTTCGCTCGTCCCAATCAAATCCTTGCCGGAAAGATGGCCGCAGCGTTTTGGGGATGTCTGGTCTTCCAGCTGCAACGCATTGGCGCCGGCGCGCTCAAACAAGCGCACGGTGTGCTGAACATTGAGGGCGTTACCGAACCCGGTATCGGCGTCAACGATCAGCGGGATCGCGACCCGATCGCGCATCCGGGCCACAACATCGGCGACCTGGGTGACGCTCACCAAGCCAATATCGGGTCGCCCCAGTTGGGTATAAGCGATCGAAGCCCCGGAGACATAAATGGCCGCAAAACCCGCTTGCGCGATGAGCAGCGCCGACAGCGCATCATAGGCGCCCGGCGCCAAAACTGCATGATCGCCCTGCAGTTGGGCCTTCAGGCCGCTCATCTCTTTCCCCCCTGGCGCACGCGCAAATAATCCACGATGCCGCCCGCCTCAATGATAGCGCGCAACTGCGCCGGAACCGGCGCAACTGCATAGGACCGTTTGGTTGTCAGATTGCTGACCGTCCCGCCAGTGAGATCAATCGCAAGCTGGTCGCCCGCGGCGATGTCATCGGCGTGCGGAAAGAACAATGCAGGAAGTCCCAGATTGAAAGCGTTGCGATAAAAAATTCGGGCAAAACTCTTGGCCAGCACCGCTTGCACGCCGAGCACCTTGAGCGACACAGCCGCCTGTTCGCGCGAAGAGCCAATACCGAACGAGAATCCGCCGACCACGACATCTCCAGGCTGCACCTCTTTGGCAAAGCGCGGCTCGATCGCCTCCAAACAATGTTTGGCAAGCTCGGTCGGCTTGAGCTTCATCAGCGCGCCGGGCGCAAGCACATCGGTGTCGATCTTGTCGCCAAAGACCCAGGCTCTGCCGCTCATGCCGCGATCTCCTTGGCGTCGGCGAGAATTTCGCGCGGGTCGATGATGTGGCCGGCGACGGCGGCCGCGGCGACCGTATAGGGCGACCCGAGCCAGACGAAGGCGTCGTTATGGCCCATGCGCCCTTTGAAATTGCGATTGGTGGTGGAAATGCAAATCTCGCCCTCAGCCAACAAGCCGGCGCCCATGCCGGCGCAGGCCCCGCAACCAGACGCCATCAACACGGCGCCGGCCTCCAACAACACGCTGATAATCCCTTCCTTGGCGGCGATTTCTGTGGTGCGGGCGCTGGCTGGCGCTACCAGAAGCCGCACGCCGGGCGAAACCTTGCGGCCGGCCAGCACGCGCGCCGCCATGCGCAGGTCTTCGATTTTGGCGCCAACACAAGCGCCAATATAGGCTTGATCGATCCGCTGGCCGCGATGCTCAAAAGCGGGCGCGGCATTGGAAGGGGAGTGGGGCGCAGCAACCTGCGGGACCAGCGCTGCGGCGTCTAACTGATGCGTCGCGGCAAAATCGGCGCGCGCATCGCTGCGCCAGTCAAGCGCTGCGTCGTCGACCACGCCGCCATGGGCGCGAATATGGGCAAGCGTTGCCGCATCCGGCGCGATCAGGCCGGTATCGTAGCCCAGCTCCGCACTCATATTGGTCAACACCATACGCTCGCCCATGCCCATCGTATCAACGGCGGAGCCGGCATATTCGATAACCTTGAAGGCATTATCCATGCCCAGCGTGCGCGCCAAATGCAGCATCACATCCTTGGCCGTCACACCGTCCCCAAAGGCGCCGTCCCAGATCACGCGGTCAGTGTGGGGGACCAGGATCCAGGTTTGGCCGGTAACGATGATTGCCAGCATATCGGAAGCGCCATAGCCGGCGATGAAGCAACCAAAGGCGCCGCCCTGCGGGCTGTGGCTGTCGCCGCCGGCGCAGAACATACCCGGCTTCAACATGCCGTTTTCCGGCATCAGGGTGTGGCTAATGCCCTTCATGTCGAAGAACCGGCCGATCTTGCGGTCGCGGACGAAATCACGGGTCAGCTTCAAGATCGCGGCACTTTCGGCGTCCACGGCCGGGACATAATGGTCTGACACGATCACGACCTTAGAGGCGTCCCAGATCTCAGCGCCCAGCGCCTCCAATTGCGGCGCCCAGCGGCGTGGGCCGGAACTATCGTGGGCCATGGCAAGGTCAATGTTGCAGGTGGCGATATCACCCGGCCGCACCGCCGACACTTGAGCGGCGCGGGCAATGATCTTTTCCGCCAAAGTCATGGGCGGGGCGGGTTGCGGCGACTGGCCCACTCTGCTTCACCTGCTCGGGTTTGCCCCGCATCTGGTCGCGGCGCGCTCAGCCTTATATTGGTATAACCTTTCAGCGGCGTCCATGGCCGCCCTCCAGGAGACTGTCATGGCCGATTCCGGCGCACCAACTCTTTCTTTTCGTTGGGAAGATCCGTTGCATCTGGAACGCCTGCTGTCGCATGACGAACGCATGGCGATGGGAACGGCGCGTGCCTATTGCCAGGATAAGTTGTTCCCGCGGGTGCTTTCGGCGGCGCGCGAGGAGCGATTTGACCGCGAGATCATGACCGAGATGGGCGCTCTCGGCATGCTCGGCTCGACCTTGCCGGAAGACTATGGCTGCGCCGGCCTAAACCATGTCGCTTATGGCTTGATTGCCCGCGAAGTGGAGCGCGTCGATAGCGGATATCGTTCGGCCATGAGCGTTCAGTCCTCGCTGGTCATGTATCCCATCTATGCGTTCGGTTCTGAACACCAGCGCCGCCGCTATGTACCGAAACTCGCGACCGGCGAATGGATCGGCTGCTTTGGCCTGACCGAAGCCGACGGCGGCTCCGACCCCGGCGCCATGCGCACCAACGCCAAACGCGTCGATGGCGGCTTCTTGCTCAACGGCGCCAAAATGTGGATCACCAATTCCCCGATCAGCGATGTGGCGGTCGTGTGGGCCAAGCTCGACGGCGACATTCGCGGCTTTGTTGTGGAGCGCGGCGACAAAGGGTTTTCCACTCCGACGATCAAGAACAAGCTGTCCCTGCGCGCATCCGTCACCGGCGAGATTGCGCTGGAAGACTGCTTTGTTCCGGAAGACCGCCTGCTGCCGAATGTGCGCGGTTTGCGCGGGCCTTTCTCCTGCTTGAACAAAGCGCGTTACGGCATTGCTTGGGGCGTCATGGGGGCTGCGGAGTTTTGCCTGCACCGCGCCCGCGATTACGCCATGGATCGCCAAGTGTTCGGCAAGCCGATCGCGGCAACCCAGTTGGTGCAAAAGAAGCTCGCCGATATGCAAACCGAAATTGCGCTCGGTCTGCAGGGCGCGCTGGCGCTGGGCCGCCTGATCGATGAGGACGCCTGGTTGCCGGAAGCGATCAGCCTGATGAAGCGCAACAATTGCGGCAAGGCCCTCGATATCGCCCGCGTCGCCCGCGACATCCATGGCGGCAACGGCATCGCTGACGAGTATCATGTGCTGCGGGTCGCGACGAACCTGGAAACCGTCAACACCTACGAGGGCACGCACGATATTCATGCGCTGATCCTGGGCCGAGCCATCACCGGCCACGCGGCGTTTTGAACCGGCAGTTTGCCTTCTAGTGTGGCGAGAAACTCATGGCGCCCAGGCGCGGCGCTGAGTATAGGGTGAACCGAATAACCATGTCAGACCCCGCCACCCGCAGAGCCGCCACTGGCGAAACGCCTGACCCGATTGCGGCCCTGCGCACAGCGATTGACCCCGACAGCGCCGCTCCGCTTTATCAGCAGCTTTTTCAGGTCCTGCGCGAACGCATCCGCGCCGGGGTTTTCGCCTCCGGCGCATTATTGCCAAGCGAACAGGACCTGGCCGCCCTCACCGGGGTTTCTCGGATCACGATCAAGCGGGCGCTGAGCGAACTTGCCAGCGCGGGCCTGGTTTCGCGCCATCGCGGCCGCGGCACAATGGTGACGTTCAACCCCCATATCCCGGTCATCAAGGCGAGCTTTGAAAACCTGCTCGACAGCTTGAAGATCATGGGCGTGTCCACGGAAGTGCAGCTGATCCGCGCGGTCGAAATTCCAGCCCCGGCCGATGTGGCGGAGCTGCTGGGCATTGCTGAAGGCGCCCGGATTCAACGCGCCACGCGCCTGCGCAAGATTGAAGGCGCGCCGCTTTCTTATCTCGTCACCTTCGTCCCGGCTGAAATCGCCGCGAAGTTTACCGCCACAAGGCTCAGCACCACGCCCTTGCTGCAGCTCCTGGAAGAAGCCGGCCACGAGGCCGTGGAGGCGGAGCAATGGGTCACGGCCTGCGCCGCCGAGGGCTTAGGCGCGCAGTATCTGGATATCAATCACGGCGCGCCCTTGCTGAAAATTGTCCGCGTCATGCGCGACAAGAACGGCCGTGGCGTGGAAGTGCTGCATGGCTTCTATCGCCCGGAACGGTTCCAGCAGCATGTCCGCCTGACCCGCAGCCGCCGCGGCGGGGCCGACGAATGGCGCTGAACCGCCGCTCGGTGTTGGATATATCTTTTAGGTGTGGTCCACTACCGCCATGGACGTGACGCTCGCACTCACCTCGCTCGCCCATCTGCTTGTGCTGGTCTATTGGCTGGGCGGCGATGTCGGGGCGTTTGTGAGTTCCCGGATCGTCACCGATCCGAACAAATCTGCGCCGGCGCGGATCGCGGCGGCGGGCATTCTGGCCAATGTCGATATGGCGCCGCGCAGCGCTTTGATCCTGGCCGCCCCAACCGGTATCAGCCTCGCGCTCGCCAAAGGCTGGGTGACCATGCCGGCCTGGCAGCCGACAACGATTTGGGTCGCCAGCCTGACCTGGCTTGTCATCGCTTGGATCATCCATCTGAAGCATCTGGCGCCGGGAGCGCCATTGCGCCGGCTCGATCTGGTTGTGCGGTGGCTGGTGCTTGTCAAACTGATCGCAGTGGCGCTTTGGCCGGGCGCGATCTTTGGTTTTGGTCCGCTGCCGCTGTTTCTGAAATTGAAATGCGCGATCCTGGCGGCTTGCATCGGATGCGGCCTGGCGATCCGGGCGCTGCTCGGCCCATTTACTCCCGCATTTGCCGCCCTGGCTCGCGACGGCCCAAGCCCGGCAGGCGATGCAGCAATCGCGGCCAGCCTGTCGCGCGCGCGTCCCATCGTCGTGCTGCTGTGGACCCTGCTACTGTGCGCCGCTGTTGTTGGATTGGCGCAACCGAAATGACCGCACTGCTTGACGCTCTGCGCCAAACGCTCGGGCCCGATCATGTGAGTGCCGACCCCGCTTTGCGCGCCTTGATGAGCCAGGACATTTGGGCCCGCGGCGGCGAAGCAGCGCTGGTGATTGCGCCTGGCAACGCCGCCGAATGCGCCCGCGCTATTGCACAAGCCACTGCGGCTGGACATGCCGTGCTGCCGCGCGGCGGCGGCATGAGCTATACCGGCGGCTATGTCCGCGTAAGTCCGGGCGCGGTTGTGCTCGATCTGCGGCGGATGAATCGCGTGCTGGCGGTGCGCCCAGAGGATCGCACCGTGACGGTGGAGGCCGGCTGCACCTGGGCCCAACTTGACGCCGCGCTGAAACCGCACGGCTTGCGCACGCCTTTCTGGGGACCGCTGTCGGGCATTTCCTCCACGATTGGCGGCGGACTTTCGCAGCACAATGCGTTTTTCGGCGCGGGACTCTATGGCACGACGGCCGAAAGCCTTGTCGGCCTGAAGGTCGCTTTGGCGGACGGGTCCATCGTCGAAACCGGCGCGGGCGGCTATCGTTTTTTCGGCCCCGACCTCGCCGGAATTTTCCTGGGCGATTGCGGCGCATTCGGCGTGAAATTGGAAGCAACGCTGCGGTTGATCCCGCGCCCGGCGCATGAGGGCTGGGTCTCGTTTTCCTTCGCCGATCGCGACAGCGCCTGCGCCGCCATGGCGGCCATCGGGCGCGAAGGTTTGGCGTGCGAACTGTTCGGCTTTGATCCCAACCTCGCCCGCGTGCGGATGAAGCGCGCCAGCCTGATGGCGGATGCCGGCGCGCTTCTGAAGGTGGTTGGCGCGCAGAAATCGCTACTGTCGGGCCTGAAGGAAGGCGCCAAGATCGCCCTTGCCGGGCGCGATTTTCTCGACGACGCCGATTACTCGCTGCACGCCGTCGTGGAAGGCCGCAGCGCCGCGCGCGTGGCCGAAGACCTCGCCGAGATCACCCTTATGGCCCAATCCGCCGGCGGGCGCGGTGTGGAAAACACCATTCCGAAAGTGGTGCGCGCCAATCCATGGACGCCGCTCAACAATATTCTGGGCGCCGAGGGCGAACGCTGGGCGCCCGTGCATGGCATCATCGCGATGAGTCGCGCGCGTGATTGTTGGGCCGCCATCGATGCCGTGTTTGACGACCGCGCCGCGCGCTTTGGCGAGCACAGCGTTACCACCGGCTGCTTGACAACAACCCTGTCGACCAATGGCTTCCTGATTGAGCCGGTGTTTTATTGGCCCGATGAGCGCTTTGCCTTGCATGACGCCACGATCGAGCCCGGCCATCTCGCCAAGCTGGCGCACCGCGACGCAAATCCGGCAGCCCTGGCTGTTGTGCAGGAAGCCCGCGCCGCGGTGATTGATGTGTTCGCCCACTTCCAGGCTGCACACTTCCAAGTCGGCCGGGCCTATCCCTTGCTTGCCTGCGCCGCGCCGGAAATGCGCGCAATACTGGGCGCTTTGAAGAAGTCATTAGATCCGCGCGGGGTGATGAATCCCGGCGCGCTAGGCCTGGAATAAACCATGAGCGAACCCCGCCTCATTCCGTTGCGCGATCCCCGCACCGGCGCGCCTGACGGCGCGATCGAAGCGCCTAACGACGCTGCTTTCGACGCGCTGTGCGCACGCCTGCGCGCCGCCCAACCGGCTTGGGCCGCGCTGCCAATCAAAGCCCGCGCCGAGGCGCTCCTGGCGCTGCGCACCGCGATCGCCGGCGAAGCCGACGCCATCGCCGACGGATTGGAGCGCGACACCGGCCGGCGCGCGATTGCCAAAACCGAAGTGCATGGCGTGCTCGGCGCGCTTGCCGGTTGGGCCGGCCAAGCGGCGCATCTGGTACAGGCCGATTGGGTCCAAGGCCGTAGCGCACCGCATCTGAAACACGCGCCAAACTTCAAGCCGTATCCATTGGTCGGCGTTATCTCGCCGTGGAATTTTCCGCTGACCCTGGCGATGATTGACACGGTCCCGGCGCTGCTGGCCGGCTGCGCTGTGATCGTGAAGCCCTCTGAAGTCACGCCGCGCTTCATCAAGGCGCTGCGCCGCGCCGTTGCGCTCGCCCCGGACGTTGCCAAGGTGCTTGCCTTCGTTGAAGGCGACGGCGCAACCGGCGCAGGGCTTTGTGCGCGCGCCGATGCGATTTGCTTTACAGGCTCCGTCGCCACCGGACGCAAAGTGGCGCTCGCGTGCGCCGAACGGCTGATCCCTGCCTTTCTGGAACTCGGCGGCAAAGACCCGCTGATTGTGCTCGACAGTGCACCGCTCGATCACGCCGTCACCGCCGCCTTGCGCGGTTCGGTGCTCGCCACCGGCCAAGCGTGCCAATCGATTGAGCGCATTTATGTGGCGCGCGCGCTCTATCGCGCCTTTATCGAAAAGCTCGCCACGGCCGCTGCTGCAGCGCCGCTGAACTGGCCAGATATCGCCGCCGGCCAGGTCGGCCCGCTGATCTTTGCCAAACAGGCCGAAATTATCGCCGCGCAACTGCAAGACGCCTATGCCAAGGGCGCCCGCGCTTTGACAGGCGGCGCGATCGAAACCCATGGCGGGGGCCTGTGGCTGAAACCCACGGTGCTCGTCGGCGTCACCCACGACATGGCGATCATGCGCGAAGAAACCTTCGGGCCAGTCATGCCGGTGATGGCGTTCGACAGTACCGATGAAGCTGTGGCGCTGGCCAATGATTCTGTATTCGGACTATCCGGCGCAGTGTTTGCCGGCACGCTTGCGGAAGCCGAGGCCGTGGCCCGGCGCCTGGAGTGTGGCGCCGTCAGCCTGAACGATGCGGCATTGACCGCACTCTTCTACGAGGCGGAGAAGAACAGCTTCAAACAGTCCGGCCTTGGCGGATCGCGCATGGGCTTGGCCGGTTTTCAGCGATTCTTGCGCCGCCAGGCCCTGATCGCAAACACCGCCGCGCCTATGCCGCTGTCGGCCTTTGCCGAGAACGGCTGATCATTTCACCCGCTTCTCTTTGATGCAGGTGCGTTTGACCAGCACATCATTCTCAAACCAGTGCCAAGTGCGGCCGCGATCCTGGCCATCTGCGCTGATCTGAATCATCTCGTACAAATAGGTCTGCGGCTCGCCCTTTCGGGTCCAGGTGAGCATCACAGTGCGGGCGTCGATTTCCCACGCACGGCCAAGAATACGGTCGGTATCCCAGAAAATCTGCTTGTCGCGGTACGTGGCGGGGAAATGGATTTCCTCGCACCGACCATCAGACCAGCGATAAGTGTTGATCTGGTAATAAGCGTAAGGGCCATCATCAGGAAACCTGCAAACCAGATTGGCCTCATGGCGATCCAATTCGCGCCCGTCGGCGTCGATATGCACATAGGTTCCTGACCAATGACCCTCATGGCGGGCAAGGACTGGCATTTCCGTGCGGATGGACATGGCGGGCGAACCTGCTGTTTAAAGACCACATACAGCTAGATACGCTCAAGCGCCATCCTGCCAAGTCCGCCCTTGCATAAAGCCGTTGTCTCTCATGCCTGAAATCGACCTTTCCATCGCCGGCCCGCGTGCGACGATCACGCTCAACCGCCCGGACAAGAGAAACGCCCTGACCATGGCGATGTGGGACGCGCTGCCTGGCCTGATGGCGCAGGCCGCCGGCGCGCCGGGCGTGCGGTTGATTGTTCTAACCGGAGCTGGGGGAGCTTTTGCCGCCGGCGCAGACATTGGCGAGTTTGAAGCTGTCTACGCCACCCGCGCCAGCGCGCTCCACAATCATCGCCGCATCCAGGCGGCCATGGCGGCGGTGGAAGAGTGTCGCGTGCCGACGCTCGCAATGATCGAAGGCGCGTGTGTTGGCGGGGGATGCGGTTTGGCGCTGGCCTGCGATTTGCGCTACGCCGCCGACAATGCGCGCCTAGGCATCACGCCGGGCAAGCTCGGACTGGCCTATGGCGTGGCTGACACGCGCCGGCTGGTGCAAGCGGTGGGCTTGAGCGCGGCAAAAGACATTCTGTTCACGGGCCGGCTGTATGACGCGCCAAGCGCGTTGCAAATTGGTCTGATCGACAAATGCTTGGCGCCGGACGCGCTTGCTGGCGGCGTTGATGCTTTCGCCGCCGATCTCGCCGCCGCTTCAACATACACGGCGGCAACAACCAAACGAATCCTGCAGATGGTCGCCGCGGGCCAGCGTGACGACAGCGAAGAAAGCCGCGCACTGTTTGCTGACGCGTTCGCGGGGCGCGATTTCCGCGAGGGCCGCACGGCTTTTCTCGAGAAGCGAAAGCCGGACTTCAGCTGAGCGCTGCGATCTCACAGGCCAACGCAATCGCCCATGAATCGCGCCCCGGCGCGGTGACAATCTGCAGACTTGTTGGCAAACCGTCGCGCCCCGGCCCCATCGGCATGGCCAAGGCTGGGCAGCCGGCAGCATTGGCAAGAGCTGTCAAATCCGCCTGGGTATGGGGCGCCGGAGTCGCATGCGCGAACGTCACATGCGGCGCGGTCGGCAAGATCAGAGCGTCAACAGATGCAAGCGCCAAGCGCACGTCTTGGCGCACATCCAGAAGTGCGCGCTGCGCTGTGGCCAACTGCAACGCGTTCTGGCGCACCCCAAAATCCAAAAGCTTGGCAAGCCCCGGCGACATCGCTCCCGGCTGCCCGCGCAATTGCGCCAAAGCCACAGCGCCTTCGGCCTCACACAGCAGCAGCCCACTTTTGCGCGCAGCGCCAAACCAGGACTCATCGGCAGCGACATCGATAAGGACAGCACCAGCCCGAACGAGGCGCGCGCAGGTCTCGTCAAACCGGGCTGCAATCTCGGCCTCAACCTCACAATAGGCTTCGTATCGGACACGACCGATCCGGGCGCCGCTAAGCTTTGGCGCCGCCGCCGCCTTCGGATAGGTGATCGTATGGGCGTCGGCGTCGTCGGCGCTGCTGCAGACGTCCAAAAGCAGCTGTAAATCTTGAGTGCTTCGCGCATGGAAGCCGACATGATCGAGCGACCAAGCGAGATAAGAGACGCCAGCGCGGGATATCCGACCGAAGCTCGGCTTTAATCCGTAGCCCCCGCAATAGGCCGCAGGAATGCGCACGGACCCCATCGTGTCTGTGCCGAGCGCGCCTGCGCAAAAACCGGCAGCGACCGCAGCGCCAGAGCCGCCCGAAGAACCGCCTGGCGTCAATCCCGCACCCAGCGGATTGAACGCCTTCCCATACAACGGCCCATCCGTCACCGCACCCAAAGCGGCCTCATGCATGTTCGCCGCACCAATCAACACCGCACCGCGTGCACGCAACAGCGCGCAAACCCGCGCATCTTGGCGCGCATGCCGATCGCGCCATCCCGCCAAGCCCGCCGTCCAAGGCAACCCCGCCATCGCGATATTGGCTTTCACCGCAAGCGGCGCGCCATCGAGCTTGGATTTTGGCCGCCCGGCCGCCCAGCGTTTTGCGCTGGCGGCGGCGGCGGCGCGCGCGCCCTCGCCATCCAAATGCACGATGGCGTTCAAGCCGGGATTGAGCCGATCAATGCGCGCCAGAAACGCCTCCAGCGCCTCCACCGGCGTGATCGCGCGATTGGCAAACATCTCAGCGAGGCCACCAATGCCAGCAGACACGATCGGATTGGCCTCGCCGCTCATCCTTGGCGCTCGTCGATCAAGCGGATCGGTTTTTGCCGGCTGTCGATCTGGGTCAGCGGCGCCGTCGCCCCAGGCGCCACGAGTTCAACAACGGCCTCAATTCCCAGGCGGCGTTTCAGAATGTCTGTATACGGAGCATGATCTTGGCCGCTGCGTGATTCGGCCACGACAATTAGCTCATCACGCCCCCCGCTGCCGCGTCGCACGCGGCAGATATACTCTCCGGCAAAATCGGCGACTTCCGCAAGAATCGGCCCGACCGCTTGGGGAAACACATTGATGCCGCGCAGTTTCACCATGTTGTCGCTGCGCCCGAGAAAGCCTTCGATGCGCTTCAGATTGAAACCGAGCGGGGAGGCGTCCGTACGCACCCGCGTGACGTCATGGGTGTTGAAGCGGATGATTGGATAGACGTCATCTTTGAATAGGCAGGTCACGATCAGATCACCATCGCCGCCATCGCCAACCGCTGTGCCGTTCTCAATGTCACACACCTCGATCAGATGCGCGTCTTCAAACACATAAAGCCCTGCCTGGTCTGGCCCTTCACCGGCAATCACCCCGGTATCGCCAACACCATACCAGTCATAGCAGGTAGCGCCGCCCCAAAGCGCTGCCACGGCCGCTTTGTCTTCGCGGCCAAATTGGCCTGAGATCATCCGTATCCGGATGTCTTCGCCGATGCGCAATCCCGCATCCGCCGCCACCGCCGCGAGCTTCTTCACGTAGTCCGCGAAGCCCAGAATCACGGTAGCGCCAAAATCGGCCATCAGCTGCACCTGGGCGGCCGATCGCGTTTCCACACCCGTGCCGGCCGACATGAAGATCGCTTGCGTCCAATGCGTCACCGCTTCGCGAATATAGTGCCCGCCATTGATCATGCCATGGCCGTAAACCGAGTGCGCCACATCGCCCTGACAAAGGCCTTGCAGCCGATAAAGTCGCCCCAGCAGCAGATTTTGCACTTCCCGCGATTTGGGCCCAAACAACAAAGGCTGCGGCTTGCCAGTCGTTCCGCTCGTGGTGTGAAAGATCACTGGCGGGCGCTGATCGTCTGGGTAGGAATCGAGCCCGGAAAAATCGCCGAAAGGCGGCGCCAGCCGGATCGAGTCCACGATGTCGGATTTCTCGAAGGTCGGCAGTTTCGCCAAATCGTCAAGCCCACGAATGTCACCGGGCTCAATGCCGCGCGCGCGCCACAGCCGGCGATAGAACGCCGTCTTCCAGGCTCGCGCCATCAGCCGCGCAAACAGCTTCTCTTGATGGGCGCGAATGGCGTCGCGCGATTGGCGCGCGAACGCCTCGAACGCCCACCCAATGGGATGTTCTGCCGCCAAAGCTTTTGGGTCGGCGATGTCGAAATAGGTTGGCCCAACACTCATCCCAACGCCTTCCCGCCAGCCCATCGATTGAGCGCGCCGATATCGGCGCATGTTTCCAAGTTCGCGATGAGGGCCAAAACCGGCGCGCTGTCTGGCGCGCTGTCGCCAAATCCGAACGCCACATTCGCCGCGAACTTCTCCATTTGCGCCTCTTCGCTCAAGGGCCGCGACACAGAACCGAGCAATTGATCGACGCGCACGTCCATCACCTGGCCGTCCCGCAGACGCGCCTGCGCGCGTTGCGGCGTGAAGGCTGCTGGATCAGGATGATCCGTTCGCGTCACGTCAATGCGGGAAGCCAAGGCATGAATCGCCGGATTCGCCAGGGCGTCTCCAGTGAAATCCGCCAGCGTGACCCGCCCGCGGATCAGCGCGACAGCGGCTGCATAGGGCAAACACAACCGCGCATAATTGACCTCCAAAGGCGTTCGCAACGGGCGCCCAACCAGATGATGGATGAGCGGCGGCGCTTCAATGGTCAGTGCTTCAAGCGTATCGGCGCTAACGCCTTGCGCGCGCAAAGACAGCGCCATATCGATGCCGCCATGGGCGGCGCGTCCCGTCGGGAACGGCTTCCAGCTGACTTCCGCAGCCCGCTGGCGCAGGCCAAGATCGGCGAGCGCTGCCTCCAAATCATGGCTCTGTTCAAACATGTTGATGTAGCCAAACGGCCCGTCAAACGCGCCGTGCGGGCCAGGCATTCCGGCTTGCGCCAGATCAACGGCATGAAACGCCGACTGCGCCGCATGGGCTACCTGCACCGCCAAAGCCGGCGTGCCTTCAACATGCGCCTGCATGGTTCCGGCCGCAAATGCCAAGCCATAGCCAAATGCGTCGATCAATCCGGGTTCGGACAATCCGCGCGCACGGCCCAGCGCTGCAATGGCGCCAAACAATCCGCATGTAGCGGGACGAAAGAAGCGAATCTGCGCGGTTGCAGCGACGCCGAGCGTCACGGCGACGTCCACGCCCGCGCTGCACGCCGCCAAATAAGTCGGGCCGTCCATACCTGCGCGCTCAGCCTCAGCCAGCAGAACGGGAACCACGACCGTGAACGGATGCAGCACCGCTGCTTCATGTACGGCGTCGAACTCCTGGCAATGAGCCAAAAAGGCGTTGCAGAAGGCCGCATGGGCGATCGGAGCGGACCCGCCGCCAAAAATAGAGGCGCCACGCCCGCCCGGCTCGCCCCAACTGGTTGCCGTCGACAGCAAGCGGGCGGCGTAAGGCGATCCCAGACCGCCAACACCGACGCCCAAGAGATCAAACGTAAATGCCGCAATCGCTGTGCGTGTGGCCGGTTGCAATGTCGCCAAAGTGGTCGTGGCGGCATGGGCCGCAAACAATGCGCTGGCGCGCCATGCATCGGGGCTTTGTCCGGACATGAACCTCTTGTAGCATGCCAACGATCCGGTTCAATCCGCAATGGGAGCGCTTGTGACGCGCCAATTGTCATCGCCCGCCGCGGCCGCCGCGTTGATCGGCGCGCAGGCGCGCGCAGCACCTGTGGCGCGCGTGGCGCTGCCCGGCGGGGCGGCGGAAGCCACGTGTCTGGTTGAAGCCTGGCGCGCGGCGCCGGAACACGCCGATGGATTGATTTTCACCGGATTGTTGACGCCTGGGATTAACCGCACAGACTATGCTGCGCTCGGCGCCGATGCGTGCTTGGAAACCGTGATCTTGAGCCCCGACTGGCGCGAGAGCTTCGCGGCCGGGCGCGTGGCCCACCTGCCGATGCACTACAGCGCCGCCTTTCAGCGTTTGTGCCGCGTAGACATTGCGGTTGCAGTGTTGCATGTCAGCCAACCGAATGCTGAAGGCTTGTGTTCTTTCGGGCTTGCAGCAGACAGCGGTCCAGCCTTTTCGGCCGCCGACCCGCGACCGATTTTCCGCCTTGGCCTGATCAATCGCGCAATGCCATACATCGCCGACGGCCCGGCTATCGCGCTCGAGCGCTTCGACGCTTTACTGGAAGGCGAATGGCCTCTGCTCACGGTGGAGGCGGCGCCCGCTTCGCTCGATGCGATTGCCACCCGCGTTGCGGCCCTTATCAAGGACGGCGACACACTGCAGATCGGCATTGGCAAATTGCCCAGCGCCATTCTGGCGGCTCTGACAACACGACGAAACTTGCGCATCCATTCCGGCCTGATTTCGCCGGCTGTCGGCAATCTACTGGATGCTGGCGCTGTGGCGCACGGGCGCGGCGCCATCACAACCGGGCTGGTGCTCGGAGATCGCGCCTTTCTTGACCGCATGGCGTGTGAGCCAAGCCTGCGCATGGCAAGCGTCGCTGCAACGCATGCCCAGTCGCGTCTTTGCGCAATCGACAACTTCGTTTCGATCAATGCCGCTCTCGAGATTGATCTGTTCGGCCAGATCAATGCGGAACTGGCAGGCGGGCGCCAGATTGCGGGCAGCGGCGGCATGGCCGACTTCGTGCGCGGTGCGCGCGCCAGCCGCGGCGGGCGCGCCATCATCGCCATCACAGCAAAAGGCAAATCTGGCGACTGCCGGATTGTGCCGCGCCTGACCGGCCCCATCACACTGGCGCGCACGGACAGCCCGATCATTGTCACCGAATACGGGTCGGCTGATCTTTCGCGGCTTGATCTCGACGCCCGCGCAGACGCCATCGCGGCTCTTGCTCCGCCCGATCAGCGCGACGCATTGCGCTTCGCTTGGGAAAGCGCACGGGCAAGTTTATGACCGACCAATCCTTGTATCGCACCCTGGCCGCCGATCTTCGCGCCGCGATCGCGCGCGGCAATTTTGCCATTGGCGCGCAATTGCCAACCGAACACGAGCTCTGCGCAACCTATGGCGTCTCGCGCCATACGACGCGTGAAGCGCTGCGGCTGTTAAGCGAAGACGGGCTGATCGCGCGCCGCCGCGGCGCTGGAACCGTCGTTATTGCAGATGCAGCCCGCACGCAGTTTTCCCAAACGATCGGCGATCTGGGCGATCTTTTGCAATATGCCCGGGATGCGCGCTTGGATGTTCGCGGGGTGACCGCCTTGGGCATCGGCGCCGGCGAGATCGCGCACCTTAATCTTTCAGTCGACCTGGATTGGACACGCATCGAAGGCTTGCGCCGGCGGCGCGGCGAGACCGCGCCGATTGCCTTTACGCGCATTTATGTGCGCAGCGATGTGTGCCCACCCAGCGCCGACATTATCGGTTGGGACGGCGCCTTGAACGAACTGATCGCCAAGCGATCGGGCGTTTACGCCGCGCGCATCGTGCAGACCATTACGGCGGTGTCGCTGTCGCGTTTGGAAGCCAAGATCTTGGACGCCACCGCCGGCGCGCCGGCCTTGCGCACGGTGCGCCGCTATCTCGACGCGGCAGGCGCGCCATTTCAAGCAAGCGCCAGCCTGCATCCGGGCGACCGTTTCAGCTATGCCATGGATGTGGTGCGCAACGGCTAAAGTGCACCGCGTGCCTGAAGTGCGGCGATCTGAGCGGGTGAAAACCCAACGCGCGCCGCGAGGCTCTCTGAATCCGCGCCATAGCCTGCAAGCCTGAGATTCGGCCTGGCGGGCTCCTGCCGGAAACGAATGGGTGCGCCAATATGGCGATTGCCGGCATCGTCGCGCAGCAGCATCCCGCGTTCTTCCGCATACGGATCATCGAACGCATCCTTCAGGCTGCGAACACTCGACCAGCAGACGTCAATCGGCGCCAGAAAAGCTTCCCACTCGGCCAATGTGCGGGTGGCGAAGGTTTGCTCAAAAAACCGTTTCAGCGGATCCTGCGCGGGGCCTGGCTCCAACCTGGCGAACGCCACCAACTCCGGATGCCCCAACGCATCCAGAAGGTTTTTGGCGAAATGCACTTCCGAACCGCCGAGCACAAGGAATTTTGCGTCCTTCGTCTCATAGATACGATACATGGCCGAGCCGCCAAATGGGCGCATCTGCTTGGCGTTGGGATGGGCGTTCTCGGCAAAAACTGGGCCGGTGACATTCGGCGTCCAGGCCAAGAGGCCATCATACATCGAGATATCAATATAGTCGCCGCGCCCGGTTGCGTGGCGGCGAAACAGCGCCATCATGATCGCTGAAAGCGCCATCAGCGAGGCGATCGTATCAGCCGCCGGCAAGCATGGCGCGCACGGCTTATCGTCGACCAATCCGCGATTGAGATCCACAAGCCCGCTCATCGCCTCCATTGTGATCGAATGGCCGGGCTTCTGCGCCAACGATCCAGCCTGGCCAAATGCCGCGATCGAGCAGTAAACGATGCGAGGATTGAACGAGGCAATGGTGTCGTAGTCGATGCCCAAGCGTTTGACCACGCCCGGACGAAAGGCCTCAACGATCACGTCGGCCTCACGCGCCAAAGCGTAAAACACCTCGCGCGCCTCAGCGTCTTTTAGATTGATCTTCAAGGACCGCTTACCGCGAGCGATATTGCGAAACCACACCGACACGCCGTCCTCGGTCTTGTAGCCGAGTGCCCGGGTCGGCTCGCCAACACCATTGGCGGGCTCCACCATGACGACATCGGCGCCGTGATCGGCCATCATCATCGTCATGTGCGGCCCAGGCAAAAACGCCGATAAATCCAGAACTCTGAGGCCTTCCAACTTCATGATTGCCTCACATTTCGCCAAGCTTCGGCGCCCGGCGGCTCTTTAATCGTGCGCCATTGACCTTGATGGGGGAAGCCAGCGTGCGAAGCTTGCCGCCGCGCGAATCTGGATGGTCCACGGTTTCGATCATTCCGTTGGCCTGGACATAATCGCTGTCGAGCGCCTCTGCGATATCGTAGACCGGCGCCACCGGCACATGCCCACCCAGCACTTGCAGCCAGTGATTGGTCGGCTGTTGGACCAAATGCGAATCCAGCGCAAAGGTTAAAGCCTCGCGATTTGCAAACCGCGCATCTGTTGCAGCAAACCGCGCATCTGCTGCCAGGTCGGGGCGGCCTATGCGCGTGCAAAAGCTCTCCCAGAATTTCGGCGTTTGGCACATCAGCATCAGCCAGCCGTCTTGCGTGCGCACGAGCTGCGATGGCGCGATGGAGGGATGGGCGCCGCGCGTCAATCGACCGGTCCTGACGCCTTCATTAAGATACCAGGTCGCCGGATAGCTCAGCTGATGCAGCGCGGTGTCAAACAAGGACACATCCACATCGCAGCCTTTTCCGGTGCGTTGGGCCGCGAAAACGCCGGCAAGAATCGCCAAGGCAAATTGCGAGCCGGTGTGGAAATCCACAATCGACAAACCGCATCGCACCGGCGGACCGTCGGGCTCGCCCGTCAAGCTCAAAAAGCCCGCCTCGGCCTGCATCAGATAGTCGTAACCCGGCCAGGCGGCGCGGTCATTGTCGCGGCCATAGGCGGAGAGATGGGCGCAAACGATCTTGCGATTGCAAACGGCGAGATCGGCATAGGTCAGCTTCAGCTTCGCCGGCTGATCGCCGCGCAGATTGTTCACGACTGCATCGGCGCCGCGGACCATGTCATCAAACGCAGCGCGACCTTCGGGCGTTTTGAGTTCTAGAGCGGCAGAATGCTTGCCCTTGGAGAAGGTCTGGAAAAACTGGCTGTCATTGGCGCCCAAAAAGTACGGCCCAGTGGCGCGGCTGACATCGCCGCCCATGGACGGAGCCTCGATCTTGATGATTTCGGCGCCGAGATCGGCAAGCAACATCGTACCATAGGGCCCCGCGCCATATTGCTCGACTGCCAAAATCTTAACGCCCGCCAGCAGGCCGCTCATCCCGGAAATCTCCGTATCTGCGTATAATCGGACAAGGCCGCGGCAAGCGCACGCAAGCCGGTATCGCTCAGCCGCAAGCAGACTATCGCTGCGCCAATCTGTATTTCAAGCACCGGCCCCGTCACCGTTTCGACCATATCAAACCCCGTGACCGGTGGCGCTGCGTCCTGCAATGCGTGTCGAACGGTTTCGGGCAAAGACGGGATATTGTTGCGTCGCCCCGCCTCCGCGCCGGCCCAAACCGAACCGGCGAGCATTTTGGTCAATACCGCAATAGAAAACGCCGCCGAACGCTTGGAGCCGTCGCGACAATCGAAATCAAGGCCGAAGAAATCTCCATGTTCGGAGATGCGGAAGGTCAAATCCGTGACGATCGGCACCGGGTCGCTGCTGCTCATATCTTGTTCCGCGCGATGAGTTGCTTGGCGATGATGATGCGTTGCATCTCATTGGTGCCTTCGCCGATGCACATCAAGGGCGCATCGCGATACAGCCGCTCAATCGGATATTCCTTGGAATAGCCGTATCCGCCGTGAATGCGCATCGCTTCGGTGGCGACTTCCAACGCGGTTTCTGAAGCAAACCACTTCGCCATGCCGGCTTCCATGTCGATCCGCTGGCCGGTATCGAAGGCGCGCGCGGCGTCTTCCACGAGCAGTTCGGCGGCGCGGGTTTTGGCCGCCATCTCGCCGAGCTTCAGCTGGATCGCTTGATGCTCGCAGATTGGCTTGCCCATTGTTTTTCGCGTCTGGGAATATTTCACACTTTCCATCAGCGCGCGCTTGGCGATGCCGACGGATCGGGCCGCGATATTGATGCGCCCGATCTCCAGGCCGCCGGTCGCCATATAGAAGCCCTTGCCTTCTTCGCCGCCGACGAGGCTGAGTTCAGCCGAGCACTCATAATCTTCAAAAACAAACTCGCCGGAATCGATGCCTTTGTAGCCGAGCTTTTCGAGCTTCTTGCCGTTCGTCACGCCCTTCAGCGGCTCTTTGGTTACGGGGTCGATCTTGGGCGTGATCAGCATACTCATGCCCCTGTAGCGCGGCTCGGCTTGCGGATCGGTCTTGACAAGTAGCGCCACGACATGACCCTGGATCGCGTTGCTGATCCAAGTTTTGGAGCCGTTCACCACATAGGCGTCGTTTCCTTTTTTGGTCGCGACCGTGCGGATTCCTTGTAGATCTGTACCGGCGTCGGGTTCGGTGAGGCCCAAGCCGCCGCGCATCTCGCCGGAGGCAAATTTCGGCAGCCAATAGTCTTTCTGCTTCTGCGTGCCGAACTTCTGCACCACAGTGGCCATCATCAGGTGGGAATTAAAAATGCCGGTGAGGCTCATCCATTCTTCGCTGATGCGGGTGACGATCTTGGCGTAAGTCGAGGCCGAAAGTCCGAGCCCGCCATAATCGGGATGAATGATCGCACCGAACAGGCCAAGCTCCGTCATGTCCGCGACCAGATCGGCCGGCCAGATGTCGTCATGCTCCAACTTCATCGCCACCGGAGCGACTTTGGTTTTCAACCATTTGTCGATGGCGTCGAGGATTTGGCGCTCATCGCTTTCGCTCATGTTCGGCATACCGTCAGCCATCATGCTCTCCGTCCTAAGGCGGCGGGTCTTCAGGCCCGCGGTCCTCATCTAATAATTGCCCACCTTGTCTTCCACCGCATTGCCGCGCGATGGGATCAGCATGTTGCGCTTGAAGGTAACGACCATCACGCCGTCCTGGTTGAAGCCACGCGATACGATTGTGACGATGCCTTGGCCCGGGCGGCTTTTGCTCTCGCGCTTTTCCAGAACTTCGCTTTCGCAATAGAGCGTATCGCCGGCAAATACCGGAGCGGTAAATTTCACTTCATCCATGCCCAGATTAGCGATGGCTTTTTGCGAGCAGTCCGACACGCTCATGCCAATGCACAGGGCAAGCGTGTAAGGCGAGACCACGAGATTGCGCTTGAACTCGCTGGCCTTGGCAAACTCGGCGTCGAAGTGCATCGGATGGGTGTTCAGCGTCAGCAGCGTGAACATGTGATTGTCGAACTCGGTCACGGTCTTGCCGGGGCGATGCTCATACACATCACCGACCTTGAAATCCTCGAAATAGCGCCCGAAGGTCTCGCGGTAGCGATTGGGGCCAACTTCTTTCCACTGCTGCACCATCACTTCGCTCCCGCGCGCTCCAGAATACGTCGCGCGGCAAGAATGACCGGCTTTTCGATCAATTTGCCGTTGAACAATGCGGCCTCGCCCTTAGCGTCGTCCAGGGCGGCAATCACGCGCTTGGCACGTTCGATTTCTTCGGCGGTCGGCGTGAAAACGGTGTTCACAATATCCACCTGATCGGGGTGAATACAGGCGCGGCCGGTGAAGCCAAGCGCTTTCACGCGCGCGGTTGTGGACGCCAAACCGTCAGCGTCTTGAACGTCCAGATACGGAACATCCAGCAGTTCGACGCCGGATTGGCCGCACGCAGCTGCAAGACGTCCGCGCGCATATGCAAGCGCGTCCCAATCCATGGTCGAGCCAATATCGGCGGAAAAATCGGCCCCGCCAAAGATCACCCCGCACACGCCTTCAACGGCGGCGATGTCGTACGCCGCCTCAAGCCCGCGCGCGGTTTCAACGATTGGCCACAGCGGGGGGCAGTCTGGGCCCAAGGCGCTGCGCAGATTGACCAGTTCCTGCGCCGACTGCGCCTTGGGGATCATGACGAAATCGCCCCAGGTGATCGCTTCATGGAGCGCTGCTATGTCTTCAAATCCCGCCAAGGTGGCAAGCCCATTGATCCGCACGCCCTTTTTGGTGCGCGGCGTTTTCGGCTGGCCGAGGAAACTCTTGAACACGGCATCGCGGGCGGCTTCCTTGCGATCCGGCGCCACGGCGTCTTCGAGATCGGCGCACACCGCATCGGCCTCGGTCATCAGCGCTTTGCCGAACCGCTCCGGCCGGTTGCCCGGGACAAACAGTAATGAGCGGAACGCCATGACCTCTCCGATCTTTGTCCGGACATTTAAGCCCCGCCCGACCGCCCGTCAATGACGGATATGGCGATGCGGATGTCTGGCTTTCGCGGCCGGCAGTCGGTCGCCGCAAGCTTTGCAGAACGCAGCGTCCGACTCATGACGATCCAGGCCACAGCTGTCGCAAACCACGATTTTTCGCCGGCCGGCAAAGGCTTTCTGCGCAATCGAAAAGAACAAAGTGATGCCGGTCAGCATCAGAACAATCGAGAACAAGCGCCCGGCGGCGGTGTCGATCGTGATGTCGCCGAAGCCGGTCGTGGTAAGCGCCGTCACCACGAAATACACCGCATCGAGGAAGTTGTTCAGCTTGGGATGTTGGCCCAGGAAAAATGCCTGCGCGAGCCCGGCCGCAACGAACACGAACACCGCGAGATTAACGATCGATTTGGCCAAATCCTCGACATAGGTGTCGTCAAAGCGGCCGCCGCCAATGACGTTCCAAAACCGCTCGCGATGCACGGTCGTCCACAGCCGCAGAATGCGCAGGAAGCCCCAATTGTGCAGCAAGGCGGGCAACAACAAAGTGCCGAGCACCACGAGATCGACCCAGGTTGTGGGATATTTCACCCAACGCTTGATCGATCCGAGCGCGAACAACTTTGCTGACAGATCCAGCGCCACGAATGTCGCGATCGCAAAGTCGACGGCGTAGAACCAAGGCTCCTCGCGCAGAAATTGGCTGGCGATGAAAAAGCCAATCACCAACACATCAAGAGCGACCATCCAGCCCTGAAACCGTAACGCCTCGGGCGAAGCGCCAAAATACAGCTCACGCAGCCGCGAGCGCAGCGTCACCGGCTCAGCCATGCGGGATCTGCTCGGCAAAGCGCGCCGCAATTGCCCCGCGCGGGCCAAACCAAACGCCCGGCTTGCCGGCGATATGGTCAAGCACTTGCTTCACCGCGCCGATCCGGCCCGGCCGTCCGACAATGCGCAGATGCAGGCCGAGACTCATGATCCGCGCCTGGCCGGCCATGGCTTCTTCATACAGGGCGTCAAACGTGGCGATGGCGTAGCGCGCCCAGTCCCACGGCTGCAGCGCCGGCGCGACCCACATCTTCATGTCGTTGGTGTCAATGGCGTACGGTACGATCACCATCGGCTTGACGCCTTGGGCCGTCTCCACCGCATCCCAGAACGGCAGATCGTCGCTGTAATCGTCCATGTGGTAAGTGAAACCTTCCTCAGCCAGGATGCGACGCGTCGCTTCGGTGTGGAGATAGCGCGACAGCCAGCCCTTGGGCGCAACGCCCGTCGTCGCGGCGATGGACTCACGCGCCTTGCGGATGAAGTCGCGCTCCTTGTCTTCGTCCATCCAGAATTGATGGCTCCAGCGCCAACCATGGCCGGCGACTTCCCAGCCGCGCGCTTTGATGTCGGCGGCGATCTGGGGCGCGCGCTCCAGCGCCAGGGCGGCCGCCGTGATGGTGGGGGAGACGCTGAAGTCGTCGAGCAGTTTCACGATCCGCGCCCAGCCGGCCTTGATCCCATATTGGTAATTGCTCTCATTGCCATGCGCGCGCATCGGCCGGCTCGGCACGGCGCCGAGCTCGTCAACCGGCTCGGGGCCTTTGTCGCCGTCGCGGATGTTCTGTTCAGCGCCTTCCTCGACATTGACGACAATCGAGATGGCGAGCTTGGCGCCATGGGGCCAAGTGAGGGCTGCGGCGTGGGACATGACGATTCCTTTAGGCGCAGACCTTAAGCGGCGCCCACACCGACGCAAGCGCTGCGATTGACACCAGCGTCGGCCTCGCGCACCTTGGGCGCGTTCATCAAGCAGCAGAAGGAGGGCAAAGATGCGCGTGCTTGTCTTCCCGGCCTCGGCCGGAGCCCTTGCGTGCGCCTGATCGGCGCTGGTTCTTCTGCATTACGGGCACTCCTCAATGATTGAGCTTTTCGGCTGGAGCGACACGCTCCAGACGGCGTTCGCGCCGCATGCGGCGGCAGGCCTTGCGCCGGCCCGCGTTATCGCCCAACACCGCGACATCTGGCGTGTCGCCACTGCCGGAGGTGAAGAAATCGTGCGCCTGTCTGGGCGCTTCATGCACACCGCCGCAGCCGGCGACTTTCCAGTCGTTGGCGATTGGGCAGCGATTGATCCCGCGGCCCCCCTGATCCATGCGTGCCTTCCGCGCCACGCAGCGATTGCCCGACGCGCGGCGGGCGGCGTCGGCACACAATGGATTTGCGCCAATATCGATGTCGCCTTCATCGTCATGAGTTTGAACGGCGATCTCAATCCGCGCCGGCTGGAGCGCTATCTGGCGACCGTCGCCGAAAGCGGCGCGGCAGCGGTCTGTCTGTTGACCAAAGCCGATCTCAGCCTCGATCCGCAAGCGGCGCTTGATGCGCTGATCCCAAGCCTCGGCGCGGTTGCTTCGGTGACGATTTCAACGCGCACCGGCTCGGGTCTTGAGGCGTTGCAGCCCTGGCTGCAGCCCGGCGCAACGGCCGTTTTGCTGGGATCGTCCGGAGCCGGAAAGTCAACGCTGCTCAATGCGCTGATCGGCGCGGACGCGATGGCCGCGGGCGAGATCCGCAGCGGCGACGATCGCGGCCGCCACACCACGCGCCACCGCGAACTGTTTCGCCTCGCCAATGGCGCACTGTTGATCGACACGCCGGGTCTGCGCGAACTGGGTCTGAGCGTCGACAGCGAAGCGCTTGACACCAACTTCGCTGATGTCACCGCCCTGTTCGGCGCCTGCCGGTTCAGCGATTGCCGCCATGGCAAAGAACCGGGCTGCGCGGTGCAAGCGGCGCTGCAAACTGGCGCGCTGCTGGAAGATCGCTGGCGGGCCTACCAGAAGCTGCAACGCGAAACCGCCTTTGAAGGCCGCAAAGGCGATCCGCGGGCCGCCGCCGAAGCCCGCGCCAAGTGGAAGAAAATCCACAACGCTCAGGCCGCCAAGAGCCGGCTGCGCGATCATAACGCCGATTGGGCCGGCGACGAATAACGCAAATGTCGCTGGCCTTGGCGCGCGCGGCGTGGCAACGCGAGCCCGTCACATCAGGGGTTCCCCATGCGCATTCGCACCGCCGCCGCCATCCTCGCGATCTTCGCCCTGACCGGCTGCGACCAGCTGTATCAGTTGCTCGGCCAAGCCGCGCAGGACACCAAGCAGGCCGTCGCGTCGAGCGTCGATGTCAAGACCGCCTGCACGCTCGGTGGCCAGAACGAAGCCTTCTGCGGCTGCCTGCAAACCCAGCTCGGCCCGCAGCTGAGCAAGGAACACATGGACGCCGCGGTGGCCATCATCCGCTCCAGCATCGGCGGCGATGTCGGCAAGGCCGCTGAAGCCGCCACCAATATCGATCCAAAGACCCGCCAAGCGCTCGCCGCCTGCGCGGTGCAAGGCGTGGTGGGGGAGGCCAAGCAAGAGGCGGGGCAGTAGCAGAGCCGGACCGCGGCGTCATACCGGCAATATGCCGCCTGCTGAAAGTCGGCGGTCCAGATACGCGCTAATGCGGCTCCTCGCCGCCGCTCACATTCATGCTTTCGGCGGTAATGTAGTGCGCTTCGTCGGTGCACAGCCAGGCGACCGCGTTGGCGGTGTCTTCCGGCAGGCCCGGCCGACGTAGCGGGATGCGCCCAGCCATGGCTTTGAGATAGTCATCGACCGAAGCCGCGCCAACGACCTTGGCGAAATACTCGTTCTGCCAGGCGCCCAATCCGGTGGTGACATGATTGGGGCAGACATTGTTGACGGTGATGGCGTGGGGGCCAAGCTCCACCGCCGCAGACCGCGCCAGGCCAACCAGTCCGTGCTTGGACGATGTGTAGGCCTGGGCATGGGGAAACCCGCTCTTGGCGGCCTGCGAAGCGATATTGACGATCCGCCCGCCTTTACCGGCCGCGATCATCCGCCGCGCCGCCGATTGGATGCCGAGGAAGCAGCCTTTCAGGTTCACATCGATCACCGCGTCCCAATCGGCTTCGGTGACCTCCAATAGCGGCTTCATGATATAGCCAATGCCGGCATTGTTGACCCAGATGTCGAGGCCGCCGAATGTCGTCACCGCATGGTCGGCGAGCGCTTCGACTTCGGCGGGGCTGCGCACATCGCAGGCGCACATGGCCACTTCCGCGCCCAGCGTGCGAAGATCGGCTGCGATCGCCTCCATCTCGGACATTTCACCGACATGAGCAGCCGCCGTGGCCGCGTCGCGGGCGCGGCCAATGTCGGACAGCACGATCTTGGCCCCCTCGCGGGCGAGCTTTATGGCGATCGCCTCGCCTAGCCCCTTGCGCCGGCCCGAGCCTGTAATCACAGCGACTTTACCGCTCAAACGCTTGTCCGACATGGCAGACCTCCAAAAGTCGCGTGACAGGCGACCGCAGCCCCTTCACGAAACAGGAATGATATATCTACTATCGAGGCACACCGCCGCCACGCAACCGGGAAACGATCCATGAACGCGCCCGTCAAGCCCCCCAAAGCGAAATCCGCCAAGTCTGCGCCGGCCTATGACGGCCCGCCCGATTACCGCGTCGTCGGGCGTCATGGCGTTTACCCTGACCTGACCCATGATGAGATCGCCCGGTTCAACTTTCTCGCCCAGATGAACCGCGCCCTCTCAACCAAGGTCATGCCGGGCGTCAAAGAGGCCTTTGTCGCCCGCGTCGAGCCCAGCTACAAAAAAGCCAACAAGCGCGCCTTCAAGGATCGTCACGAAGTCCGCAAGGCGCTGCTGCAAGATCCGATGTTCCAGTGGTGGAGCGCGCTGCGCCGCGCCACGATGGAAAACCGCCAGCAGGCCGGGCGCTGGGTAACGCTGCGCCAAGCCGAAGCGCTGAACGCGAAGGCGGCCGCGCTGACCAAGAACGGCAAGCAACTGAAGCTCGATGCCTCCGTGAAGCTGCCGCGCTATGTCGAAGCGGTCGATCATCATTGTATGCCAGGCAGCTATCACACCGAACTGGTCGCCGGCGACGTCACGGGCGCGGCCAACTATGACAGCGGCATCTTTGCCACCACCGGCGGGATGCTCGGCCTCTACAATGACGGCGGCGGCCAGGCCTTGGCGCAATGGCTCAAGCGCGAGATGCCAGACTTGCAGCCCAAGCGTATCCTCGATCTCGGCTCCGGCCTTGGCCACAATGTCGTGCCGATCGCGCAAGCTTTTCCAGATGCTGAAGTGGTCGCCGTCGATGTCGGCGCGCCGATGTTGCGCTATGGCGCGGCGCGCGCGGCCAGCATGGACGTGAAGAACATCGTGTTCGTTCAGGCTGACGCGTCCGATCTGAAGGACTTCGCCGATGAGAGCTTCGATCTCATCCACACCTGCATGTTCCTGCACGAAACCTCGATGACCTCGATGCCGAAGATCTTCAAGGAGACGCACCGACTGTTGAAGCCAGGCGGCGTCGTGTTGCATGTCGAACAGCCGCAATACGCCAAGGACATGCCGCTGTTTGAGCAGGCGATGCGCGACTGGGATGCGTTCTACAACAACGAACCATTCTGGACGAAAATGCACGAGATCGATCTGGACGCCTTCATGGTGAAGTCCGGCTTCGCAAAGGAAACGCTCATTCACGGCGGGGTGGCCGCTGTCGTGGATCCAAAAGTGTTTCCCGAGGCGGCAAAAGACGACAAGCAAGAAGACTATGGCCGCAAGGCCGCCTGGCATATCGTTGGCGCGCGCAAACCGACGAGCAAGAAGACCGCAAAGGCGTCGAAATGAGCCTCGATCCGATCGCGCTGGCCGGTGCAAAGGCCAAGGGAAAACGACCCTATTTCCTGATCGACAAAGACAGCGAGCGGGTGCTCAATATCGTGATGGCGCTAGCCCAGGAAGTCGCCGTCATGCGCGAGCGTATGGACACGATCGAGCGGCTTCTGGAAAAAAACAAAACCATCACCCGCGCCGATATTGACGCCTTCGCCCCGTCGAAAACCGAAGCCGGCGAGCGCGGCCTGCTGCAGCAAGAATTCATCGCCCGCATCCTGCGCATCGTGCAGCAGGAGCGCGAAGCAATCGGCGCGGTGGAGGAAACCAGCGAAGACGTCGCAGACGAACTAGCGCAGGCGTGAGCGCGCAAATCTCCGCGCTGCGTGGCGGCCTTCAAGCCTGATTGGTCTTTATAGATGCGATAAAGTCTTGATAATCCGCCGGGGCGCTCGCCCCCGTTTCCTCTTGCGGCACGTCCTCGCAAAAAGGACGCCCAAGGCCATTTGCTTTCAATACCGACTTGCTGGGCGATTGGCGCGGCCGCCGGCTCGTCGAGCGAGCCAATTGTCGCATAGATCCCCATCTCCGGACGGTAATAGGCAAAACTCAATGGCGTGCCGCAATCGCCGCAAAAGCCGCGTTGCGCCAAATTGGAGCCGGCAAAGAACTTCGGCGCCCCCTTGGTCCAGGCAAAGTCCGATTTCGCGACGCCCGTTTAAAGCACAAAAGCACTGCCAACCGCGTGTTGGCACATCCGGCAATGGCAGGCATGCGCGCCCTGGGGCGCTGCATAGAACGCGAAGCGGACCGCACCGCATTGGCAGCCGCCTTCAGCGATCACCGGCCTCATGGTGCTGCCGCCAGGATCACAAACAGATCGTCCGGCATCGGCGCATTCAACTCAAAGTCACGCCAAATCAGCTCATTTTGCTTTACGCCGTCATAAAACAAGCGAATGCGTCCAGGCTGCACCCAGGACACCCCGGGCTTGGTCCAGAAGTCCGAATAGACTCGCTCGTGCCAACCGCGATCGGTGCGGAAGCCAACGCGCACGACTGCAAAATCCTTTTGCCGAATGGCAAATTGGGTTTTGCCGCCCGCCGGATCGATCACCACAACCACGAAGGCGGCTGCGCCATCGACCAGATCGTCCGGCAGCCGCTCAAGCTTATAGCCGTCGTCCAGCGCAAAACGAATCACGCCAAAGCCGAAATTCTCTGCCCATTGCTTGTCAGCCTCGGAAGGCGGCTGCTGGCCGGCGGCGGTATAGGAGCGCACACCGTCAAACGCCAGATTGATCCCCGGCTTGCCGCCGCTGGTGGAGCGGATGCGCACCTTGCCGTCGGCGCGATGGGCGTCAGGCTTAAATTCCGGATAGACGCGCTCGAACTCATAGCGCTCATGCAGCGTCGGCTTCCCATCGCGATAGAAAATCGCATAACCCTTGAGCTTCAAAGTCTTGGGCCGCCGCCAAGTTTCACCGCCGGCCGCAGCGGTCGCGCGCTCCACAATTGTGCGCGCGCTGGTTTCTGGCGCGGTCGGCAGCGAAGCCGTCAACGGCCGGTCCGGCCCTTCTGGCGGGCGCGCGAAAGCTTGCGTTGCGAACGCCAAAACAGCCACGAGCAAAACGAACAGAAGCCGCATCACAGCGCCTCCACCACCATCACGTCAACATCCGCCAAAGGCGCTCGCGCGGCCTTCAAGGGGGCGTACTCGGCGCACGTCCAGAACCGCTCAATCGCGGCTTTATCCGGCCATTCCGACACCACCACAGAGCGCCCGCTTTCTCCGCCGCCTTCCCACACTTCCGCGCCTGGCGCGCGCACGATATAGCGCCCTCCATGGGCAGCCACGAGGGCCGCCGCGGGCTTGCCGTAGCGCTCCAAAAACGCGGCCCGGTCATGGACCTTCGCGGTGATGATCATATAAGCTGGCATCGGTTGCTCCGATTGCGGCGGCGGCAATTTGATATATCAAGCTGATCTGATTGTTTGTCCAGGAGAACGCCGCGCGTGCATCCGCTTCATGCAGCCACATTGACCGTTCAAGACGCCGCTGCCGCGGCCGCGCGCTATGGGCGCTGGTTTGGTTATGAGCGGATTGAAACGGCGCTGGTTACGCCAGATATGGCCCGTTCTTGGGGCGCCGAAGCGACCGCGCAGGCGCGCATGATCGTGCTGCGCGCGCCTGTGCCGAGCGGGTCATTTCTGCGGCTGATCGAACAGCGCCGCGAACCGACCTATCGGTCTATGCGCAGCTTTGGCTGGGCCGCCATCGAGATCTGCGTTCAGGATGTCGACGCCGTGGCCGCGCGTCTCGCCGACAGCCCTTTCAAAATCATTGGCCCGCCCAAACCGCTTGACGGTTGGCCCGGCATCAAGCCGATGCAGGTGGAAGGCCCAGACGCCGAAATCGTCTATCTTACCGAAATCCAAACCTGCCCGCCCGGCATGCAGCTGCGCCAGGCGCAAACCCTGATCGATAGCTTGTTCATTCTGGTCGCGGCCCATAGCGATCTGACTGGCGCGCGCGACTGGTATCAACAGCGCCTCGGCCTGAAGATTGGCCCGATCAGCGCCATTGCTTACACCATGCTGCAGACCAGTTTCACCATGCCGGGGGTGACGTTTGAGCTGTGCACCGGCGGCTTTGGCGAAACCGTCTTCCTCGAACTCGACCAGTATCCGCCTGCCGCAGAATCGCGCCCGCGATTCGCCGCCCACTTGGCGCCCGCCTGCGCGATCGGTACGCTCACCGTTCCCGACCTCGCGCCCTTTGAAGCACACGCCATCGCCACGCCCATCACACCGAGCGGGGCCTTCTATGGCGGCCATCGCGCGCTGACATTGAGCGGCCCGGACGGCATCCTGCTTGAACTGATCGAAGCGGAAAAATGAAACAGATTGTGCTGAAACATACTTTGGAAAATCGTCCGGAGCCGGACGATTTCATCTTGATCGACGCACCGACGCCGCCATGCCCGCAAGGCGGCATTGTCGTGCGCGTCGTGCATCTGTCGCTCGATCCCTATGTGGGATCGCGGCTGCGCGGTCGCCATATGGGCGAAGCGGCGCCTCAACCGATGATCGAGGCGATCCCTGGCGGGATTGTTGGGCAAGTGAACGAAAGCCGAAGCCCCACTTTCAAGCCTGGCGACTGGGTTCACGCCGCCGCCGGCGCCTGGGCCGAACTGATTGCGCTGCCGGGAGACGCGGCGCGCAAACTTGATCCCACAGTGGCGCCGCTTGGCGCCCATGCCAGCGTGCTCGGCATGCCGGGCCTGACGGCCTGGGCCGGCATGACGCAGCTCGCCAAGGTTCGCCCTGGTGATGTCGTTCTGATCGACGCCGCCGCAGGGGCCGTGGGCGGTGCGGCCGGCCAGATCGCACGGCTGATGGGCGCCAAGAGGGTCATCGGCATCGCGGGCGGAGCCCAAAAATGCGCCGTAGTGGAGCGGGTTTATGGTTTCGATGTCTGCGTCGATTACCGCGCGCCGGATTGGGAAAAAGCCCTTGCTGCGGCTTGCGCGGGTAACCCGCCAAGTGTGCACTTTGAGAATGTCAGCGTTGCCATGCTGACCACAGCCTTAACGCGCATGGCGCCCTATGGCCGCGTGGTGCTGTGCGGATTGGCGGATCAGTATCATGCGTCCACGCCGCCGCCCCAGATTCCTGCCGGCCTGATCATCGGCAAGCGTGCTCAGCTGCACGGCCTTGTGGTGTATGACTTCTATCCACGCTGGAACGAATACATTGGCTGGGCGGCGCCGCTGGTGCAGGCGCAGACGCTGCGTTTCGTGGAAGATCGCGTCACGGGTTTGGAGAATGCGCCGATGCTGTTTGGCAAATTAATGCGCGGTGAAAATGTCGGCAAGGCAGTCGTCACAGTGGCTTCGCCATGAGCGCGCCGCGGGCTTTGGAGGGCGTGCGGGTGCTTGATCTGTCGCGCGTGCTGGCGGGGCCATGGGCGACGCAGATCCTAGCCGACCTCGGCGCGGAAGTGATCAAGATCGAAAAGCCCGGCGCGGGCGACGATACGCGCGGCTGGGGCCCGCCGTTTCTCACCACGCCCGATGGCGCCAAAACGGACGCGGCCTATTTCCTCGCCGCCAACCGCAACAAGAAGTCCGTCACCGTCGATTTCACCACCCCCGCTGGCGGCGATCTGCTGCGCCGCTTGGTCCCGCACTGTCAAATCTTCGTGGAGAATTTCAAGACCGGCGGGCTCGCCAAGTATGGCCTGGATTATGGCAGTTTGCGGCAACTCAACCGGGCGCTGGTCTATTGTTCGGTTACCGGCTTTGGACAGGATGGGCCCTACGCGCCACGCGCTGGCTACGACTATCTGATCCAGGCCATGGGCGGGCTGATGAGCATAACCGGCCAGGCCGATGGCGCACCGGGCGCTGAACCCATGAAGGTCGGCGTTGCGGTCGCGGATCTGTTTACGGGGATGTATGCCGTGACTGGGATCCTCGCCGCCCTGCGCCATGCCGAACACACCGGCGAAGGCCAACACCTCGATATCTGTTTGCTTGAAGCCCAGATAGCGATGCTCGCAAACCAGGCAATGAATTACTTCGTGTCCGGACGATCGCCGACGCGGATGGGCAATGCGCACCCCAATATCGCGCCTTATCAGGTGTTTGAAACCGCCGATGGGTTTCTGGTTCTTGCGGTTGGCAATGATGGTCAGTTCCGCAGTTTCTGTTTGGCGGCCAACCTGCCCGGCCTCGACGAAGATCGCCGCTTTGGCGCAAATCAAGATCGCGTCGCCAATCGCGACACACTCACTGCCGCCATCGCGCCGGCTATGCGCAGCGATACCACAGCTGGATGGATTTCGCGGCTGGAGAAAGCCGGCGTGCCGTGCGGGCCGATCAACACGGTGGGGGAGGTATTTGCAGATCCCCATGTGCAGGCCCGCGGCGTGCGCCAGACCATGATCCGCCCCGATGGCGTGGCGGTTGATCTGGTAGCAAGCCCGTTGCGGCTCTCGGCCACTCCGCCGCGCATCGATCACGCGCCGCCGCCTTTGGGCGCAGACACCGACGAGGTTCTGGGCACTACGTTTGGCCTCACCCCCGCCGAGATCGCCGCTTTGCGCGCCGCCGGCGCCATCTGAATGGGAGTTCGCCATGATTGAGGTGTTTTCAACGCCCACCGCCAATGGCCAGAAAATCCATATCATGCTGGAGGAAACCGGCCTTTCCTACCGCGTTCGCAATGTCGATCTAGCCGGCGGCGAACACAAAAGCCCATCGGTGCTCAACCACAATCCGCTCGGCAAAATCCCGGCGATCTATGACCCCCACGGCCCAGACGGCCTGCCGATCAGCCTCGGCGAGACGGCCGCAATCGCGCTGTACCTTGCCCGAAAAGCCAAGAAATTTGGCCCCGAAAGCGCGCGCGAGCAGGCAGAGTTTGACTATTGGGCCCACGCCGTGAGCGCCGGGCTTGCCCCGCCTTTTGCGATGCAGTTCTTTTTCACAAGGCTGGCGCCGGCGCGTGTCGATTGGGCGATCGAGACATTTGAGAAAGCGGCGCACACCATGCTTGGTGTTTTTAATGATCGTATGGCGACGCGCCATTTCATGATCGGCGAGCGCTTCACCGCCATAGACGCGCTGGTCTATCCGCATCTGGCGACCTCCGCGCAACGTTTGGCCGGCGGATTGTCTGGGTTCGGCAATCTGATTCGCTACGCAGAGCGCTTGTCGAAACGCGAGGGCGTCAAACGTGGGATGACGGTTCTGCAGAGCTGAAGCGATTGGGATCAAGGCTCGCCCATTCGTCCGAGAGCCGGCGATCGGACAAATGGGCCGTGATGATCTGCCCGGCAAGCGGGCCATAGAGCCAGCCATTGCGCCCGGCGCCTGACGCGACCAGCAAACCCGTTCCAGCGTCACGGCCAATCGACGGCCCCCAATCCGGGCTCATGGCGCGCACCCCGGCCCAGCGCGCCAGTTCCGGCGCGGACTTCATCGTCGGCGCGAAATCAAACAAGCGCGCCGCAAGCTTGCGCAGTTCCTTCACGTCCGGTTTTGCGTCGCGAACGCCGAACTGCATGCTGGAGCCGAGCACGACGCCGCCATCGGCGCGGGGGGCAAGGTAGAAGCCTGGCCCGCGCACCACGAAAGGCGGCGCATGTGCGCGCAGGCACGCCATCACGCCAGCGGCGGGGACCAGCACTTGCAGCGCCGGCGCCCACGCCATCACGGCCGGCGCATAGCCGGAGCTGAGCAGAACTTCATCAGCGGCAAGCGTTTCGCCATCGCTGAGCGCCACACGCCATAGGCCTTGGGACTGCGAAATGTCTTCAACCGCAACGCCAAACCGGGCGCTATCCGCGAGCGCTTTTTCCAGCGCCGCCAAAGCGGCCAGCGGCTGCACCAGCGCTTCTTGCTCCACCTTCACAGCCAGGCTGGCGCGAAAGCCCAAGCCGGGCCAGGCGGCCCGCACGGCGCCGCCGCGCAGGATCTTGGCGCCGAAACCAACTTCAAGGGCGCGCGCCGCCAAGGCCATCAAGGCGTCAGCCTGGTCGCGTCCGCCGACATGCAGCGCCCCGCAAGGTTGGTAGGCCGCGCCATGCAGGTCAGGTCCGAGCTCGGCCCATAATCGAAGCGCGGCGAGACCAAGGCCAAGCCGCATCGGCGAGGACGGGTGTGGCTCCATGAGCGTCTCCGACAGCGGCCCGAGCATTCCCGCCGCACTCGCCGAAGCGCAGCGCCCGCCAATCTGGGCCGGCGTCGGGCGCGGATCGATGACGCTGACGCGCCAGCCGGCGGCCTGCGCCGCGCGGGCGCAGAACAGGCCGAATACACCGGCGCCGACAATCGCCAGATGCTTTTGCGCCGGCATCGCTCAAGCGGCGGCGGGCGGGTCCGCCACGCGCATCTCAGAGGGTCGAGCGGTCTGTTCAAACTGCGCTCTCAGCGCTTGCAACAACCGCGCGCGAAACGAACCAGGCCACGGTTTGGCGGTCGGCAAGATCAACCTGGGGCCATTGCCGTCGGCGTCGATCCACAAAACCGGCGCGCCCTTTTGCAACGCCAAGGCGCACACCTCTGCGGTGCCGCCAGGCCCCTTGGGCGGTTTGCCGTTCCAGACAGCAAGCAGCACGGTGCAGTGGGATGCAATCTCGCGGCCCACGGCGGCATAGCCGGCCGCGCTAATGCCCTGTGCGGCAGCCAGCCTTTCGCCGTCGATCTCGTGGCGGGCTATGGCGCGCCGATAAAGGGCGCGGAACTCATCGACACTGTCGGGGAAATCTTCTTCATACCGGGCGCGCTTGAACGGCAGGGGCGAAGCCATCCGCCAATGACTCGCCAACGCCGCCTGGGCAGCGATGCGGTCGGCGCCCTCAGCAAGCGCGCTGATCAACAGGAGTTTGGAATGACCGTGACCGGCAAGTCCGGCCGCGGTCGCAACGCCCGCCAAAGCCGCCTCTATCGCGGCGCGAACGCGCGGATGGCCGGCTTCCGGCAACTGATTGAGGCGATGGCCCGTAACCCCCAGCGCCACGCGCGGGGAAGAAAACCAACTCACGTTTTTGTCCACTCCGGCAGATCAAAATAGGGATTGGGATAATCCCGCCCAACATAGCGCGCCGCTCCCGCCTGGCCGAGTTCAAGGAGAAGTTCCATGTTGGACGGCTTGCCATTGGCGAGTTCGTCAAGATCCGCGAGTTGCTTGGCGGTGAGCGACCGGCCGAGCAAGTCTTCGGCAAACATCATCAGCCCCTCCTGGTCGCGCCGCGTCGGCTCCAGGCGCACGTCCATACGCTGATAATCGAGCACGCGGGTGTCGGTCAGCAGGCTCTTGGTCATGCCTTCGACCTCGGAATTGACGATCCAGGGCCGCAAGGGATCCGACAAGGCTTGCATCAGCATGATGCCTTGCAACTGGGTGTCATAGATCATGGAGCGCAGCGCCTGGATGCCGCGCAAGCCCGAGGCCATGGCGTGAAACTCCTTGCCGCTGATGCGTGGCCGACGCAGGCCCGTGCCGAGCGACGTCATCATCAGGCTGCCGACGCCGGCTTTCCAACCGAAGCCATATTCGTGCACGGTGGCAAGCAGCAGGAGCTGCTGGCTGGGATTGTTGTTGGCGCCGACCGCGCCATCCACGAAATAGCCGAGTTCCCCGTCTTGCGGTTTGCGATCGTCATCGCCTTCAGCGACCTGGATACGAATTTGTACCTCGTCAAAGAAGGTCGGCGCCGCCGCGCTCGCCTGAACGATATCGATGAGGCGATACTTCTTGTTGGGAACCGTCGCGCCATCGGCGTCCGGCGGGTCATAGTATTTCGCATTTGGATTGTTGCTTAAAACCCAGGCCGAGCCGGTGTCGATGCGTTTGGCGCACAGCGCAAAGCCGGTGCGCAGATCAGGCGTGCCCAGTGTGCGCCTGCCAAGCACGCCCTCCAAAGCCTGACGCAGCTTCTTGGCGTCGAACTTTGCGCGCCACAGTCCGTCGCCGGCGCTGCGGCCAAACACCGCCGGGCCAAGCTTCATATACATGGAAATGAGTTCGGCGGTCTGTAAACCCAGCGCCAGGCCAGACGCGATGATCGCGCCGGTGGAGGTGCCCCCGATCAAGTCATAATAATCGCTCAAAACCAGAAATTCGTCGCCAGAGCGGCGGCGCAGCTCCGCCTCGATCCCCGACAGCATACCAAGCGTCAAAATGCCTTTCACGCCGCCGCCATCCAGCGCCAGGATACGCTTGGGCCCCTTAAGCGGATCGAGATGATGTTTGAGTGTGCGGCTCATGATGTTCCCTCGCTGGGCAAACCTTAACGGGTCGCATCGCCAAGCAGAAGGGGCTTTAGAAATCTGAGCGGAAAGAAAGTGGTACCGCCTCTCAGGCTTGAACTGAGGACCTCTGGTTCCACAAACCAGCGCTCTAACCAACTGAGCTAAGGCGGCACGCGAGGGCGGGTTGATACAGGCTCATGCCGCGCCGTTCAAGAGCCGGCCTTAAAGCTTGGCGATCTCTGCGCGCAAGGCCGCCAAGCGCACATCGTCAGCCGGATGGGTCGACAGCCACGCCAAGGGTTGGGGCCGTTCGGCGTTCAAAGCGATCATCCGCTGCCAGAAGATCGGTGCGCCGTTCGGGTCATAGCCGGCCTGGCCTGCCAAATTGACGCCGAGGCGGTCGGCTTCCAACTCGTGACGGCGCGAATAGGGCATGACGACGCCATACACCAGCCCCAAGCCCAGCACGCCGGCAATGTCGTCGGCATTGGCGCCAAACTCGCCCGACAGCGCGATCGTTGCGAGCTGCACCCCGGCCTGCACTGCAATCTGCTGGCTCATCCGTTCGGCGGCGTGGCGGGCAGTGACGTGGCCGGCTTCATGGCCCATCACGGCGGCGATTTCGTCATCGCTGCCGGCAAGGTTCATCAAGCCGGTATAGAAGCCGACCTTGCCGCCCGGCAGCACAAAGGCGTTGATCTCGGCGCTATCGAAGGCGATGAATTCCCAGTTCAGCTGGCCCTGCCCGCTGGCGTCGGCAACCTTGCGGCCGATCGTTTCCAGCCGCTTTTGAACGCCCGCATCGGCCGGCGGCGGCGCCTTAGCCTTCATCTCCTGCCACATCTGGGCCGACATTTTCTCCAGCTGCGCATCGGACACGAGCATCAACTGATTGCGCCCCGTAACAGTGTTCTCTGAACAGCCAGGCGCGGCGGCGATCAAGGCGCCGCCAGCGAGGGCGGGAAACAGCGTGCGGCGGGTGAGGCGGAAGATTTGAGACATGCCGGGCAGATATGGCGCGCCGGGCGCGGCCGCCAGGGCCGGCGCGATCACAGCAGCGTCAGCTTACCAGCCGTGCGCGGCGAGGAAGGCGCGGGCGTCGGCGGCGGTGGCGGCGGCGTCCTCCTGGTGGGGGACGTGGCCGAGTTTGGGATAGATCTGCACACGCGATCCCTGGATGGCGGCGGCGAGTTCTTCGGTTTCGGCCAGGCTGACCAACCTGTCTTGGTCGCCATACATCAGCAAAGTCGGCGCCGTGATCGCGGCTAAAAGCGCTGGCCCATCGCGGCTGTCAAAACCGGCCCGCATCCGCGCCAACAGCACGCCGCGATTGCCGGCGGCGCGGTACATCCGATCAGCCAGGCGCACATCGGCGGACGTGATCTTGGACGGATCGGCAAAGCCGCTGCGCACGCCATAGCCCATCACGATCGGGCCGCCGGCCCAACGCAGCAGGAAACCAACCAGCGGATTGGCCGCCAGCGCGAAGCGGCGGCGCATGGCCGCTGCATCGATCGGCGCCCCGCCGCTATCGACCAGGATCAGGGCCGCGACCCGCTGCGGCTCAGCGCCGGTAAATCGCCACGCAAACGCCCCGCCCATGGAATTCCCGGCGAGTGCAAAGCGCACAAGACCCAGAGCATCGGCCAGTTCGCCGATCACCGCGGCCGGATCGGCATTGGCGCCGGCCGGCGGCGGCGGGGTTTGGCCGTGGCCCGGCCAATCGACGCTGATGACGCGGTAATGATCGCAGAGTGCGGCCGTCCAGCCGTCCCAGGCGCGCAGGTTCCCGGCAAAGCCGTGCAGCAGGATAAGCGGCGGGCCATCGCGCCGGCCGGCGTCGCGAATGTGTAAGATGACGCCTGAGGCAAGCGTGACCATGCGCTCATCACGGCGGCCATATTCCTGTGCCAAGTCAGCGCGAGAAATGTCTGGTCGCAAGGCCAAGGCCGCGGCCAGAGCAATCAGCAGCAACGCGCCGCCCAGGCCCCAGACTGCAAGCGCGAGCAGCTTCATTTAGTGTCCGCCCCGCCGCTCACACCACCGCATAGCCCCGCGCATTGATGTAAGCGCGCAGTTCGCTCATGCGGTTCACCGGATCGGGATGGGTAGACAGTATTTGCGGCGGGCGCGAGCCGCCTGATTGATTCATCCGCTCCCAGAAGCGCAACGACTGGCGCACATCATAGCCAGCGCGGTGCATGTAATCGACGCCGAGCCGATCGGCCTCCGACTCTTGCAACCGCGAGAACGGCAAAAGCACCCCAACCTGAAGCCCAATGCCCATCGCGGCCATGGCAAGCTGACGGGTCTGACCATCCGCCATATTGGCCCCGATCACGGCCCCGCCGACCGCCAAGCCTAATTGACCGGCGGTGGATTGGCTGAACCGTTCAGCGGCGTGACGGCCGGTGACGTGGCCGACCTCATGGCCGAGCACCGTGGCGATCTGATCGTCATTCTCGGCCAATTCCATCAGGCCCTTGTAAAACCCGACCTTGTTGCCGGGCAGCACGAAGGCGTTTTTCTCCGCCGTGTCGAACACGACAAACTCCCAAGGTTCGCCCGCGCGGCCCGAGGATTGGGCAATGCGCTGGCCGACGCGGTTGAGCCGCGCATTCAAAGCCGGATCGCGCGAGATCGGCGTTTTCTGTTTCTGCTCGGCCCAAGCTGAGAGCGCCATCTGCGCCATCTGACCATCTCCGATAAACACCATTTGCGAGCGGCCGGTTTCGGCATTGGTGGCGCAGCCCGTGACCGCCGCCGGGGCCAGTACGACCAGCGTACCGGTGGCCAGCGCCCGCAACAGATCGCGCCGCGGCATCTTGGCCAGATCCACGATCTGGGCTTGCGGCTCGGCCACGAAGCGCGCGCCCAGCGGCGCGGCGTCCGGCCTGTCGGGGGAATGGTCAAGGCACATGGAGAACTCCCTGAAACGGATGGCCCACCATAGCGCAGATTTCGCCCGCGCCGAGATCGCCATGTGCGACGTTTTGAACAGGTGCAGCTGTATGCAAGCTGAACGACGCCCTTCAGCGCCGGTTCAGCTTGGCCTTGCTCAACTGGCGCCAAGACTTGGGAGACGACAATGAAGCGTGTGTTGGCCGGATTGGCGTGTGTGGCGGCTCTGGCGGCGGCGATCCCGGCGATGGCGCAAAGCTGGGACGACCGTGATCGCGGCGGGCGCGGCGGCGTGGTCGAGCTCTATTCCGAACCCGGCTTCCAGGGCGAACGGCGCACCTTCACCACCGATTGGGGCAATATGGCCGAAGCCGGCTTCAATGACCGCGCCCAAAGCGTGCGCATTCGCGGACGCGGCGATGTGCAGGTCTGCGCCGACAGCGACTTCCGCGGCCGGTGCATCGTGTTGCGTGGCGATGAGCCTGATCTCAATCGGCTTGGCTTTGGCCGCATGATCAGCTCGTTACGCCGCGCCCAAGGTGATTGGGACCGCGCCGGCGGGCGCAATGATGATTGGGGCCGCGGCCGCGACGATTGGAGCCGCGGCGGCGGCGAGCGGGCCGACGCCACGGGCCGCACCGCGTCGTTCTTCGCCCGACCGAGCCTGCGCGGCGAGCCGCTCAGCACCAGCTGCGGCGGCTCTGGCTGGGGCGGCGGCGCATGCGTGCGCGACGCGGCTGACCAGTTCTGCCGCCGCCAGGGCTTTCGCGGCAGCGCTTATGCATCTTCCGGCCGGTCGAGCTATGGCGAGGCATTGGAGGACGTGCTGTGCGTTCGGTGAGCCGCTCCAGCATTTTGAACGAACATCCTCGGTTGAAAATGCTTTGTGTCTTTGAGTTGAGACCGCATTCGGACGGAGAACCGCACACACTTTTCCTGAACGCGGTTTAGCGCGCCGTCAGCGCCAGCCGCCCAGCCACCGTGACGAACGCCGCCCCAATCGCCCCCTCAAACCAGCGCAGCAATATCTTGGTCCAGCTCAAATGGCGGGCCGAATGGACCGACGCTGCAATCAAGCCGAGCCATAGCCCGCCGATGACATAATGGATGAGGATCAGCAGCGCGCCGATCAGCGCGGCATTGCCGGTTGCGGCACAAATTGCGGCAGCGCGGCGAGGTAAAACAATGCGACCTTGGGATTAAGCCAGGGCCGAATCTTAAATTCTTAACGCACCGTTAACCGGCATCGATTCGACCGGAGCCATCTCGGGAGGCTTTGATGGCGGTCGGATTTCTGAATGAGATGCGGGCAGTCCCCGATCATCGGGTGGCTGGGATGGTGACGTTTCCGCTGGACGAGATCCTGCTGGCGACACTTGTGAGTGTGGTCTGCGGGGCCAATGATTGGGAGCGTGTTGAAGATTATGCCAGCAAAAGCT
>JBEIHY010000009.1:0-66345 GCA_040381035.1 Hyphomonadaceae bacterium
CTTGATCCACGATGGCCCGGATCGGCCGCAGCGGATGCCCCGTTGGGACGCGGGCTTCACAACTCACATAGGAAAACAAGCTTTCGGTCCGAACATCCGAGCCGCGCATCAGTTTCTCCAGCATCCACAAAGCCAGAGAAATGGAATCATCGTTTGCGCGGCAGCGGAAGACTATTTCCGCACCCTGTTAGAGGCGGCCGCCCGGCAAACTCTTGCACTGCGAAACTTCGATGCTTCTGACATGTTGGATGGCCTCGACGGTGTTTACGCGCTGCTGCGGACACCGGAGTGTGACACAGAAGCCTTGTGGGCCGACGAGCTCGCGGCTTTCAAGGGCCATATTGAGCGCCCCGGCCATGACAGATGCGGTGGTCGTCGCGCTGCGCGTGCGGGCCGATCCCGCCCGCGCCTTCGCTGTCTTCACCGAGGAGATCGCGCTGTGGTGGCGGCCCAACGCCATGTTTGCAGCCACGCCATTGTCGCCGGGGCGCCTGGCGTTTGAGCCGGGTCCGAACGGGCGGCTGGTCGGGCATCTGGCGAACGGCAAAGCATTTGAGATCGGTCGTGTTCGGGTATGGTCGCCGCCGCGCCGGCTGGTCTTTGGCTGGCGTGCGGCCACCTTCGCGCCGGACATGGATGGCGAAGTCGAAGTCACCTTTCAGCCGGTCGGCGCTGAGAACCGGGTTTCGGTGACCCATCGCGGTTGGCTGAAAGGTCACCAAAGCCATGTTGCGCGCCATGGCATTCCAGATCGGATCTTCCTGCAACGCTCCGGCGTCTGGTGGACCGCGCTGCTGGCGGCGATGGCGGGGGCAACACAAGGCTGAGCGGCGCCTTTTTTTTGCCCCCTGGCGGCGCGATGTCCGGCGAAGTGAAACTTTCCGGATGCTTATCATGCGCCTGACCAAACGGCTTCTTCTGTCGGCAGCTCTGTTTGCTGCGGCCTGCTCGCCGACAGCCACGCCCACAGGCGCTGCAGAGCCGCCCGCTTCTGGCGCACCGGGCGCACCGCAGGCCGCAGACCGCCGCTTGCCGGTAAGCCAGACCGAGATGCGCATGTCGCTGGCGCCGGTGGCCGCGAAAGCCTCGCCCGCGGTAGTCTCGATCCGCGCCCAGCGCGTCACCCGCACGATCGTGGCCGATCCAATGTTTGGCCGCTTCGGCCAGTTCTTCGGCGTCCCGCGTGACCAAGTGCAACAATCGCTCGGCTCCGGCGTGATCGTGCGCGGCGACGGAATCATCGTGACCAACAACCATGTCATCGACGGCGCCACGGAGTTGCGCGTGATCCTTGCCGATCGGCGCGAATTTGACGCCAAGCTGATCGTTGCCGATCCGCGCACGGATCTTGCTGTACTGCGCATTAATCCGGGTTCCGAGCGGTTGCCGGCGCTGGGTTATGCCGATACGCGGCGCGCCCAGGTTGGCGATCTGGTGCTGGCCATCGGCAACCCGTTTGGCCTGCAACAGACCGTCACCAGCGGCATCATCTCCGCGCTTGCCCGCACCGATGTCGGGATCACCGACTTCTCATTCTTCATCCAAACCGACGCCGCCATCAACAAGGGCAATTCCGGGGGCGCGTTGGTCGATATGAACGGCGATCTTGTCGGCGTGAACACCGCGATCTTCTCCGAGAGCGGCGGTTCGGTCGGCGTCGGGTTTGCGGTGCCCGCTGAAATGGTCCGTCGCGTCGTCGATGGTGCGGTCACGGAAGGCAAGGTCGTGCGCGGCTGGATCGGCGTGCGCGGCCAAAGCGTCACGCAAGATCTGGCCCGTTCGCTTGGCTTTGATCGTCCCCAAGGCGTGCTGGTCACCGAAATGTTCAATAATGGCCCGGCCGAACGCTCCGGCCTGCGCGTCGGCGATGTCGTGCTCAGCGTCAATGGCCAGCCGGTCGCCGATGAGCAGGGTTTGCGCTTCCAGACCGACACCCAAAAGCCCGGGGCCACGGTGGCGCTCGCCATTCGGCGCGGGGCCGAAGCCCGCACCATTCAGGCCCGCATAGACCCTTTGCCGCGCGCCAATCCGGAGCCGCGTGAACTCTCCGGCCCCCATCCGCTGGATGGTACGCGGGTGGTGACTTTGTCGCCGGCCGTGGCCGATGAGCGTGGCCTGGATCCGTTTGTCTCCGGCGCCTTGATTGAGGCAATGGATGGCCGCGGCCTGGCCGCGCGCTTGGGCTTGCGCCCCGGCGACATTGTGCGCGAAATCAATGGCCGCGGCGTGCGCAGCGCCCCGGAAGTGGAGCGCGCGGTGAAGACCCCACAAGGCCGCACCTGGACCCTCGTTGTGGAGCGCAACGGCGAGCGTGTGCCGCTGCAGGTGACGATCTGATCCAAGCCGGACTATAAGGCGGCATGGACCTGTTCAAAGCCGCCGGCCTGGAGGAGGCTGCACCCACCCCGCTGGCCGAGCGGCTGCGGCCAAAGACCTTGGCCGAGGTGATCGGCCAGGAGCATCTGCTTGGCCCCAAGGGGCCGATCGGGCGGATGGCGGGCCAAAAACGCTTGGCGTCAGTAATTCTATGGGGGCCGCCCGGCGTTGGCAAAACCACGATCGCACGCTTGCTGGCAGAGGCCGTCGGGCTTGAGTTTCAACAAATCTCGGCGGTGTTTTCCGGCGTCGCAGACTTGAAGAAGGCGTTCGAAGCCGCCCGCGCGCGCCGCGCGGCGGGAAAAGGCACGCTGTTGTTCGTCGATGAAATCCATCGCTTCAACCGCGCCCAGCAGGATGGGTTTTTGCCGTTTGTGGAAGAAGGCGTCATAACGCTGGTCGGCGCAACCACTGAAAATCCTAGTTTTGAACTCAACGCCGCTTTGCTGTCGCGCGCGCAGGTTCTGGTGCTGAAACGGTTGGATGAGTCTTCGCTCGACAAGCTGCTCGCGCGCGCCGAGGCGGAGATGAAGGCTGACCTGCCGCTCACCGCAGACGCACGCGCGGCTTTGATCGCGTTTGCCGATGGCGATGGGCGCCATCTGCTTGGCCTGGCGGAAGAGATGTTTGCGCTGACACCGCCCGCGCCGCTCGATGTCGCTGCCCTGAGCGAAACCATTCAACGCCGCGCGCCCGCTTATGACAAAGATCGCGAGGAGCATTACAATCTCATCTCCGCGCTGCACAAATCGATCCGTGCGTCAGATCCCGATGCGGCTTTGTATTGGCTGGCGCGGATGCTGCAGGGCGGAGAGGCGCCGCTCTTCATCGCGCGCCGGCTGGTGCGCGCGGCGAGTGAAGATATCGGCCTTGCCGATTCCACCGCCTTGTTGATCGCGCAGGCCGCCAAGGAAGCGGTTGATCTTCTCGGCCAGCCGGAGGCGGAATTGCACCTGGCGCACGCCACCCTGCATCTGGCCTGCGCGCCGAAATCCAACGCCGCCTATGTCGCGTGGAAAGCCGCCAGCCGCGCCGCACGCGACCATGGCGGCTTGGCCCCGCCAGCGCGGTTTCTCAATGCCCCGACCAAGCTGATGAAGGATATCGGCTATGGCCAGGGCTATGCCTACGACCATGACGCCGAGCACGGCTTTGCCGGCCAGTCGGGTTTTCCCGATACCATGGCGCGCCAAACCTTCTATACGCCGACCGAGCGCGGCGCCGAGGCCCGCATTGGCGAGCGGCTTAAATTCTGGGCCGCACGGCGCAAAACTGATGGCTGAGCTTTCATCCGAACACGTCGCATTTGCCCGCAGCCTGCTGATCAAGGAAGATCCCGTGCTGCTCGCCTTTAACAAGCCGGCGGGGCTCGCCTCCCAGGGCGGCGCCGGCATCGATCTCAGCCTCGATGATCTGCTTGGCGTCTTTGCCAAATCCAATGGCAAGCGCCCGGCTCTGGTCCATCGCCTGGATCGCGAAACCAGCGGCGTGATCCTGGCGGCGCGCACCAAGCCGGCGATTGCGTTTTTCAATGCGGCCTTTGCAGCGCGCGAAACCCGCAAGGCCTATCTCGCCATCGTCTGCGCCGGCGCGCCTGACCAGCCCGCCGGTGCGATCGAACGGGCACTGGTCAAAACACGGCTAGGCCAAGCCGATGGCGTGCGCCTGGCGCGACCGGGCGAGGCGCCGGCGCTGGAAGCGCGCACGGACTACGCAACACTGGCCGCCCGCCAGGGCGCTGCGCTCCTGGCGTTGTGGCCGCGTACCGGCCGGATGCATCAATTGCGCGCCCATTGCGCAGCGCTTGGGCGGCCGATTTTCGGCGACGGAAAATATGGCGGCTTGGGCGCGCTTGGCGCAGTGAGGGCCACGCGGGTGATGCTGCACGCCGCCGCCATTCACACCCCCCATCCCGATGGTCATGCGCGCACCTTGCGGGCGCCGCCGCCGGCGGACTTTCAAGATGCGCTTGCCGCGTTCGGCTTCTCGGCGCCTGCCGATTTGCCGCTCGGGCCCGACTTGAGTTAGAAGCCGTCATGCCCACTTTGGTTCTGGTCATGCTCGGCGGCGCGCTTGGCGCGGGCGCCCGCTACCTGCTTTCGCAGGCGGCTCTGACTGCGGTGGGGCCCGGCTTTCCGTGGGGCACGCTCAGCGCGAATGTGATCGGTGGCTTTCTAATAGGGCTGCTGATCGGTTCGCCATTCGCCGCCAGCCAGCCGGCGACAGCATTCTTGGCCATTGGCGTGCTTGGCGGCTTTACCACGTTTTCGAGCTTCTCCATTGAGACAATCCGCTTGATTGAGAGCGGCGCAGTGGGGCCGGCGCTCGGCTATGTCGCGGCCTCGCTCGTTGGCGCGATTGGCGCGTGTGCGGGAGGTCTTTTTCTGGCGCGGAGTGTCAGCGCATGAACGGTGTTGAAACCATAACCGTCAGCGAAGACGATGGCGAGCCGCGGCTTGATCGTTTCCTGCGTCGCCGCCATCCCCAGCTCAGCCAGGGCCAAATTGAAAAATGGCTGCGCACTGGCCAAGTGCGCGTCGATGGCGCCCGAGCCAAGGCCAATGACCGTTTGCACGCCGGTCAGCAGATCCGTATCCCGCCGCCGCCATCGGCGGATCGTCCGAAGGCGGACGAAATTGGCCCGCGCGATCGGGCGCTGGCTGAAAGCCTGATCCTGCACAAGGACGATTCTGTGATCGTGCTGAACAAGCCGTTTGGGCTTGCGGTACAGGGCGGCACCGGCACCTTGAAGCATATTGATGCGCTGCTTCCGGCGCTGAAGTTTGAAAAGGAGGTGAAGCCAAAGCTGATCCACCGCCTCGATCGTGACACCACGGGCGTATTGGTTTTGGCCCGCAGCGCAGCAGCGGCCAGCCATCTCGGCGCGGTGTTTCGCTCACGCGAGGATGCCGACAAAATTTACTGGGCCGTGGTTGTCGGCGCGCCGCGGCCGGCCTCGGGCCAAGTGCGCTGCTGGATGCGCAAGGACGCCGAGGGCTTTGGTGACGAGCGCGAGAAGATGATGCGCTGCGCCCAGAAAGATGAAGGCGCGGTGCATTCGATCACCGATTACACGATCCTGTCCGACGCCGGCCAACGTGCGGCCTGGATGGCGCTCCGGCCTGTCACTGGGCGCACGCACCAATTGCGCTTTCACATGAGCGAAATCGGTCACGCAATCCTGGGCGATGAAAAATACATGTGCGACCGGCCAACGCCGGGAGGCCTGTCGGGCAAGTTGCATCTGCACGCCCGCGCCATTCGCTTGCCGCATCCCGATGGCGGTGTGCTGAAGGTCGAAGCGCCGATCCCGGCGCATATGGCGCAGACCTTTGAGCAGCTCGGCTTCGATCCGCGCGACGCGAAAGACCCGTTTGCGGCATTTGAGTAGTTGCCCATTTACTTCTGCGGCGGGCCGCCACGATTTGGTCTTGGCGTCGCCGATTTGGCGTGTTGAAAGGCTGCGATGAGCCGTGACAGATTTCTCGCCGTGTTTGATGTCGATGGTACTTTGGTCGATAGCCGGCGCTCGATTGCGCAGGCCATGGATCAGGCGTTTGCCGCCGTTGGCTTGGACCCGCCGGGATATGCGCAGACACGGCGTATCGTGGGCTTGTCGCTTGAACCGGCCATCGCAGTCCTGGCGCCGGATCTCGCGCCAGCGCGCTATAGCGTTCTGGCCAACGCCTACAAGGACGCCTTCATCGCCAATCGCGAAGCGGGTTTGGTCGAGCCGCTGTATGACGGTGCACGCGATACGGTGCTGCGGCTGAAAGCGCAAGGTTGGCTGTTGGGCGTCGCCACCGGCAAGGCGCGCCGAGGGGTGGACAAGTTCATCGAAAACCACGGTTTCGCCGACATGTTCGATTGCGCCTATTGCGCCGATGACGGCCCGGGCAAACCCCATCCGCATATGCTGCAACTAAACATGCGGGCCGCGGGTGTTGCGCCGCGCGCCACGATCATGATCGGCGACACCAGCTTTGATATGGAAATGGCCTGCGCCGCCGATGCCTATGCCCAAGGCGTTGTGTGGGGATTTCACACGATGGCGGAAATCGCAAGCGGCGGCGCCCATCATATCGCGGACGATTTTGCCGGCCTGAACGCCGCCCTTGACCGCTTTGCCGCGCGGGTGGCCGCATGAGCGGGATCGGGCGGTTCTATCGCGAGGTGCGCGCGGACGGTTACGGCATTACGCTCGATGGACGCGCACTGCGCACGCCGGCCAGAACGCTCTTTGCCGCGCCGACACACGCCTTGGCGCAGGCCGTTGCAGCCGAATGGGCGGCCCAAGGCGATCAGATCGTCCCGCTGACAATGCCGCAGACGCGGCTCGCTTTCACGGCTCTTGACCGTACGCCCGCGCAGCGGGCCGACATCGTGGCTGAAATTGGCCGTTACCTGGAAACCGACTTGATTTGCCATCGCGCTGAGGGGCCGGCCAGCCTGGTCGCCGCCCAGGCGCAGGCCTGGGACCTTTGGCTTGACTGGGCCGAACACCGCCTCGGCGCGCGTCTTGGCGTTGCAACCGGGATCATAGCTTTTGCCCAACCGCCGGCGGCAGGCGCTGGGCTGCGGATCATCGCCCATGGGCTCGACGATTTTCGCCTCACGGCTTTCGCCGATGCATGCGGGGGCCTTGGATCATGCGTGCTTGCCTTGGCTGTGTGTCAAGGCGCCCTCGCGCCGCAGGCGGCAGTTGCCGCTGCAACAATCGACGAAGCCTATCAAATGAAGACCTGGGGCGAAGACGCCGAAGCGCGTGCCCGGCTGGACGCCTTGGCTGCCCAGATGGGCGCTGTGGGCCGGTTTCTCGAAGCGCTCAAATCCTAAGGCGCGATTAACTATGGGGCAGGGGCCTTTGAGGTGCGCGCGCGCTTGACGCCCGCGCCAGCTTCAGGCGAACAAGGCAGGCTGTTTTGACGAGAGAGGCCGGCCGCGCCATGCAACAAATCATCGACGCTTTGAAAGCCAAGCGCGCCGCCGCCATTGACGGCGGCGGAGATAAGCGCCGCGCCGCCCAACACGCCAAGGGCAAACTCACCGCCCGCGAGCGCATTGAGCTGCTGCTGGATGAAGGCACGTTTGAAGAGTTCGACATGTTCGTCGAGCATCGCTGCGCCGAGTTCGGCATGGAGAACAACAAAATCCCCGGCGACGGCGTCGTCACCGGCTGGGGCACGGTCAATGGCCGGCTGATCTATGTGTTCTCCAAGGACTTCACCGTTTTTGGCGGCTCGCTGTCGATGGCGCATGCCGAAAAGATCGTGAAGGTGCAGGATATGGCGTTGCAGAATGGCGCACCTTGCATCGGCATTTTTGATGCCGGCGGCGCACGCATTCAGGAAGGCGTCGACAGCCTTGCCGGCTATGCTGAAATCTTCATGCGCAATATCTGGGGTTCCGGCGTGATCCCGCAGATCAGCGTCATTATGGGTCCGTGTGCGGGCGGGGATGTCTATTCTCCGGCGATGACCGACTTCATCTTCATGGTGAAGGATACGAGCTATATGTATGTCACCGGCCCGGATGTGGTGAAGACGGTGACGAACGAAAACGTTACCCACGAAGAACTTGGCGGCGCACGCGTGCATGCGGCGAAGTCGGGTGTGGTCGATGGCGCTTTCGAAAACGATTTCGACGCACTGGCGCAGATGCGCCGACTGGTGGATTTTCTGCCTCTGTCAAACAAGGAAAAGCCGCCCGTGCGGCCAACCTTCGACACGCCGGACCGCGAGGAACAAAGTCTCGATCGTCTAATTCCGGACAATCCCAACAAACCCTACGACATGAAGGAGCTGATCGAGAAGGTCGCCGACGAAGGCGATTTCTTCGAGATCGGCAAGGATTTCGGCAAGAATATCGTGGTCGGCTTTGGGCGCATGGACGGGTCCTCTGTCGGCTTCGTCGCCAACCAGCCGATGAGCCTGGCCGGCGTGCTTGACATCGACGCCTCACGAAAAGCCGCGCGCTTTGTGCGGTTCTGCGATGCGTTCAACATCCCGATCATTACGTTCGTGGATGTGCCGGGCTTTTTGCCGGGGCTGAAACAGGAATATGGCGGTCTGATCAAGCATGGCGCGAAATTGCTGTTTGCCTATGGCGAAGCGACGGTTCCGAAAATCACGGTCGTCACGCGCAAGGCCTATGGCGGCGCCTATGACGTCATGGGCTCCAAGCATTTGCGGGCCGATGTGAACTATGCTTGGCCAACCGCCGAAATTGCGGTGATGGGCGCCAAAGGGGCGGTTGAAATCATCTTCCGCGGCGAGCCCGACAGGATCGCTGAACGCACCAAGGAATATGAAACCCGCTTTGCCAATCCGTTTGTGGCCGCTTCGCGCGGCTATCTCGATGACGTCATCATGCCGCGCGAAACCCGCAAACGGATCATTCGCGCCCTCAAAACGCTCAAGAACAAGACTGTGCCGCGTTACGAAAAGAAGCACGACAATATTCCGCTCTAGAGTGGGGCGAAGAGCAGGGGGCTGTCGGCCATGGATGGCTGCGGCGATGGCGACGCGAAGGGCGCAACCCGTTGATGTTGCGATTGATCTGCGCAATCTCAATTGACGCGGGCGCCGTCATGCGTGCTGATGGCGCGCCGGTCAAAGGGAATGGACATTCAACCGTGGCGACATTGCGGCGCGCCTGCTGGCGGCGGCTGAAGCGGATGATTTCGCATGTGTTGGCGCAATCTATGGCTCGGACGCGCGCATTTGGCGCAGCACCGATCCCCTTTAGCAGCCGGGCTTGAGCGTTGAAGAGCACATTCATGTATTGACCTGGCATGTATTGACCTGGGCGCGCGCCGGCTTGGCGGCGCTGCATTTTCGCCCGCGCAGATGTGTGACGATGCCGGATGGCTTTGCCCAGACCTTTGTGGTGGAGGCGCGCGCCAAGTCGGGCGAATGCTTCAGTTTGCCAGTGATGGCGATTGGCTTCCTCCGCGACGGGCGCGTCGTTTGCAAAGGAGAATATCCAAATATGTTGGAGTTGAACGCCATCACGTTCGCCACCGCCGCCGCCGCGGCTGCGTCTGCGCCATGGCTGGCGGCCAACCCGTGAGCGCGCCGGGGCGTCCTTCTGGTGGTGGATCGGAGCACACCATGCATCCCTAGGAAATGCTGCTGCGCCGCTGTCTCAAGGCCCTCGAAGCGCGAGATTATGATTTGGCGGCGACCTGCTTTGCGCAGGAAGCCAGGATTTGGCGCTGCGTCGACCCCATCGACGGGCCGGAAAAAGCCAGCGCTGAACACATCTCTTTGCTGCGTTGGGTGGGCGGCTTTCAGCGCCGCTTGAACTCTCAGCTGCGTTGGTTTCAATCCACACCGGATGGGTTTGCCGCCACCCATGTCCTGACCGCGCAAACGGTGTTGGGCGATCTTTTCAGCCTGCCTTTGATGATGCGCGCGATCATGCGCGACGCCAAGATTCAACGCCTGGAAGAACATTTCGACGCTGCCGCCATGAGCCCGCTTCGCAATACCATCGCGGCCAGCCGCAAGGCCAAACTGAGATTTGCAGGTGTCGCGGGGCGTGTGACCTGCTAATGCGGCGCGATGCGGATCCTTTGCACCAATGATGATGGCATTCATGCAACCGGGCTGGGCGTTCTGGAGCGTGTGGCGGCCCAGTTCAGCGATGATGTGTGGGTGGTGGCGCCGGAAGTAGAGCAATCCGGCGCTTCGCGGGCCTTGACTTTAACCGCACCCGTGCGGGTGCGCGCCGTCGGGCCGCAACGTTTTGCGGTGTCGGGCACGCCGACCGATTGCGTGCTTTTGGCGGTGCATGAACTGGTCGAGGGCGCGCAGCCGGATTTGGTTTTGTCGGGCGTCAATCGCGGTCAGAATATTGCCGAAGACGTGACCTTGTCAGGCACCATTGCCGGCGCAATCCAGGGCATGCAGCTGGGCATCCCCTCGATTGCACTCAGCCAATCCAAAGGCTTGCGCAGTGATGGCGCGATTGCTTGGGACACGGCTGAAAGCCATGCACCGGCGGTGATCTCCACATTGCTCGAAGTCGGTTGGCCAGCGGGGGTGGTGATGAACGTCAACTTCCCGGATGTGGCGCCCGAACAGGTGGTTGGCCTGGAAGTGACCCGCCAGGGTCGCCGCGACCAGCATATCGTCTATGCCGACAAGCGCACCGATCTGCGCGGCGAAACCTATTTCTGGCTGGGCTTTCGCGGCCGGCCGTCCGCGCCGCCGGACGGCACCGATTTGGCGGCCGTCTATGCCGGGCGCATTTCGGTGACGCCGCTGCATTTGGAGCTGACCGACATGGCCGCGGCAGAGCGTTTGCGCCGCGCGCTCGCCGGCTGATTGCGCACAAACCCGATTCGGTCGCACACCTGCGCCATGACCCTCACCGCACGAGTCGCGCTACTTGCCTGTGTTGGGCTGGCCGGTTGCGCCGCCACCGGCCCGGCGCCGATCGAAACCCGCACCAGCGCAACTGAGCCAACCCGGTTCGAGCGCCCCGCCAAACCCGCCGCCGCGCCGGCCCGGCCAGCGCCAGCGCCGGCGCCGGTAGAGCCACGGCCTTATCCGGCTGCCGCCGCCGGTGATTGGGCCGAGGGGCCCGGCGCCCCCTTGTCGATCTGGGCGCTGCAGCCGCAAGAAGCCCAGCCGTTTGATCCAGCGGCTTTGCCCAAAACCCATGCCGTCAAGCCGGGCGAGACGCTGTTTACCTTGTCGGTCCGTTATCAGGCGCCGCTGAGAGCGCTGATCGAGACCAATCGCCTGGAAGCGCCGTTTGCGATCAATGTCGGCCAGCTGTTGAGCCTGCCGCCGCCGCGCATTCATCGCGTCCGGGCGGGAGAAACGCTGGTGGCCATTGCGGCGCGCTACAATGTCGATGCGAGGTCGCTCGCGGTGATGAATCGGATGGCGGCGCCGTTCACGGTGCGTCCAGGCGATGCCTTGGCGCTGCCCGCTTTGGCCCGCGCGCAGGCCCGCGATCTGGCGCCGCCTCAAGCCGAGCGCCCCCCAGCGCCCGGTCAGCCGCCGCCGAAACCCACCATTCGCTTGGCCTGGCCGCTGACCGGAAAAATCCTCACCCGATTTGGTCCGCTGCCAGGCAATCGCCGCTCCGACGGCATCGATATCGCCGCAGACGAAGGCGCGCCGGTGAAAGCCGCAGCAGATGGCATGGTGGTTTATGCCGGCAATGATTTGCCGGGCTATGGCAATCTTATCCTGATCCAGCACACTGGCGGCTGGGTGACGGCCTATGCGCAAGCGCGCAGCCTGAAGCGGGCCGAAGGCGCGCGGGTCAAACAAGGCGATGTGATCGCCGAGGTTGGCAGGGGCCCGAGCGGCGCGCGGCTGCATTTCCAGGTCCGCCGCGGCTCGCAACCAGCAGATCCGTTGGCCGCGCTGCCGCCGGCTTAGAGCTGGACGGGCCGGCCTTCGCGGGCGGCGGCGTCCAGGATGAATTGCCAAGCCACGCGGCCCGACCGGGCGCCGCGCTGGGCCGCCCAAGCAAGGGCTTGCGCTGTCAACGTCTCGCCTTGCAGCGCCAAGCCAAGGCGCGCGCCATAGGCGGCAACGATGTCCAGATAGGTCGGCTGGCCCATGGCGTGAAACCCAAGCCACAGCCCAAACCGATCCTGCAAGGCCAGCCGGTCTTGCACGCCATCGGCCATATGGGGATCAAGGTCGGCGTTTTCGTCGCTGGAGCGCGCCACGAGGTGGCGGCGATTGGCGGTGGCGTATACGATGAGCCCGCGCCCGGCGCCGGATAATCCGCCATCCAGCGCCGGCTTCAGGGCTTGGAGCGCCTCAAGTGGGGCCGCGCCCAAATCATCCAACACGAGCACCACCGGCGCCGGCGCCTGACGCAGCGCCGTGATCAAAGCGTCGAGGCGGGCAACCGCAGTGAGCGGCGCCTCGACCACCGCGATTTCGCAAACCGACGCGAGCACCGCGCGCAGCAAGGCGCTCTTGCCGGCTCCGCGCACGCCCCACAGCAAAGCATGATTGGCTGGTTCGCCGGCAGCAAAGCGTGCGGTGTTGGCGATCAAGGCCTGCTTCTGGCGCTCCACGCCCAAAAGCAGATCAAGCGGCAAGCCGGCAATCGGCGTCGGCGCAAAGCGGCCCTGGTCAGCGCGCCAGACAAACCCGCCGCCGCCGGCGAGCGCGGCCGGATCGGCCGGCGGGGGACTGAGCCGCTCCAGAGCGGCCGCGATGCGGGCAAGATCGGCGGAAAGTTCGGTCATGGACCCTCATGTGTGACGCCACGGCGACGCCCGATTGCATTGCCCGCCGGCGGCCCTATAGTCCCGGCCGCTTTGGCCGGCCAGTCCCCTGGCGCGGCGCCCCTGGCCGATGCGCACTTTGCGCCGGCGCGCCCCGAGGTTTGTTTGATGTTCATTACGGACGCTTTTGCGCAAACGACAGCCGCGACCGGCGGCCCTGACCCGATGACGGCCATGCTGGTGCAGTTGGCCCCGTTGGTGCTGATCCTGGTGGTGTTCTATTTCCTGCTGATCCGGCCGCAACAAAAGCGGCTCAAGGCCCATCAGGACATGATCAAGGCCATGGCCAAGGGCGATACGGTGGTCACTTCGGGCGGGCTGATCGGCAAGATCCGATCGCTGCAGGACGACGAAGTGCGTGTGGAGCTGGCCCCCAATGTCGAGGTGCGCGTGGTGCGCGCCACGATCGCGGAAGTGCGCAACAAGGGCGCACCGGCGCCCGCCAATGATTCGAAGCCGGCTTAAGGTTTCGCCAGTCCATGCTGCAACTTTCGCCTTGGCAGATCATCGCTGTCATCGTCGCACTGCTGGTGTCGGCGGTCGTGGCCTCGCCCAATGTCCTGCCGGCTTCGGTCACGCAGGGCTGGCCCCTGAAGCCGGTCAATCTCGGACTTGATCTGCGCGGCGGCTCGCATCTGCTGCTCGAAGTGGACGCCCGCGCGCTCCACAAAGAAAAGCTGGAAAACACCGTCGAAGAAATGGCCCGCGTGCTCGGCGACCAAAAGCCGCGCATCGGTTATACCGGGCGTGCGGTGGTCGGCGATGTGGCGCGGATCAAGCCGCTCAATACCGAAGACAATACGCGCGCGTTTGGAGCCCTGAAAAAGATCGCCCAGCCGATCCAGAACGCCATGGGTGGCTCCAGCGGCCTTGATTACGAGATTGTTCAAGGGCCTGACGGCGCCATTGAAGCCCGGATGACCGAGGCCAACAAGGCTGCGCTGACGCGCGACGCCGTGACCCGGTCGATCGAAGTGATCCGCCGTCGCGTCGATGAAACCGGCACGAGCGAAATCTCGATTGTGCGCCAGGGCGAAGATCGCATCGTCGTTCAGGCCCCGGGCGAGCAGGATCCCGAAAAGCTCAAAGCGCGGATCGGCAAGACCGCCAAGATGACATTCCATCTGGTCGACATGTCGGCCAGCGCCGCAGACGCGGCGGCCGGGCGCGTGCCGCCGGGCGCCGAAGTGCTGCCGCAGGACGATCCGCGCGAACCCTTTGTGGTTGTGCGCAAGCGCGCGATGCTGACTGGCGACAATCTGACCGAAGCCCATCCCGGCTTTGATCAGCGCAGCAACCAACCGATTGTGTCGTTCAAGTTCGATGGCCCCGGCGGGCGCACCTTCTGTTCGCTGACCACGCGCTATACCGGCCAGCGCTTTGCCACCGTGCTGGACGGCAAAGTGATCACCGCACCGAATATCAATGAGCCGATCTGTGGCGGCTCAGGCCAGATCAGCGGCAATTTCACGGTTGAAAGCTCAACCGAATTGGCGACCTTGCTGCGCGCCGGCGCGCTGCCGGCGCCGCTGACCGTGATCGAACAGCGCAGCGTCGGCGCTGAGCTTGGCCAGGACGCGATCGACCGCTCGATCATCGCCGCGATCGTTTCGGCCGGGATGATTGTGGCGTTCATGGTGCTTGCCTATGGCGGCCTGTTTGGCGGCATCGCCTGCATCGCGCTGGTCGTGAATCTCACCATGATTATCGCCATGATGTCGGCGTTCGGCGCGGTGCTGACCCTGCCGGGCATTGCCGGCCTGATCCTCACCATTGCCATCGCGGTCGACGCGAACGTGCTGATCTATGAGCGCATGCGCGATGAGCAGAATATGGGTCGAAGTCCGGCCTTAGCGATTGACGCTGGCTTCGGCCGGGCGATGGTGACGATCATCGACGCCAACATCACCACCATTCTGGCCGCCATGATCCTGTTCCAGTTCGGCGCCGGGCCCGTGCGTGGCTTTGCCTGGACCCTGTCGATCGGGACGATCACCTCGGTGTTCACCGCCGTGCTGGTGACGCAAGTGCTGATCGCCCTTTGGTATCGCACGACGCGGCCGAAGAAACTGCCGATCTGATCGCGGCCTTAGAAATTTGAAACGGAAACGCTGATGTCAAACTGGTGGCCGCTGATCAAAACTCTGCCGATCAAGACGAATTTCGCCTTTGTGCGGTTTTCAACCTTTGCGGCGCTCGTTTCGATCTTGCTGGTGGCGGCGTCGTTTGCGTCCTTCGCGACGGCGGGGTTCACCAAGAGTCCGGGCCAAATCTATGCCGAAAGCCCAGTAGGCGTGGGCGGCAAGGCGCAGGGCTTTTTCTGCGCGGCGTTCAATTGCGGCGTCGATTTCGCCGGCGGTTCGTTGCTGGAGGTCCGCACCCAGGGCCCGGCCCAGCTGGAGGTGTTTCGCGCCAACTTGGAGGCGATGCAACTGAACGACGTGAACGTTCAGGCGTTCGGCTCCGACAATGACGTGCTGATCCGCTTTCGCACCCCCGACGGCCAAGATCCCGCCAAGTTTGTCGACGTCGTGAAATCAGACCTGCGCGCCAAAATGACGGGGATCGACATCACCCGCTCGGAAGTGGTGGGCCCGAAGGTCTCGGGCGAGCTGTTTCAATCCGGCCTGATGGCGCTTGGGCTCGCGATCCTGTTGATGCTGATCTATATCTGGTTCCGGTTTGAGCTGAATTACGGCATTGGCGCGGTTGTTGCCTTGTTCCATGACGTGATCTTGACCATGGGGCTTTTGTCCGTTCTGCGGATGGAGTTCTCGCTCACATCGATCGCCGCATTGCTCACCATCATCGGCTATTCGATGAACGACACCGTGGTCGTGTTCGATCGGATGCGTGAAAATCGCCGCAAGTTCAAAAAGATGCCTTGGCCAGAGCTGATCGATCTGTCGATCAACGAAACCCTGTCGCGCACCATCATCACCGGCGGCACCGGCATCCTGGCGCTCGGGGCGCTGATGATTTGGGGCGGGCCGACCATGTTCCCCTTCGTGTTCGCCATGGTGTTCGGAATTATCGTGGGTACTTATTCCTCGATCTATGTGGCCGCGCCCGCGCTGCTGTTGTCGGGGTCGAAGATCCCGGCAGATCGCAAAGGCGATGATGACCAGCCTGCCGGCGCGCGCCAAGCGGGCTGACGGTTTTCGGTTGGTGTGACTTTTCGGTTGGTGTGACTTTTCGGTTGGGGTGACTTTTCGGTTGGGGTGACTGGCCGCCCGAACCAGCCTATAACCCCGGTCACGAACCGTTAAGGGGTCATCCGTGGTCAACTTCTTGAGCAATATCCGAAATGTCGCCTGGGCGAGTGTCGCCTTGGCGGTGCTGTTCCTGCTCGTCTATGCGCTGAACGTGCAGGGCCTAAGCTTAACCGATTACAATTTCTGGCAGGCGGCGCTGCGCTGGTCGCATGTGCTGGTCGGGATCATGTGGATCGGGCATCTCTATTATTTCAACTTCACCCAGATCCCGAATGCGCCGCGCATTCCGGCCGAACATCGCGGGCCCGCCATCGCCAAAGTGATCGCGCCGGCGGCCCTGTTCTGGTTCCGCTGGGGCGCGATGCTGACACTGATCACCGGCATTCTGCTGGCGATCAACCAAGGCTATCTGTTCCAGGCTTATACGCTCGGCGCCATGGACGGCTTTGCCGTGCCCAAGCACATCTTCATCGGCATCGGCATGTGGCTGGCCACGATCATGTTCATCAATGTTTGGTTCGTGATCTGGCCGAACCAGCAGCGTGCGCTGAACATTGACAACAAATTCCCCGACCTCGCCCAACCGCAAAAGGACGCACACGCCAAAACCGCGATGCTGTTCTCGCGCACCAACACCTTGTTGTCGGCGCCGATGCTGGTGGCGATGGCCGGCGCCCAAACCCTCGGCTGAGGATTGGGCGAAACCCTCTCTGAAACGGTGCGGCGGGTCGACGAGGATCGTTGGCTCGCCGCGCAATTCGCCGATCCGCCTGGGCGTGATCGGCTGATGGCGCTTTACGCCATCGTCTACGAAATCGCGCGCACGCCGGAAACCGTGCGCGAGGCGCAGCTCGGTGCGATCCGGCTGCAATGGTGGCGCGAAGGGGTCGGCGCTGCTTTGGCTGGACGCCCGCCACCGGGCCATCCCGCCTTGCAGGCATTGGCAGGCGCCCACGCTGCAGCCCCCTTCACCATGGGCTTGTTTGACCAGATGATCGACGCGCGCCTGGCTGATCTGGAGGCGCAGCCGTTCGCGACTTGGACCGATCTTGTGCGCTATGTCGCCGCCACGGCCGGCTCGACCACCGTGCTCGCCATCGAGGCGCTCGGCGCGCGGTGGGCGTCCTCGGCCCAGATTGGCGCGGCCTGGGGTCTGTGCGGCCTATGGCGGGCCCATGCGTTCTGGCGCGACCGCGGCCGCCAGATCTTGCCGCCGGGCGCTGCGCCTGACGCGCTTGCCACACGCGCCAAAGCCGCCATGAAAGACCTCTCCGGCGAGCGCTTCGCAAGCCAAGCGGCGCCGGCGGTTTTGTATGGGGCGCTCATCCCCGGTTATCTCGCCGGGCCCGCCATGAGCCCGCTTGGCAAGCGGGTGCGGCTGGTCAGCGCGGCGCTGCGCGGGCGGCTGTCATCGGGCTGACTTCATAGAGCACGGCATAATGCTCCGACTGGCGCTCCGGCGCGATAGCGCAGCGCACCGCAAGATCCGCGCTGACATAGGCCAGATCAATCGCCAGCCCAAGGAACACCCAGCGGCTTAAAAATGTGCCGCTGTCGAGGCCGCCGCAGCGCGCCTTGCGCAAGCCGGCATAGCGTCCGCCTTCGCGCAGGATCGGCGACCATGGCGTGGCGTTGAAATCGCCGACCAGCATCTGCCGGCCTTGGCTTTGCGCGACGAGGCGAAAAGCGGCGTGGAGATGATTGTCGCGATTGGTTTTCATCCAGCGCATCGTTGGCGGATTGGGATGGAGCGCCGTGACCGTGATCGGCGCGCCGTCCGCCAAGGTGAAATCAAACGACACGATCGCGTCGGGTTCGCCGCCGCCTTCGCGCCAGCGCGGGGCAGCCGGCGCGCGGGTGAGCGCAATCAGATCGGTCGCTTGGCCAAGCCGGCGATGATGCCGATACGGCATATCCGGAAAATACTGGGCGAGATCGTCATCCTGGTCGGGGCGCAGTTCAGAGATCACCACCAGATCAGCGCGGGCCGCTTTGGCCCACAATCCGGTTTCGTAGAGGGCGCCATTGTGCCCGCCGCTATTGAGCCAGAGCACCTTGAGGTTTGCACTCTGCGCCGGGGCCCGCACCGCCATGGGCGTGGTTGACACCGCCGCAATATTCACGGCCGCGATGATCGCGCCGGCCGCGGCCAAGCGCGGCGCCCGCAGCAGCAAAAGCAGCCCGCCAAGCAGCAGCGCCAAGGCCGCATAATGGGGCCGGAAATGCACAAACAGCTCCCAGGGATGGCCAAGCCGCGCGGCAAAACCGGCAAGCGTCAACGCGCCCAAAAACGCCAGACCCAGCAGTCCGAAAGCGCGCCTCATTCGGCGGCGATCTCGGCCGGCGCGCCGCGCCAGGCGTCCAAATCGGCCAGCGCTCGGCGCGCGAGGGCTTGGCGGCGCGCCCGCCCGCGCGCTTCGCCCTTCAACCGTTTGCCGTCCGCGCCATGGGATGGTTCCGTGATTGGCGGGAACAGGCCGAAATTGACATTCATCGGCTGAAACGCGCCCCTCTCCCCCGCCACATGGCCGCCGGTGACATGGTTGAGCAGCGCGCCCATGGCGGTGGTCGGGGGCGGCGGGCAGGGTGCGCCGCCCAGGCGCTCGGCGAGGGCAAAACGCCCAGCCATCAGCCCAATGGCGGCGCTTTCGACATAGCCTTCACAGCCAGTGATCTGGCCGGCAAAGCGAAGCCGTGGCTGGGCCTTCAGGCGCAAGACGGAGTCAAGCAGGCGGGGGCTATCGAGAAACGTATTGCGATGAATGCCGCCGAGGCGCGCAAACACCGCATTCTGCAATCCCGGGATCATCCGGAACACGTCCGCCTGCGCGCCATGCTTCAGCTTGGTCTGGAACCCGACCATGTTCCACAGCGTGGCAAGCGCATTGTCCTGGCGCAGTTGCACCACGGCGTAGGGCTTTTCCGGGCGGTGCGGATTGGTCAGCCCAATCGGCTTCATTGGGCCAAAGCGCAGCGTTTCGCGGCCACGCTCGGCCATCACTTCGATGGGCAGGCAGCCTTCAAAATAGGGCGTGTTCTTTTCCCAATCCTTGAATTCGGTTTTCGGCGCCGCGATCAGGGCATCGAGGAAAGCTTCATACTGGGCCTTGTCCATCGGGCAATTTACATAGGCCGCCTTGTCGCCGCCGGGGCCTTCCTTGTCGTAGCGCGACTGCATCCAGGCGATGGAGAAATCAATCGAGTCCTTGGTCACGATTGGCGCGATCGCATCGAAGAACGCCAGCGCGTCCTGGCCGGTCTCGGCGCGGATGGCCTCGGCGAGCGCGGGCGAGGTGAGCGGCCCGGTGGCGATAATGACGCTTGACCATTCGGCCGGCGGCAGGCCGGCCATCTCTTCGCGCTGGATCGTGATCCGCGGATGATTTTCCAATGCCTGTGTCACGGCGGCGCTGAAGCCGTCGCGATCGACCGCAAGGGCTGCCCCCGCTGGCACCTGATGGGCGTCGGCGCAGGCCATGATCAGAGAGCCGCAGCGGCGCATCTCGGCATGGATCAGGCCGACGGCGTTGTTCTCCCAATCGTCGGAGCGAAAGGAATTGGAGCAGACCAGCTCGGCGAGCCCCTCGGTCTTGTGGGCCTCGGTCATCCGCACAGGGCGCATTTCGTGCAGCACGACATCGCCGCCGGCTTGCGCGATTTGCCAAGCGGCCTCCGAACCGGCGAGACCGGCGCCGATGATATGAATGGGATCAGGATTGCTCATAAGCGGTGTCATGTGGGAAATATGGCGGCGTGGCAATTGGGGGTGATGATGCGTTTCACTTGGCTCCTGGTGGTGATGCTGGCGGCAGTCTTTGGGGCCAGCGCTGAACCCGCGCCGCACGTGGTTAAGTTCAAAGCGTTTCAGGCGGCCTATGCCGCAGGCGATGTAGATGGCGCTGACGCTGCCGGCTCGGAGGCCTTGCAACTGGCTGAGGCCAATGGCGCGCGGCCGGCAATTGTGCAGGTTCTGGCGGTCAACCTTGCCGGATTGCGCCTGAGCCAGGATCGCCCGGACGCCGCCGCTCCCTTGGTGCGGGCAAAAGCCTTGGCGGCGGCCGGTGAGGGTGCGATTTCGGCCACGACATTGGCCTTGCTGGACGCCTGGGCCGGCTTGGAGCCGACCAAGATGGCGAGCCGCCGGCGGCTGCACGACGCCATCGCGGCTGGCGGCGATGTTGAAATCGGCTGGCGCTGGAAAGCGGCCCGGAGATTGTCCGCGGCTGCTTTGCAGGTCGATGATTGGCCGATGCAAATCAAAGCCGCGGACCTGGCGTTGAGCGCGATAGAAGGCGCTGAAACTGCACCCGATATCGCCCGTGGCCGGATTTTGACCGAACGTGCGGCGGCCCGCTTGCTCAACAGCGATCAACGCGAGGCGGAGTTACGGGCAGCTTTGGCCGATAGCCGCGAAGCGGCTCGTCTGCTCGAACCGCTCCATATTCCGGGACATGAAGGCCAGATCACCGATGGCGTGCGCTTGTTTAGCGACGCAAGGGCGTGGAGCGAGGCAATCCGGGCGCTGAGTCTGTCAAATGGGTTTCAAGTCCCCAAAGAAAAGGAAACCGAAGAGACGGCCTCAGACAAGGCGATGAACTATTGCGAATATGAGCGGCTTAACCCGCCGATCAAGTACCCCACCGGAGCCGTAATGCGGGGCTTTGCCGGAGCGGTTACAGCATTGGTTTTCATTACGCCTGAAGGCAAAACCAGTGAGGTGAAGATCCGCTCGGAAGTGCCGACGAAACTTTTCACCGATGCGGTCAAGGCTGGTCTGAGCGGCGTTCCCATGAAGCTGAAGCCAGACCAGCAGGCCGACTGGCGCCGCAGCTATTGGCACTATCTCACGGTAGCGTTCATGCTGAAGTAAGCAGCTCAAAGATCCCGACGGATCGTTTCGCACAGCGTTATTGCCGTAACGTTGCGAAAAGGCATGCTATTTGGGCCGAGCCGAACGCGGAAGCGTTTGGCCCGACCCAGCGGGACCTCAGAACGGGATTTCGTCGTCCAGATCTTGGCTGAAGCTCTCCTTCGGGCCATCGCCGCCGATGCGCTTTTTCGGCGCGCCGCCAAAGCTCGGCCCGTCATCCATGCCGCCGCCGTCAAAGCTGTCGCCGCCACGGCCTTCGCCGCCGGCGCGGCCCTCGAGCATGGTCAGCTCGCCGCGATATTTTTGCAGAACGACTTCGGTGGAATACTTCTCGGCGCCCGACTGGTCCTGCCATTTGCGGGTTTGTAGCTGGCCCTCGAGATAGACCTTGGAGCCCTTGCGCAGATATTGCTCGGCGACCTTGGCGAGCGCTTCGTTGTAGATCACGACGCTGTGCCATTCAGTCTTTTCGCGCCGTTCGCCGGTGGCCTTGTCGCGCCAGTTTTCGCTCGTGGCGATGCGCAGATTGACCACCGAGTCGCCGGAATTGAGGCGGCGCACCTCCGGATCGCGACCCAGATTGCCGACCAGGATCACTTTGTTCACGCTGCCTGCCATGGCTTTGTCTCCATTCCAGCCCGGCGGCGGCTGATCCGCCCCGGGCGACGCTTGTTTGCCCAGTTCTATTTCGGTGCGAATATGTTCTTATTATGTTCGCTCCAAAGTCAAGCCGACTCACAGGCGACTAGGGTTAACGCCGCCCGCCGCGATCACGCAAGCCGGCAGGGTCGAGCAATGGCGTTATCCAAAACAATGGCCAGAGCGTTATTGGATGTGGGCGATGTGCCGGTTCATCCAGGCGGGGTCGTTGGCCGCATCGTGGCCAGGCCCGCCGGTAATCGGGCTCGACACATCAATCACGCCGCCAAGGCCATCGAGGCCAAACAGATCGAGCGACAGGATCGGCCCGTTGGGATTGGGATCGGCCTGGGGTGCACCTTGCGGGGCCGTGCCGATCAAGCCGGCCCAATCCACGGCCGGCGGGGGCGGCGCATCCGGCCCGTTGGTCGGCAAGAAATCGGGGCTGTTGGAGAAGAAGGTCAGATGCTCCAGCGGCAGGTCCGGCAGGACGCGGCCGGGCTCGCCGCTCGGGGCGGCGGCGCCCGGATCGTCGCCCGTGCGCACCAGGTCCGGCAGCCAAACGATGTCTGGCCAATCATCACCGCTGCCCAGCAAGGGCGATGCGCCCTGGCGGTCGTCGGCGGTATCGCCGCTGCGGACCAGATCGCGGAACGAGGTGGGCAGGAAGCCGTCATCGCCGCTGGTCAGGCCGTTTGGGGCGGCGGGGCTGGCAGCGCTGGCCGCGCCAATCGGCAGGCTCGCCGCCATGTCGTCGGCGCTGAAAGCGGATGAAACGTCGGCGCCTTGGGTGATCAGATGCTCCAGCGAGCCTTGGACGCCCGTTGTGAACTTAGCCGTCGCCGTGTCGGGCAGTTGAAACTCGGTTACCTGATCTTCGCCCGACACAATCACCGACATGAATTGGCCAAAGAACCGGCCGGCAAAGGGGGCGGGGTTGGTCGGCGCGACGACTTCCGGTTGCGGCTGGGCGCTTTGCGCCCAGGGCTGGGCGAAACTGGACAGAGGGCTTTCGAACGACGTCCATGCTTCGCTGCGATGGAACCCGAAGCGCGGCGTGAACTCGGTTTCACTGAAGCTGAACATCGCCGATGCGTCCCAGGTCTTCGCGCCTCAAGGCGGGCGCGGGGCAACACTTGTCGCCCATGACACCAGACAGCGGTTGACGAAGCGTGAACGGCTCAGGCGGGCCGCTTCACACTTGGCCGGGGCGTGCTTTGGCCCTATGTCTGGCCAGAACGTTCGGCGCGGGCGGGTATGCGGCGCTGGACGCAGAACGCAACCCTTGCGGGCGAGAACCAATGTCCGATCCGAAAGTCATTCGCGTGCAAGGCGCGCGCGAACACAATTTGAAAAACATCACGGTCGAGATTCCGCGCGGCCAGCTGGTCGTACTGACGGGCTTGTCGGGCTCGGGCAAATCGTCTTTGGCGTTCGACACGATCTATGCCGAGGGCCAGCGCCGTTATGTGGAATCGCTGTCGGCCTATGCGCGTCAGTTTCTGGAGCTGATGCAGAAACCAGACGTCGACGCCATTGAAGGCCTGTCGCCAGCGATCTCGATTGAGCAGAAAACCACTTCGCGCAATCCGCGCTCCACCGTCGGCACGGTCACCGAAATCTACGATTACATGCGCCTGCTGTGGGCGCGCGTCGGGGTTCCCTATTCCCCAGCCACCGGCAAGCCGATCGAGGCGATGCAGGTAAGCCAGATGGTCGATCAGATCATGGCGCTGCCGGAGGGTACGCGGCTATTCCTGCTCGCGCCGGTCGTGCGCGACCGCAAGGGCGAATACAAAAAGGAATTCGCCGAGTGGCTGAAACGCGGCTACCAGCGCGTCAAGGTCGATGGCGAGTATTTTCAGCTTGAGGAGCCGCCGACGCTCGACAAGAAGCTGAAGCACACGATCGATGTGGTGGTCGATCGCATCGTGGTGAAAGCCGGCGTTGAGCCGCGCTTGGCCGACAGTTTTGAGCAGGCCCTAAAGCTCGCCGACAATATTGCGGTCGCCGAATATGCCGACGCCAAGGGCGAAGAAGGCGACGGCCCGCGGATCATGTTTTCCGCCAAGTTTGCCTGCCCGGTTTCCGGCTTCACGATCCCAGAGATCGAGCCGCGGTTGTTCAGCTTCAACAATCCCGCCGGCGCGTGCCCGGCCTGCGATGGCCTGGGCGAACAATTGGAGTTTGATCCCGATCTGGTTGTGCCGGACAAAGACAAATCCCTGCAGGAAGGCGCGGTGGCGCCCTGGGCGCGCGGGCCGTCGCCGCTCTACACCCAAACCTTGATGGCAATCGCGAAACATTTCGGCGTGTCGATGCAAAAGCCGTGGCGCACGCTCAAGCCAGAAGCGCAGAAGGCCATTTTGAACGGCACGAAAGACCCGATCAAATTCGTCTATGATGACGGCCTGCGCCGCTATGAGACGACGAAGCCGTTTGAAGGCGTGGTGCCCAATCTCGATCGCCGCTGGAAGGAAACGGACTCGGCCTGGGTGCGCGAGGAGCTGGCCCGCTACCAGTCCGCCGCCCCATGCCCGACCTGCAAAGGTAAGCGCCTGAAACCTGAAGCGCTCGCCGTGCGCGTTGGAGCCAAAGACATCGCCGAAGCCTCGACCTATTCGATCCGTGAAGCGCGCGATTGGTTTTCTAGCCTCGACAAGGGCTTTAAAAAGAAGGAGCGCGAAATCGCCGCGCGCATCCTGAAAGAGATCAATGACCGGCTGCGCTTCCTGTGTGATGTCGGACTGGAATATCTGTCGCTTGGGCGCGCGTCCGGCACATTGAGCGGCGGGGAAAGCCAACGCATTCGGTTGGCGTCGCAAATCGGTTCGGGCCTGACCGGCGTGCTCTATGTGCTCGATGAGCCCTCCATCGGCCTGCATCAACGCGACAATACCCGGCTCCTGGAAACGCTGAAGCGGCTGCGCGATCTTGGCAACACGGTGATCGTGGTCGAGCATGACGAGGAGGCGATCCTCACCGCCGATCATGTGATTGATATGGGCCCGGCGGCGGGCGTGCATGGCGGCCAGATCATCGCCCAGGGCACGCCGCAACAGGTGGTCGACAATCCCGCCAGCATCACCGGCGCCTATCTGTCCGGCCGGCGCGAAATCGCCATTCCCAATCGCCGCCGCCTGACCAAAGGTAAGACGCTGAAGCTTATCGGGGCCACCGGCAATAATCTGAAAAACGTCACCGCCGAAATCCCGATCGGTTCGTTCACTTGCGTGACCGGCGTCTCGGGCGGGGGCAAATCAACGCTCATCATCGAAACGCTCTACAAGGCCGCGGCGCGGCGTTTGAATGGTGCGGGCGAAGCGACTGCGCCGTATCAATCGATCGAGGGATTGGAGCATTTCGACAAGGTGATCGACATCGATCAAAGCCCGATCGGGCGCACGCCGCGCTCCAATCCGGCCACCTATACCGGCGCCTTCACTCCGATCCGCGATTGGTATGCGGGCCTTCCCGAAGCCCAAGCGCGCGGCTATGGCCCCGGCCGGTTTTCGTTCAATGTCAAAGGCGGGCGCTGCGAGGCCTGCCAGGGCGACGGCGTGATCAAGATCGAAATGCACTTCCTGCCGGACGTCTACGTCACCTGCGATCAGTGCAAGGGCAAGCGCTATAATCGCGAAACGCTGGAGGTCATGTTCAAAGGCAAGTCGATCGCTGATGTGCTCGACATGACGGTGGAAGAAGCCGCCACCCTCTTTCAGGCCGTGCCCTCCATCCGCGACAAGATGGAAACGCTGGCGCGCGTCGGCCTCGATTATATCAAGGTCGGCCAGCAGGCAACGACGCTCTCCGGCGGTGAAGCGCAGCGTGTGAAGCTGTCGAAGGAACTGTCGAAACGCGCCACTGGGCGCACGCTCTATATTCTCGATGAGCCGACCACTGGCCTGCATTTTGAGGACACCAAACGGCTGCTCGATGTGCTCCACGAACTGGTCGATAACGGCAACACCGTGGTGGTGATCGAACACAATCTCGATGTGATCAAAACCGCCGACTGGCTGCTCGATCTCGGCCCCGAAGGCGGTGATGGCGGCGGCAGGATCGTCGCCGAAGGCGCGCCCGAGCAAGTGGCGAAGGTGAAGGAAAGTTGGACCGGCAAATATCTCGCCGAAACCCTCAAGCGCCAAGGCGAGCGCCGCGCCGCTTTGGCTGTACCCGCGCCGCCGGTGGCAAAGAAGCCGACCAAAAAGCGTGCATCGGGGTAGCGGCGGCAGTGAAATGGCGGATAAGCGCTGTGCTTATCCGCGCCTTTGCATCTGGCAAAGCCAGCTCTCGCTTGGCGCCGGCGCGCAGAGGTCAAGATAACGATTTGCGCGCCTTTTTGGCGGGATCGCGGATCGGTTCTTGCAAAAGTTATTCCTGCGCGTCGACGACATCTATCCGACCGGGTTCTTCGCGCTTTCCCACTTCGCTGATGGCGTGGCGCGATCTTCCTTTTGCCCCTGCCATTGCCCCAATGCTGCCCCTGAATGTCCACCGGTTGGCGCGAAAGCTGCAGTCTGACGTGATCGTGCTCAAACCCATCGTGCCGCGCACAACGCTGAAGGCCCCGGAGCGCGGTGACGAGGACGAGCCCACCGCCGCCGAAGAAGAAGGCCGCTTCGCGCGCAGCGTGTATCAGCGCCTGCGCCGCGATAGTTCCCGAGCATATCGCCTGGACGCCCAAGCCGGCCGCCTGTATCGCCATTTCATGGCCGACATCACGCCCCTCATGAACCACCCCTGGACGCCGTTATGGTTGGCGTTTCTCGGGCCGTTTGTGCAGGAGGACGCCGCCGTTCTTGGCGCGGCGACTGCGGCCGCAACAGGCGCCGGGACCGCAACCGGCCTGTTCCTGGCCACCTTCGCTGGACTATTGGTGTCGGACGGCTGGAAATACTGGATCGGCTATTTCGCCCACGCCAATGCATGGGCGCGCTCAAAGGCGATGCATCCAAAGGTGGAGGCGGCCCGCACCCAGGTGCTCGGCAATCTGTGGTTGGCGCTGCTCACCGCCCGGTTCGTGCCCGGCACGCGCATCCCGCTTTACATTGCGTGCGGCTATTTCAAAGCGCCGTTCTGGCGGTTTCTGGTGATGATTGCGGTCACCGGGTTGATGTATCTCACCATCGCTTTTGTTGCGATTGCGGCGCTGGGGGCGGCGGTGGGCGAGCGCCTGCCGATCGTGCTGGGGCTGATTGTGGGGCTGGCCGTGCTTGGCTTGATCGGTTTCTATTGGTTTAAGCGCCGGCGCACAGCCGGTCGATCTGGGGAGGCGTCATGAAAACGATGTTGAGCGCGCTGGCGCTGGTCGCGCTGGCGCCGGCGGCTGTGGCGGATGTCACTTTGATCGCATCGAGCCGGGTGATTGCCGATCCCGCGAAGGATACTGCCGCGCCGGGTTTGGTGGCGGTACGCGACAACAAGATTATCGGCGTTGGCGGCCCCGGCGCCAGCGCTGAAAGCCTCGGCGCCCAGCCCGGTGAGAAGGTGGAGCGGATTGATCTCGGCGCGCTCACCGTGCTGCCCGGCCTGATCGACGCGCATGTGCATTTGTCGAGCGATCCGGGCGGCGGCTTTGCCCGCGCGGTGTTGTTTGACCGCGAGGCCGCGGTTGTTGTCGGCGCCAAGAATGCCCGCCTGACCGTGGAGGCCGGCTTCACCACGGTGCGTGATCTGGGGTCGCCGCCCAATGTCGGCCAGGCGCTGCGCGATGGAACGGCGCGCGGCCTGATCCCGGGGCCGCGGCTCTTGATATCAGGGCCAGCCTTGTCGATCATTGGCGGCCATGGCGATCCCAGCGCGGGTTTCAATCAGCTGCTCGGCGAGGCCATTCGCGCCTCCGAAGGCATGACTTGCACCGGCCCGGTGCAATGTTCAGAGCGGGTGCGCGAAGCTTCCGCGCGCGGCGTCGATTGGATCAAGATCACCGCCACGGGCGGGGTTTTGAGCCAGCAGGCGCGCGGCCTTGGTCAGCATTTTAGCCAGCCGGAAATGAATGCAATCGTGGAAACCGCGGGCCAGCTAGGCCTTAAGGTCGCGGCCCATGCCCACGGCAGCGACGGCGTGCGCGGCGCGACAATGGCGGGCGTCACTTCGATCGAGCACGGCACCTTCATGACCGAGGCGGACGCCAAGGAGATGAAAGCGCGCGCAACCTATCTCTGCCCAACTCTCATGCCGGCCAAGCAATATATGGAAGCCGCGCCTGGAACCTATACCGATGTCGTGCAGGTCAAAATCAAGCAGCGCCTCGATGCGCTCGGCAAGAACATCAAACTCGCCAAACAGACCGGCGTGAAAATCGCCTTTTGCACCGATACTGGCGTTTCTCCGCATGGCCGCAATGGCGAGGAGTTTGCGATGATGGCGCAATATGGCGGGCTCTCTGCGCGTGAAGCGCTGGTCAGCTCCACGCGCACGGCCGCTGAGTTGCTCGGCCTGGAAAACCAGATCGGCGTGCTCGGCGCCGGGCGCAGCGCCGACATGATCGCCGTCGATGGCGATCCGCTGGCCGATCCCAATGCGCTGACCAAAGTGCGCTTCGTGATGGCCCAAGGCCGTTTGATCAAGAAGCCTTAGGCCGCAAGCCGCGATGGAGATAGCCAGATAGGCCCGCCTCCAAAAGCGAATACAGGAGCAGGCTGGCAAAGCCGCCGATGAAAGTGACGATCAGCGCGGCGGGCTGAAGCGTCGCCAAAGAGGTTTGCAGGCCAGGGCCGGTCATGCCGAGGGCGGCTGCTGCGGCGCTTTGAATCAAGCCGGCGGCGAAAAAAGCTGGAACCAGCAGTGTCAGCCGCGCTGCTATGATCCGCAGCATGTTACCCTTGGTCCAAGCCCAGGTTTCAAAGCTGCGGATCGCCTTATCTTCCACCGTCGCTGGCGCTGCCAGAAACAGCCGCGATGTCAGAGCCATCCACAAGAAGCCATAGCCGAGCATGAGGCCGAGAAACACGCCCGGATTGGCCTCCACGGCCTTCTGCAGGATCGCTGCGACCGCAGCCTGGTCATTGCCGGCGCCTTGCAGCTCCTTGGTGAATGGCGCGATGGCGAATGCAAACACCGCAAAGGCGGGGATCAGCCCGACCGTAAACACGATGAACAGAAAGAACCCAACCACCGCCATGGCCGCCATCAACCGCATCTCATCGGCGCCAAAGCTGAGACCCAAAACGGACGGTCCGTTGGTCGGCAAGGACATGCCCGACCGCAAGGCGGCGGCGAAAAAAATCGCGCCTATGGCTGCCATGCCCGCCATGCCGAGCGCCGTGCCGGCGATGTCATTGCTGGCCATGGCGCGGGCGGCAACCACATTGGGGGCCAGCGCAAGCAGCGCCACCACCGCCGCAGCCGGCGCGAAGGCGGCGAAGTGGCTGCGTGCAAAGCTCAAAGCGGCCTGGACGCTTTCGAAAATTGGTACTTTGCCGGCGGGTGTGGCCATGATGGGGAGTGTCCTGAGTGGTCGTGGCGTCGGTCTGACACAAACCGGGCCGGCGCGCCAATCCCGGCCTTGTGCAGAGATCAGCCCCGGCTGTGGAAGGGCGCGTTGGCCTCAGGCGATTGGGCGTGATAACGAAACCGATCAATTCCACTGAGTCGCAAAGCCTGTCCCGTGTCTGAAGAAACGCCCCCGCCGCCGTCTGACGAACCGCCCTCCGGCCCGATCGACAAGGGCGGCTCCGGTATTGCCCCGATTGCGATTGAAGAGGAGCTGAAACGCTCCTATCTCGATTACGCGATGAGCGTGATCGTGTCGCGCGCGCTGCCGGATGTGCGCGACGGTTTGAAGCCCGTGCATCGGCGCATCCTTTACGGCATGGATGAGGCGGGAAACCGCCACGACAAGTCCTATCGCAAGAGCGCCAACACCGTCGGTGAAGTTATGGGCCGCTATCACCCCCACGGCGACGGGGCGATCTATGACGCGCTGGTGCGCATGGCGCAGGACTTTTCCATGGGCCTTCTGCTGATCGACGGGCAGGGCAATTTCGGTTCAATCGACGGCGATCCGCCAGCGGCGATGCGCTACACCGAAAGCCGGCTGTCGAAGGCCGCGAGTTTTCTGCTCGCCGACATCGACGAAGACACCGTCAATTTTCAGGACAATTATGACGGCTCGCGCCAAGAGCCCGTTGTGCTGCCGGCGCGCTATCCCAATCTTTTGGTCAATGGCGCCGGCGGCATTGCGGTCGGCATGGCGACGAATATCCCGCCGCACAATCTGTCAGAAGTGATTGACGCCGCCATCGCCCTGATCGAGCGGCCAGACATTACAGATTTGGAGCTTCTCGAAATTGTTCCGGGGCCGGACTTTCCGACCGGCGGGGAAATTCTCGGCCGCTCCGGCTCGCGCCAGGCGCTGCTGACGGGGCGCGGCTCGGTGGTCATCCGGGCGCGGCACAATATCGAAACGTCCAAGGGCCGCGACGTGATTGTGTTCACCGAAATTCCTTATCAGGTGAACAAAGCCAATACGGTTGAACGGATCGGCGAGCTGGTCCGTGAAAAGAAGATCGAAGGCATCGCGGAGCTGCGCGATGAGAGCAACCGCCACGGCATCCGTATCGTCATTGAACTGAAGCGCGATGCGGTGGCCGATGTGGTGCTCAATCAGATCTATCGTTTCACGGCCCTGCAAAGCTCGTTTGGCGTGAATATGCTTGCGCTCAATGCCGGCCGGCCCGAGCAGATGGGCTTGCGCCAGATGCTGGTGTCGTTCCTGGGCTTTCGCGAACAGGTCGTCACGCGCCGCGCCAAGCATCAGCTCGCCAAAGCGCGCAAGCGCGGCCACGAGACCGTCGGCCTCGCTATCGCGGTCGCAAATATTGACGAGATCATACGTGTCATCCGCTATTCCGCCGATCCTGCGGAAGCGAAAGAAAAGCTGATGAGCCGCGCCTGGCCGATCGCCGATATGGCGCCGCTCATCGCGCTGATCGCCGATCCGCGCACGATCATTGAAGACCTCGACGGAAAGGAAGGCATCGGCGAAGGCGATGCGATCCGGCTTTCGGAAGAGCAAGCCAAGGCGATCTTGGATCTGCGCCTGCAGCGCCTCACCGGCCTTGGCCGCGACGACATCGCAAAAGCCGCCAACGAGATCGCTGAAGAGATTAAGGAGCTCCTCGATATCCTTGGCTCGCGCCAGCGCATCCTCGATATCGTCAAGACCGAAATGGGCGAGGTGAAAACCCTGTTTGGCAAGCCGCGCCGCTCTGGCTTTACCGACGCCGACGGCGATATCGATGACGAAGCGCTGATCCCACGCGAGGATATGGTCGTCACCGTCACCCATGGCGGCTATGTCAAACGCACGCCCTTGTCGGCCTATCGCGCCCAGCGCCGCGGCGGCAAAGGCAAGGCCGGGATGACCACGAAGGACGAAGATTTCGTCACCCGCTTATTCGTCGCCTCCACCCATACGCCGATCCTGTTCTTCAGTTCGGCCGGCATGGTTTATAAGGAAAAGGTCTGGCGTCTGCCGCTTGGCGATCCGCGCACCAAGGGCCGTGCGCTGGTCAATATGCTGCCTTTGGAACAGGGTGAGACCATCACCTCGGTTATGGCGTTGCCTGAAAACGAAGACGATTGGGCGACCTTCGACGTGATGTTTGCCACTCGCTCCGGCGGCGTGCGGCGCAACAAGCTGTCGGACTTCGTACAGGTCAATCGCGCCGGCAAGATCGCCATGAAACCCGATGAAGGCGACGGCATCGTTGGCGTGCAAGTCTGCACAGATGCGGACGATATCCTGCTCACCACCGCCAATGGCCAATGCATTCGCTTCCGCGTTGACGACGTGCGCGTGTTTTCGGGCCGCACCTCCACCGGCGTTCGCGGCATTGATCTGAAGGAAACCGATCGCGTCATCGGCATGACCGTTCTGCGCCATGTCGATGTGGAGCCGGCCGAAGCGCGCGCCTATCTCAAACACGCCGCCGCCATGCGGCGCGCCGTCGGCGAAGACGTTGCCGAGCCCGAGCCCGCGAGCGACGAAGACGGCGAAACCGGCGAAGCGCCGATTTCACCCGAACGGATCGGGGAACTCGGCGGTTATGAGCAGTTCATCCTGACAGTCACCTCCGACGGCCTCGGCAAACGTGCGTCGAGCTTTGAGTACCGCGTCACCGGTCGCGGCGGCAAAGGGCTGATCGCCCACCGCTTGAGCGACGCCGACGCCCGCATCACCGGCGCCTTCCCGGTTCAGGAAGAAGACGAACTGCTGCTCGTCACCGACAAGGGCCAGCTCATCCGCATGGGCGTGGCCAGTATCCGCATTGCCGGGCGCGCCACCCAGGGCGTCACGCTCATCCGCGTTGGCGAGGGCGAACATGTGGTGGCTGCCGAGCGGCTGGAAGATGTCGATGGCGGTGAAGGAGAGGCCGGCGAATGACGCGCAAAACCAAGTCGCGCCGGGTCGGGCTTTATCCCGGCACCTTCGATCCGGTCACCAATGGCCATCTGGATATTGCCCAGCGGGCCGGCAAACTCGTTGATCATCTGGTCGTTGGCGTCGCCATCAACCGTGACAAGGGGCCGCTGTTCACACTCGAAGAGCGCGTCGCCATGGTCGAGGCGGAATTGGCTGCAGCTGAACTGGATTGCACTATCGACGTGCGCCCCTTCGACACGCTACTGATGTCCTTCGCTGAAGAGGTCGGCGCGCATGTGATCTTGCGCGGCTTGCGGGCGGTTTCGGATTTTGAGTACGAGTTTCAGATGGTCGGGATGAATCAAAAACTCAATCCGAACATCGAAACCGTGTTCCTGATGGCCGATCCCACGTGCCAGGCGATCGCTTCGCGGCTGGTCAAAGAGATCGCGCGGCTACGCGGCGATGTTTCGCAATTCGTGCCGCCGGCTGTCGTCAGCCGGCTGCGCGCCAAGTTCGGATTGTCCTGATGCGCAAGCATAGTCTGGCGATAATGGCGGCCTTCGCCCTGGCAATGGCGGCAGCGCCGGCGGTCGCGCAACAACAGCCCGACCCCTCAGTTTGGCGGCCGCTCGATCCGGAAGCGACACTCTATATCGATACCGTGCATGGCCGCATCGTGATCGAAATGTATCCCGAAGCTGCGCCGCTGCATGTCCAGCGCATCAAGGAATTGGCGCGGGAGAAGTTCTATGATGGGCTCGCATTCCATCGCGTCATCGATGACTTCATGGCCCAAGGCGGCGATCCGGCCGGCGATGGTACGGGCGGCTCAACGAAGCCGGATCTGGTTGCCGAATTTGAGTTCCGCCGCGGCCCGGAAATGCCGTTTGTGCAGGCCGCCCAAACCGGCGGCGGGCGGGTTGGTTTCGTTAAGGCGCTGCCGATCCTGACCCAGCCCGACACCCAGTTCCAGCCCGGCCGCACGCGCGACGGTAAGGCCGCCGCCCAAGCGATGCATTGCCCGGGCGTTGCCTCCATGGCGCGCGCGCAGGAGCCCAACTCCGCCAACAGCCAATTCTTCCTGATGCGGCAGCACAATATCCGCGTTGATGGGAAATACACGGTTTGGGGCCGTGTTCTGTGGGGCCAGGACGCGGTGCTGAAGCTCGCGGTTGGCGAGCCGCCGCCCAATCCCGACAAAATGCTCAAGGTTCAGGTTGCCGCTGACTTGCCGGCGCCCGAACAAGCGCCAATCTATGTGATGCGCACCGAGAGCCCTGAATTCCTCAAGGTTATCGATCAGACCCGCGCCGAGCGGAAAGCCGATTTCTCGGTGTGCGATGTGAAAATCCCGGTTCGGGTGCCAAAATCGGCGGACCTGAAAGACGCCGAACGCAAGGAGCGACCCTGGTGGCGACTGATTCCTTTCCTACCCTGACTTTGACGCTCGACAGCGGCCCGGTCACGATCCGTTTGCGGCCTGATCTTGCGCCCGATCATGTCGCGCGCATTACGGAACTCGCCAATGAAGGCTTCTATGACGGCATTGTCTTTCACCGCGTGATCGACAGCTTCATGGCGCAGGCCGGCTGCCCCAATGGGCGCGGCACGGGCGGTTCGTCCAAGCCCAATCTGAAGCAGGAATTCAGCGCCGAAAAACATGTGCGCGGCGTCTGCTCCATGGCCCGCACCAATGATCCGAACTCGGCCAATAGCCAATTCTTCATCTGCCTCGACGACGCCACCTTCCTTGATCGGCAATACACGGTTTGGGGCGAAGTCACCGCTGGCATGGAGCATGTCGACGCTTTGCCGAAGGGCGAACCGCCGCGCAGCCCCGGCAAGATTGTCTCGATGCGCGTGGCCTGAGCGCGCCGCGCGCGCCGTCGAAGGGACCCCATGCGCGCCGCTGACTTTGACTTTGATCTGCCCGAGGATCTGATCGCGCTGCGCCCGGCGCGGCCGCGCGATAGCGCGCGCCTCTTGACGTTCGATCCAGCCGGCGGCGTGACGGACCGGATCGTGTCTGCGCTTCCCGCGCTGCTGCGCGCCGGCGATGTCATGGTGTTTAACGATACGCGGGTCATTCATGCGGCGCTTCGGGCCGTGCGTCCGGCGCGGGGCGCCGACGGAACGGACGTCGCGGTGGAGCTCAATCTGCACAAGCGGCTGGACGCCGCGCGCTGGCGCGCCTTTGCCCGCCCCGGCAAAAGATTGCGCACCGGCGATGTTTTGACGTTTGGCGCGGACTTGCGCGCAACGCTGGAAGCAAAAAGCGAAGACGGCGACGTGACGCTGCGTTTCACCTGCGCCGGGGCCGAACTTGATGACGCCGTCGCCGCCTGCGGTCATGCCCCGCTGCCGCCCTATATCACGGCGCGCCGGGCGCCGGATGCGGATGATGAAGACGATTATCAAACTGTGTTCGCGGCGCGCTCCGGTTCGGTTGCCGCCCCCACGGCGGGTTTGCATTTCACGCCGGCCTTGCTCGCTGCGCTCGATCGCGCCGGGATCGAGCGCCGCTATGTCACCCTGCATGTCGGCGCCGGCACCTTCCTGCCGGTTAAGGCTGAGGCCGTGGAAGATCATGTCATCCACCAGGAATGGCGCGAAGTCAGCGCAGAGACGGCCGACGCTCTCAACCGCGCCAAATCAGAGGGCCGCAGGATCATTGCGGTTGGAACAACAGCGCTGCGCACTTTGGAGAGTGCGGTTGGGCCAGAAGGCTCGATTGAGCCGGTCGCCGGCGAAACCGATCTCTTCATCCTGCCGGGCTTTCGGTTTCACGCTGCCGACGGCTTGTGGACCAATTTCCATTTGCCGAAATCGACCCTGTTCATGCTGGTCTGCGCCTTTGCTGGCGAAACGGCGATGAAAGCGGCCTACGCCCATGCGATTGCCCAGCGTTATCGGTTTTATTCCTATGGCGATGCGAGTTTGTTGTGGCGGAGCCAAAATCGTGACGGATAAAGCGCCCTATGCTGGCGCCGAAAGTGCTGCATGGCTGAGCAATAACCCGGCCGCGCTTGCCCATGCCCTGCGTCATCGCAGCGACATTGCGCGCCTAAACCACCAATCCGAGATCGCCTTGACGCAAGCGCTCGAAGCGGCGGCGCTGTCTGGCGACCTGGGGCCGGCGCGGGCTTTGGATTTGGCGAATGCCCTGCGACTTGGTGCGCTTGCACATGAGGCGCTTGGCAAGACGCGATCTGCGATGGGGTTCTGGCGCGAAGCTGAAGTTATATATCAAGGTCTTGGCGTCTTGGCGGGCGCTGACGAATGCGCGGCTCATCTGGGGCGGATGGGCGATGGCTGAGTTTCCATTTCACATCGCGGCAACAGACGGCGCGGCGCGTACGGGCGTGCTCGTCACCCCGCGCGGCGATATTCCAACGCCTGCTTTCATGCCGGTCGGCACGGCAGGGACAGTGAAAGGGTTGTTGGTTGATCAGGTCAAAGCAACGGGTGCGGCAATCATTCTCGCCAACACCTATCACTTGATGTTGCGCCCCGGCGCCGAGCGCGTCGCGCGTCTGGGCGGCCTGCATGAATTCATGCGCTGGCCCGGCCCAATTCTCACCGACAGCGGGGGGTTTCAAGTCATGTCGCTGTCGGGTTTGCGTCAAATGTCTGAACACGGCGTAACTTTTCGCAGCCACATTGACGGCTCGACATATGAGCTGACGCCAGAGCGGTCCATTGAAATTCAGGCCGCCTTGCTTGGGTCTGATGTCATCATGCAGCTTGACGAATGCCCGGCGCTTCCGGCCCCGCGCGAGACTGTTGAGAAAGCCATGCAGCTCTCACTGCGTTGGGCGGCGCGCAGCAAGGCCGCTTTTGGCGATCGGCCGTCGCAAAGTCTTTTCGCAATTGTTCAGGGCGGCACGGACGAAGCGCTGCGCCGCGCCAGCGCGCAGGCGCTCGTAGCGGAAGGGTTTGACGGTTACGCGATTGGCGGTCTGGCGGTGGGCGAACCCTTGGCCGAAATGCTGCGAACATTGGAGGCAACGATCCCGTTCTTGCCGGCGCAGCGTCCGCGTTACCTGATGGGAGTCGGCAAGCCAATCGATTTGGTGGAGGCGGTTGCCCGCGGCGTTGACATGTTTGATTGCGTCTTGCCGACCCGCTCAGGCCGCCATGGGCAGGCTTGGAGCGATCGCGGCCCGCTCAATCTCAAAAACGCCCGCTTCGCAGAAGACCTTGCGCCGTTGGACGAGACGCTGGATTGCCCGGCCAGCCGTGACTATAGCCGCGCCTATCTGCATCATCTCGTCAAAGCCAGCGAACTGCTCGCGCAGGTTTTGTTGTCGTGGCACAACATTGCCTATTATCAGAACCTTATGGCGCGCATGCGGGCAGCTATCGCGACCGGCGCGATGTCTGACTTCGCGGCCAGCTTTCGCGCCAGGCTTCAGGCGCCGCCTTAGCGGTTTGGCTTTTCGGGCGGCGGTGGGGCCGGCAAGGTCAGATTGCTGCAACCAAGCGAAGCGCCATAGCCGCGCAAAAAAGAGCGGCGCAGTTCGCCGATCTGGCGGGCGCGATCAGCTTGGCGGGCGGCCTTTTCAGCGCCGCTGGCGCGCCGCACCAGACTGCGAAACGGGATGAAATCGGTCGCAGCGCCGCGCAGCGCTTTGGCGGCTTCCGACTGGGCTTGATCAAGGCCGCGCTCGCTCATCGAAGCCTTTGGCCCGCGCTGATAGGTTTCGACCCCGAGCGTGGCGTCCAATCTGCCGAGCTCATAAGAGACGTTCACACACGAACCAGCCAGGGAGCTGACATCATAAGGGTAGGTGAGATCCTGTAGCATCAAGGGCACGACTGGGCGCACCAGGCCCACATCCTTAAGGGGCGAGATGGCGGCGTCAGCCATGCCTCGCCGGGCTTCATCCATGCGCTCATTGGCCGATTTGCGCGGCGCTTCGGGCTCTGCTGGCGTTGGTTTGTCCCCGCGCGAAGCACAGCCCGCCGCCAGCGCGGCGGCGCTCAGACTGACCAGCACCGTAACGGTCGCTTTACTCCAAGCGGCCATGGCGTCCTCCAATGAATGTCCGGGTGCCTAACAAAGCTTGGGCCGGCGCGCCAGCCCAACGCGCAGGCTGGCGGCAGCCGGCGCGAGCGCATAAGGAAGGGCGATGTTGCCGATTGAAGAGGTTCTTGACGATCTCAGAGCTGCGTTGGCGCGCGCGCCCTGCGCGGTTTTGGTGGCCCCGCCTGGAGCGGGCAAAACCACGCTCGCGCCTTTGGCGCTGATCGATGCGTCATGGGCCAAAGGGCAGCGGATTTTGGTGTTGTCGCCACGCCGGATCGCGGCGCGGGCGGCGGCGGCGCGGATGGCGGCGCTCCGCGGCGAGCCCGTTGGGCGCACGATCGGCTACACGGTGCGGCTCGACAGTAAAGTGAGCGCCGGCACGCGTGTGGAAGTCGTCACCGAAGGCGTGTTCACGCGCCGCATTCTGAAAGACCCGAGCCTGGCGGGGGTCTGTGCCGTCTTGTTTGACGAGTTCCACGAGCGCAGCCTTGAGGGTGATCTGGGGCTTGCCCTGGCGCGCGATGCGCAACTGGGTCTGCGTGAAGATTTGCGCCTGTTGGTGATGTCGGCCACGCTGGACGCTGCGGCGATTGCGGCCCGCTTGGGCGACGCGCCGATCATTGAGTCCAAAGGGCGTCTCTTTCCGATCATCCATCGTTATCTAGGCCTTGATCCGCGTCAGCCTTTGGATGGCGCCATGGCGGATGCGATCGCCAAAGCTCTGACCCAGGAAAGCGGATCGATCCTCGCTTTCTTGCCGGGCGCGCGCGACATTCAGCGCACGGCCGCGCGCTTGGCCGAAATGCGCCTGGCGCCCGATGTGAGCATACACCCCCTATTCGGCGCGATGGAGGCGCGTGAACAGGACGCCGCCATCGCGCCGGCCGCCATGGGCAAACGCAAGGTCGTGCTCGCCACGTCAATTGCGGAAACGAGTTTGACGATCGAAGGCGTGCGGGTGGTGATCGACAGTGGTTTTGCCCGGCAATCGCGGTTTGAACCTGGCTTGGGCCTCAGCCGATTGGAAACCGTGCGCGCCAGCCAAGCCGCGATCACGCAGCGCGCGGGCCGCGCTGGGCGCACCGAACCGGGCGTCTGTTGGCGGCTATGGGATGAGCCGCAAACGCGCGCCTTTCCCGCGTTTGATCCGCCAGAGATTCTCGCGGCGGATTTGTCGAGCATGGCGTTGGATTTGGCCGCCTGGGGCGTGAGCGATCCAGGCCAATTGGTCTGGCTCGAGCCGCCGCCCGCGCCGGCTTGGGCGGAGGCGCATGGTCTGCTCAAACGCCTTGGCGCGCTCGACAATGACGGCCGCCTGAGTGCACATGGCGAAGCCATCGCCGGTTTCGGATTGCCGCCGCGGCTGGCGCATATGGTTGTTGCCGGCGCTCGGATCGGTCGCGCGCGCACGGCGGCTTGGCTCAGCGTGCTGCTCACCGAGCAGGGCCTGGGCGGTAGCGATGCCGATCTTTCCCATCGCTTGGCGCAGCTGATCCGCGAGGCCGGGCCGCGCGCGACGGCCGCACGCGCCATGGCCGATCGCTTGGCGCGTGACGTTGGCGCGCGCTTGGACGCCGAGCGCATCGAACCGGATGCGTGCGGACGCCTGCTGGCTTTGGCGTTTCCCGAACGGGTGGCGATGGCGCGCGCCGGCAAGCCCGGCGAAGCGGTCATGGCCAATGGCCGCGCGGTTGCGATCGCTGCGGAGCATGGCTTGGCGAAAGCGCCTTTCCTGGTGGTCGCCGACGCCAGCGGACGGGCCGACAAGGCGCGGATCCTGGCGGCGGCGGCGCTGTCGGCGGCCGATCTCGACGACCTGTTTGCCCGCGATATCGAAACCTTGGAGAGTTGCGCTTACGATCCTGCCGCGCAAGCGGTCCGTGCGCGTCGCCAGCGCCGCCTCGGCAAGATCGTATTGGCTGAAGGACCGGGTGAGAAGATCGCGCCCGAGCGGCTCGTGCAGGCCTGGCGCGATGCTTTGGCCGCGCACGGGCCGGCCTTGCTTGGCGCTGATCCTGCATTCGTCCAAGTGCGCGCGCGGGTCGCGTTTCTGCGGCGGCTTGATGGGCCGGCTTGGCCGGATTGGTCTGATGCGGCTCTCGCTGCGGGCGGGGATTGGGCGGATGGCGCAGCTTCAGGCGCCATGCGGCTCAGTGAGTTTCAGGCGCGCCTTGCCCAGGCCTTGATCGACACGCTGGATTGGCGCCAGCGGCAAACGCTCGATCAGCAAGCCCCTGCGCGGTTTTCAACGCCCGCGGGCGGTGAGCACTTGATTGATTATACCGCCATTGCCGGGCCGACTTTGGCGGTGCGGTTGCAAGAATTGTTCGGCCAGGATCGTCATCCAACGATTGCCGACGGCCGCGCGCCATTGATCTTGGAGTTGTTGTCACCGGCCCATCGGCCGGTTCAGACGACGCGCGATCTGGCGGGCTTCTGGCGCGGCTCCTATGGCGATGTAAAGGCCCAGATGAAAGGGCGGTATCCGAAACATCCCTGGCCGGACGATCCGTTGGCCGCCGCCCCAACCCGGCGCGCCAAACCGCGCGGCGAGTAAACGTTTCTTGATGATTCGCCGCCAAGCGATTGGCATGGCCGCTTTCATTCCGATCCACGCGCCGAGCCGCGTTGCCCCGCGCGCCGAATGGGACGGCGCCATCGGCGCGGCGCTGATCTTGCTGGCCAGCGAAGCCCCGGTGATGACACTGATGAAAGTGGCCCCGCCCGGCATTGTCAGTGCGGGCGCGCAGTTGACTTATCTGGTTGCGTTTGGGTTTGCAGTCGTTGGCCTTTCGCGCCGCGGCCGACACGTCGCTTGGCTTGGGCCGGCAAGTTTTTTTGCCCTCGCGATCGCGCTGACAGCCTGGGTGTCAACCCTCTGGTCCATTCTTCCGGATGTGACCTGGCGGCGGGCCTTCATTCACACAGCGACGCTATTGTCGGCCTTTTATCTGGCGAGCTTTCCGCCACATCGCCTTGCGCGCTTGATCGCGATGTGTGGGCTGAGTTTGGTGATGGGCAGTGCGCTTTTGGCGCTGGCTACGCCCCAGATTGGCGTGATGCAAGAAATCCATATCGGGGCCTGGTCTGGGTTTTGGTTGGAGAAGAACCGCTTGGGCGCGGTTGCAGCGCTCAGTGGTTTGGCTTGCCTGGCGTGCGCGGCGATGACGCCGCGTTGGGCGCGCTGGCTGGCGGCGGCGGTCTTTTGCGCTTTGGTTGTGGTGATGGCGCGCTCGGCGACGTCGCTTGCGGCGATGCTTCTCGGCGTCGGATTGTTTTGCGTCATCGCACTGATCCGGCGTGGGCCTTTGACGGCGACGGTTCTTGTTGGAGCAGCCGGCTGCGCGATTGCTGTGCTCGGCTATATTGGCCTTGCCCATCCCGATTGGATTGCCTTGGTGCTTGGGCGCGACGCCACCTTTACCGGCCGCACGGAAATCTGGAACGCCGTGGCGCCGCGCATCGAGGCGCGTCCTTGGACCGGCTATGGCTATGGCGCCTTCTGGTCGCCCCAGGCGGATTATGGCGCGCGAATTGCGGGTGAATTGGGCTATGAGGCGCGCAATGCGCACAATGCCTGGCTGGAGTTGCGTTTGGATTTCGGCGTGGCCGGCGGGATGCTGATGATCGGCCTGTTGGGATATGGATTGTTCGCCGCGCTGGCGGCGGCGGCGCGCAGCCGGCTGTCTTTCCTGGTTGCGCCGCTGCTGGTCTGCACATTGGCGATGTCAGCGACGGAAGCGGTTTTCGTACCGGCGGCGTCTTATCTTTGGTTGTCCTTGCTCGCTGGCATTCTTGCGTTACAGCGCCGCGATGGTGCAGATTTGGAAGATGACACCACCGACTTTCGCTGACATCACCGCTGCCGCCATGCGCCTTTCCGGCGTTACCGTGCGCACGCCGCTTATTCGTCACGCCGCTCTGGACGCTGCAACCGGAGCAACTGTGTTCTGCAAAGCGGAATGCTTGCAGCGCAATGGCGCTTTCAAAATGCGCGGCGCCTATAATGCGATTGCCGCTTTGCCGGAGGCGGCGCGTGCGCGCGGCGTATTGGCTTTCTCTTCGGGCAATCATGCGATTGCGGTTGCGGCTTCGGCGCGGCTGTTTGGCGTGCCCGCCACCATCGTGATGCCGGCCGATGCGCCGGCCTCCAAGCGCCGCCAGACGGAAGCTTACGGCGCGCGCATTGTGGCCTATGACCGCGCCAGCCAAGACCGTGAGGCCATTGGGCGCACCATCGCCGCAGAGCAGGGGCTGGCGGTGATTGCGCCGTTCGACCATCCCGACGTCATTGCGGGGCAGGGAACCGCCGGTCTCGAAGCGATGGCGGATATGGCGGCTTTGGGCGCCGCGCCGGACATCGCACTGGTCTGCGCAAGTGGCGGCGGCCTGGCCGCGGGCATTGCGCTTGCGGTGCATGAAACCGCGCCGCACTGCCAAGTTTATCCGGTCGAGCCTGAGGGCCATGACGATCTTGCGCGAACCTTGGCCGCGGGCGAGATCACGGCCAATGCGCCGGGCATACGCTCAATCTGCGATGCGCTGATGTCGGACAAAATTGGCCTGCTGCCATTCGCGATCGGACGCGGCCATTGGGCTGGCGCGTTGGCGGTGAGCGATGAGGAAGTGCTCGCCGCCATGGCGTTTGCGGCATTGACCCTCAAGCTCGTGGTTGAACCCGGGGGGGCGGCGGCTTTGGCGGCCGCGCTTTCCGGCAAGCTCGACCTTTCCGGGAAGACTGTGCTGGTGATTGTCAGCGGCGGCAATGTCGATCCCGCGATGCTCACCCGCGCTTTGGCGACCGAGACCTAACGCCCGCCACGGGCCAGGTCTTGGGTGATCTGCAATGGTGCTGATCCGCCATTCAATCGGGCGCGATAGACCTGAAGGTTTTCGGTGACCCGCATCACGTAATTGCGGGTTTCGGAAAACGCAATGAGTTCGATCCAATCGACGATATCGATCGCGCCGGTGCGCGGATCGCCCCAGTCCTCCATCCACTGCCGCGGTCGCGACGAACCGGCATTATAGGCCGCGATCGCCATCACATAGGAGCCGCCGAAATCATCGACCAGTTCGCCGAGATGGGCTGCGCCCAGAGACACATTGTAGTCGGTATCGCTGAGCAGCCGATTGCGGTCATAAGGCAGACCAAAGCGGCGCGCCGTGGCCTGGGCAGTGGCCGGCATCAACTGCATCATGCCGCGCGCGCCGGCGCGGCTGACGGCTTGCGGATTGAATTCGGTCTCTTGGCGCGTGATGGCGTGGATCAGCGCCGATTCGGGCCGGCCCGGCAATTTGGCGTTTTCGGGAAGCGACATCAGCGGATACGCCGATTCCTTGGCAACAATGCCGCGCCGCAGTCCCGCCTTGGCGGCGCGCACGGCGATAAAGGGATAGCCGTTTTCGCGCGCAATGGCGCCGAGCATTTCGAATTCCACCGGGGTTTGCAGCTGGTCGTCGAGATAGAAGGCGATCGATTCAAAATCCTGGCGCTCTCCCGTGAGCGCCATCAGACGCAGCGCACGGACCAGTTCGCGGCTGTCAAAGGCAGCCCGTTCGTCCGGGGTCGGACGAACCGCCTCGCCAAGCGCAAGGACCGGGCTGCGGTTGAGTTTGGCGGAGGCCAGCTGGCCATAAAAGGTGTAGTCAAGCTGGGCGGCTTGAGCCAGGAAGCCTTCCGCGCCCGCCCGATCGCCGCTGGCGGTGACGGCTTCTGCGCGCCAATACAGGGCCCGCGCCCGGCTCACCGGCGCGCGGACATTGGTTTCCAGGCGCTGGAAATGGGCTTGCGCTGTGGCGGGTTCTTTCAGGAAGCGCAACGCAATCCATCCGGCAAGCCATTCGGCGTCGGCAAATTTTTCGCCTGACTGCAGGCCGTGATCGGCGGCAAGCCGATAAGCCGTGCGGCGATCGCCAGCGCGCAAGGCGCGCGGAATATAAAGGCGGCGCTCTTCAAACAATTCTTCGCGCCCCGCCACGTTCACATCATTTGCGCGAATGCGGGTGATCAGCGGCATGGCTTCTTCGGGCCGGCCGGTGCGACGAATATAACGGGCGCGGTCAAAGACCAGGCCGGGTGCGTCGCGGCGGCTTTCCGGCACGGCGGCGAGGATCTTGCTTAAGCCTTTGCTGCGGCGGGTTTGCAGCGCGAGCCGCGCATCGAGCAGCGCCCGCTCAGCGCCGCGCAGGCGGCCCGCCATGCGCGCCGCCGCAGTGCGCTCCTCGCGCCACAACAGCGCGTCGGCGCGTTGGGCATTGTCATCGGCGGTGAAGCTGTCGCCGAAGCGGGCGATCGCTTCGCTTTCACTCCGCGCGGTCAGATTGCGCGTGCGCCAAGCCTCACGCGTGATGGCAACGGCTTCGCTGCGCCGGCCGGAATTGGCGTAAGCAATGGCGAGTGCGATTTGTCCGTCGCCGCTGATCGGGCCGCCTTCGGCGGTCAGCCACATGATTTGCGTTTGTGGCGAAAGGCCGGCGTCTAAGACTTGTTGCTCAGCGCGCCGGCGCATGGTTTCGCGGGCGGGCCAGCCGCCCAGATCATCCATCGCGCGGCTGATTTCAGAATAGCTCGCTGGGGCATCCGGATCGGCGGCAATCCGCCACGCCAGGATCCGCCGCGCCAAGGGATCGGCAACGCTGTCGCGCGCCGCGCGCACCGCGTCCCAGCGGTTGGCGCGCGCGTCGCTCAAGCCTTGGCGCAACCGCGCCTGATCTTGGGCGGAGACGCTGATCGCGGCGCTGACCGCCTGGTTCAGGCGCGCCGGCGCTTGCGCCTGGGCCAAGCTGGGAATGGCCAGACACAAAGCCGCCGCCATCATCGCCGCCGCCTGTCGCCATTGTTTCGTCGCAGCGCCCATTGGCTCGCCTCCGCTCATTGTCCCACGCCGGTCTGCTTCGTCATGCAAACGCCCGACCGCCTTGGCAAGCCTGACATTGACAGCGATCACGGAAGGCCCATACCGGACCTTTGCCGCCAATCGCCAGCGACTCTGGATCACGCTTATGTTTCACGGCTCTATGACCGCCCTGATTACACCGTTCCGAACCGGAACGCTGGATGAACGGGCCTTTGCGGCATTGGTGGAGCGCCAGATTGCCGCCGGCACGAATGGCCTCGTGGCGGTCGGCACGACGGGCGAATCGCCGACCTTGAGCCATCCCGAACACAAGCGTGCGGTGGAGCTGTGCGTGGACGTTGCCGCGGGCCGGGTTCCGGTGATGGCGGGCGCCGGCTCGAACGCGACAACCGAAGCAATTGATTTGATGGCCCATGCCAAGGCGGTTGGGGCCGATGCGGCGCTGGTTGTTGCGCCTTACTATAACAAACCCAGCCAAGAGGGCTTGTTCCAGCATTTCAAAGCCTTGAATGACGCCGTCGCTTTACCGATTGTGGTCTACAACATCCCTGGGCGAAGCGTGGTTGATATCAAACCCGAAAACATGGCGCGGATTGCGGGCTTGCCCAATGTGATCGGGCTGAAGGATTCAGCCGGCGATCCGGCGCGCACGGCGGTGCATCTTGCGCTGTGCCCCGATGGGTTTCAGGTCTTTGCCGGCGATGACAATCTGGCGCTGGGTTTTGCCGCCTATGGCGCTGCCGGTTGCATTTCGGTGGTGTCCAATTTGGCGCCGGGCGCGTGCGCGGCGATGCAGGAAGCGCTGCGCGATGGCGACTTCGCCGCCGCCCGCAGACTGAATGATCGCATGTTGGCGCTGCAATCGGCGCTGTTTGCTGAGCCGAACCCTGCGCCGGTGAAGCATGGCCTGTCGCTGTTGGGATTGTGTGCGCCGGACGTGCGCTTGCCGCTGACGCCGGTATCGCCGGTTGTGGCGGAGCGCGTGCGTCTGGCGATGCAGGAAGCGGGTGTAGAAAACTAATGCCGGTCGCCAAAATTATCGCGGAAAATCGCCGTGCGCGTTTTGATTACTTCATCGAAGAAACGCTGGAATGCGGCATCGTGCTTACGGGAACAGAAGTGAAAGCCTTGCGGGCGGGGCGCGCCAATATCGCGGAAAGCTATGCCAGCCCCGAGCGCGGCGAACTGTTCCTGGTCAACAGCTATATACCCGAATATGCGCCAGCTGCGCGCTTCAACCATGAACCGCGCCGGGCGCGTAAGCTGCTCGTTCATCGCCGCCAACTCAATAAACTCGCCGGCGCGGTGGAGCGCGAGGGCCGCACAATCGCACCTCTGAAATTGTATTTCGATGAAAAGGGCCGCGCCAAACTGGAAATCGCAATCGCCAAGGGCAAGAAGGTTGCCGACAAGCGCGACGCCACCCGCGACCGCGAATGGAAGCGTCAGCAAGGCCGTCTGCTGCGCGACCGCGGCTGACATGTCCAACGCGGTCGCCCACCAATTGGCGCTCAGCCGCGCCAAGGCCGGTGATCTCAACGGCGCGCTTGCCGCGCTGGATGCGGTCTTGGCGGGGTCGCCTCAAGATCTCACTGCGCTGTTGATCAAGGGCGATGTTTTGGCCGGGGCCGGCGAGCAGCGCGGCGCAGCTTCCGCTTACCGATTGGCGCTGGCGGCGGCGCGCGCCGCGGGCGCCGGCCCAAGCCCTGCCTTGCAGCGGGCCCAAACCTATCTCGCTATGATGAGCGCGCAGCTTGAAGAGTTCTTGCGCGCAGACCTCATGCGGCAGTTTGCGCCGAGCATGCTCAGTTGCGGCCGGTTTGGTCATGCGCTGGATCTGATCGTGGGACGGCGCCAAGTGTACCACCAGCAGCCAATCAAGTTCCATTATCCCGAGCTGGCGCAGCGCCAGTTCTTTGAACGCGAAGAGTTTGCCTGGCTGGGCGCCATCGAGGACGAGACGGCCGCCATCCGCGCCGATCTTGATGCGGTCTTGCAACGGCCGGCGCAGTTTCAACCCTATGTCGAAGGCGATATCGCCGCACCAAGCCGCGATCGCACCGGCATGGTCAATAATCCCAATTGGAGCGCGCATTTTCTAGTAAAGTATGGCGCGCGCCAGGCTGCACACGCGGACGCCGCCCGCGCGACGATGGCGGCGCTCCACCGCGCGCCTTTGGCCGAAATGCCCCATCGCGGCCCGTCAATCCTGTTTTCGGCGCTGCAAGCCAAAACCCATATCCCGCCGCATAACGGTTTCCTCAACACCCGGCTGATTTGCCACTTGCCGTTGATCGTTCCGGGTTCAGGGGCGTTGCGGGTCGGCAACGAGACGCGGGCGTGGACGCTTGGCCAGGCGTTGGTGTTTGACGATTCGATTGAGCATGAAGCCTGGAACGGGTCCGATCAGCTTCGGGTCGTGTTGATTTTCGATATCTGGCGGCCAGAGCTTTCAGCCGAGGAACGCGCGATGATCAATGCCTTGTTTGGCGCGCTGGATTCCTTTGTTGGAGAGGCGCCGAATTGGACGGAATAGAACCCTAAGCAAATCCCGCCCGCGCCTTGGCGTGCGCCATCACGGCCTCAAACATGTCCGTTGTCAGGCGATTGGTTTGGGTGTTGTAGCGCGAGCAATGATAGCTCGACACGAGCATTCGCTCGCCGCCCAACTCATAGACGCCGCCATGGTTGAATTTCGCGGCGCTTGGTTTCAAATCATGGGCGCGCAAAACGCTGTCGTGAGCGATGGCGCCAAGCGCCAGGATCGCGCGCAAGCCGGGCAGGGCTGCAATCCTGGCGGACAGAAACGGCCGGCATGCGGTGATTTCGTCCGGCGTTGGTTTGTTCTCTGGCGGCGCGCAGCGCACGGCATTGGTGATCATGCAGCCAACAAGGCGCAGACCGTCATTTGGGTCGGCGCGATAAACCCCTTGCGCCAGCCCCAGTTTGAGCAGCGTGCCGTACAAAAGATCGCCGGCATAGTCGCCAGTGAAAGGCCGGCCAGTGCGGTTGGCGCCGGTGCGGCCAGGCGCCAAGCCGACAATCAGCAAGCGCGCCGCGGGATCGCCGAACGAGGGGGCGGGATCGTTGAACCAGGTCGGCTCGGCGCGGGCGTTGTCGGCGCGATAGGCGACAAGCCGTGGGCACAGCGTGCAGCCGCGCGGGGCTTCCGCAGGCGTGCTCATAGATGATCGTCGCCGGCGCGTGAGCGCAGCGGCCGACCAACCTGATCGGCAATGTCTGCGATATCGATGAACATATCGACCTGACGGCGCAGATCATCGCTGGCCATGGGCGGTTGGCTGCGAATGGTGGAGATGGCGCTGACACGCACGCCTTTGCGTTGCAACGCCTCAACCAGCGCGAAAAAATCGCCGTCGCCTGAAAACAGCACGACGTGATCCAGAAAGCTCGCCGCTTGCAACGCATCGACCGCGATCTCGACATCCATGTCGCCTTTGATGCGCCGACGGCCTTGGCTGTCGGTCATTTCGCGGGCGGGCTTGGTGACGACCGTGAAGCCATTATAGTCGAGCCAATCGACGAGCCGGCGGATCGGGTTGAATTCGTCGGTGTCCATCAGGGCGGTGTAATAATAGGCCCGGATCAATTTGGCGCGCTTGCGAACTTCCTCGAGCAGGCGGCGATAGTCCATTTCCACGCCGAGCGCCTTGGCGGCAGCGTAGTGATTGGCCCCGTCAATGAACAAGCCGACGCGTTCGTCGGCGCGAAACAGTGTGTCGAGGGGTGTCTGCATGGGCGAGGTTTTAGCCTTTACCGATCGGCCCGGGCGGGGCGGGCGCTTGGGGGAGACGGACACACAGCCGCATGGCGCGGCCTGGCGGGGGAAGCGTGAACAAGGACCGTGCGGGATGCTTTGGCGCCGGCGGGGCCTGATGTCGAGCAGGTCTGGTGGGGCGGGGAGGGCGCCGGCGCCTTGCGCTGGGCCTATTGTCCATGTTGTCATCGATTTGGGGCGTTGTTTGGGCGGGGCGAGAAGCTGGTGGGTCGGGGACCCGCCCTCAAGGCCGCCATGCGGCGCGGGCTTTCCCGCTGGCTCAGACGGGGTTCGCATTGCGCCGCCGCTGCCCTTCGGCTAAAGTGTGCGACTGCTCACACTCTCGCAAAGGATCGCCCCTTGGCCCGTGTAACCGTTGAAGATTGCGTCGATAAGGTTCCCAACCGCTTCTCGCTGGTGCTTTTGGCCGCTCACCGGGCGCGCGCCATCACGGCGGGCGCGGCCCCGATGGTTGACCGCAACCGCGACAAGGAGCCGGTGCTGGCCTTGCGTGAAATCGCCGAGGAGGCCCTGCGCCCGGAAGATCTGCGCGAAAGCTTGGTGAGCGGCTTCCAGGAAGTCCAGCCGCAAGCTCGCGCCGAAGATGAGCAGGACCTGCTGGCCCTGTCCGCGCCGGTTCATACCAGCGAAGACGATGTTATGCGCGCGCTGCAAGCCGAACAGGAAGCCGCGCGCGACGATCGGTACTAAGCGGCATGGCGGGGGCCGACGGCCTCGCGCCAGCGGCGGGTGAGGCGGTCGCGGCCGCGGCCGCGCCCAAGCGCGCCTCGTTCCTGCGTCAATTCGAGCTTGTCGAACGGGTTCACGCCTATGACCCGACGGCTGATGAAGCCGCGATCAACCGCGCCTATGTGTACGCCACCGTCAAACATGGCAGCCAAAGGCGCCATTCCGGCGATCCCTATTTTGCCCATCCGATCCAAGTCGCAGGCATTCTGACGGAATATCGGCTGGATGTGGCCACGATTATCGCTGGCCTGCTTCATGATACGGTGGAAGACACCGACGCCACGATCGATGAAATCCGCGCCAAGTTTGGCGCCACGATCGCCGAACTGGTCGAGGGCGTGACGAAGCTCTCGAAACTTGAACAACAGACGGTGGAAAACACCCAGGCCGCCAACCTTCAAAAGTTCATCCTGGCGATGAGCCGCGATGTGCGCGTGCTGCTCGTCAAGCTCGCCGACCGACTGCACAATATGCGCACGCTGAAGTTCCATCCCAAGCCGGAAAGCCGCAAGCGCATCGCACTGGAGACGATGGACATCTACGCCCCTCTGGCGCGCCGCATCGGCATGGATCGGATGGCTGGCGAGTTGGAAGATCTGGCCTTCCGCGAAGCCTATCCGGACGCGTTCACGGCCCTGTCAGAACGGACCAGCAAACTCAGCGCCGAAAAGGGCCGTGTGGTGCGCATGGTTTCGGACCGGTTGCGCGAAACGCTCGCTGATTTCAAACCGCCCGTGCGGGTTTACGGGCGCGAGAAGACCATCCATTCGATCTGGCGCAAGCTGCGCCGCAAATCGATGCAGTTTTCGGATCTTGCCGACATCTATGCGTTTCGCGTTGTCGTTGACAGCGCCGAACACTGCTATGAGGCGCTCGGCCGCATTCACGCGATTTGGCGCTGCGTGCCCGAAGCGCTGGAAGATTATATCTCCAATCCCAAACCCAACGGATATCGCTCGATCCACACCATCGTAATTGGGCCGGGCAATGTGCGCATGGAAATCCAGATCCGCACCCAATTGATGGACTGGGAAGCCGAAATGGGTGTGGCGGCGCATTGGCGCTACAAGAACGAAAGCTACGGCTTTGACGAAGAAGGCGCGGCCGCAAAAGGCATTGATCCGCGCGAAGCCGTACGCTCTCTGTTGGAGATCGCCGAACATGGCGGCGACCTCAATGAGTATATCGAGCACACCAAACTCGAAATGTATTCCGACCACGTATTTGCCTATACCCCGCGCGGCAGGCTGATCGCCTTGCCGCAGGGCGCTACGGCCTTGGACTTCGCCTATGCCGTTCATTCCGAATTGGGCGATCGGTGCATCGGCGCGCGGTTGAATGGCGAGGACCGCCCGTTGCGGACGCCGCTCCAGAACGGCGATGTGGTGGAGATCACCACCGCCGCGCGCGCAGCGCCTGTGCCGGGCTGGGCGTCGCTCACCAAGACCGGCCGCGCCAAAAGCGCTCAACGTCGGTTGGAGCGCTTGGCCCGTCGCGAAGAATTTGTCCGCTTGGGGCGCGAATTTGTCGACGCGGCGCTGAAGCGCCTTGGCCACGATCTGCAGGAAACCGATCTCGAAGAAGCGGTCGCGCGGTTGCAGCGCGACACGGTGGATGATCTGTTTTTCGATGTCGGTGAAGGGCGCTTGAAGCCGACCGAAGTCGCGGCCGCGGCCTTTCCAGGGCTGACGGTGCGAATCCAAAACGAAGACAGCCGCGCACCGATTGAGGACGTCAAGGCCCGCGCTTTTGTCGCTGGCGGTGATCTGACGCCCGGCGTGTCCTTGCACTTTGCACCATGCTGTTCGCCGATCCCGGGTGATCGGATTTTGGGCGTGTTGGCCGGCGGTGAAGGGGTGATGATTCACACCATCGATTGTGAAACCCTTGCAGCAAGCGATTCCGACGGTGTGGAATGGATTGATCTGGCCTGGACCGACGAGGCCAAGGATCACGGCTTGGCGGTCAGCCGGATTGCGGCGGTGGTGCAAAACACCAAAGGCGCGCTGGCGCAGCTGTGCAAGATCATTGCCGAGAATGACGGCAATATCCTCAATGTCCGCACCGCCAAACGGGCAGAGGACTTTTTCGATTTGGTGTTTGACGTCGAAGTCGCTGACCTGAAGCACATGACCAATATCCTCGCCGCCATGCGCAGCTCAAAAATGGTCCGTGACGTCGAGCGTGCGCGCTCCTGAGCTCAGCGCGCAGACGTCTTTTTGGCCACCAACGCTTTGAGTGCGAGCGCGACCTGTTCGCGCAATTCGATTTGCGCATTGGGCAGCGCAACCAGCTGGCTCATCGCATCCAAATGCGCTTCCGCCACACGCCCATCAAACAGGCCGCTGGCGCCGACCGCCTCGATATAGCCCTGCAGGCTGAAAGCGGCATTGCGCAACAGCCGATCATCGAGTCTGATCGACAAAGCGCCAATGTCTTTTGCTGCGCCATGCAGATCGCGAATGGCTCCACGGCTGACTGCGCCGTCTGAGCCGATCGCGGCGCGCACCGCTTGCAGACGTGCTTTGGCTTCTGCTTTCAACGCTTCATTGGCGGGGCTTTCCATGACCACGCGATCTTCATCAACGAAGCGGCGCAGCGGGCCTTCATACTGGCTGTCCAGCTTGCGTCGCCGGCACGGCCCGCGATAGCGCGGCGAATTGACGAAGGCGCGTCGGCGATTGAGCACTGAATCCAGGCGCCGCGCCAGCACCTCGGTGGTGAAGGGCTTGATTGCATATTCGTCAACGCCGACGCGGCGCGCCGTTTCGACATCCTGCGGCGAGGAGCGATCGGTGACCAGAATGATCGCGGTGTCTGGCGGCAGGGTCGTCTTGCTATGGCGGACCATCAGTGTGAAATCCAAGCCGTTGATGCCGGGCAGATCCCAATCGCACAACACCGCTTGCGGCGTCATGCGGCGAAACAGCTCCAGCGCATCTTCAACGCTGACGGCGTTCTCGATCTGGCTTGCGCCGAGCGCGCGCAGGGTTTCGCCAGTCAGCGCGCGCTGGAATGATTTCTCGGCAATCACGGCAAACGAGGTGCGTTTGATCTTGGCCTGGGACATGGAGTTCCGCCTGTGTATCGCAAAGCCCCTCTTTACCAGTCGGGCGTGAAGGGCCAGCTAAGCAACACGGTTAACTGCGGTTAATCGGGCCATCGACGGGAGCGGCGGATCGCCCTATATGACGACCATGACCGATAACGATGTGCTTGCCGAATTTCGGGCCGCCGGCGCGCTGCTGGAAGGCCATTTTATCCTGTCGTCGGGCTTGCACAGCCCGGTGTTTTTCCAAAAGGCGTTCGTGTTCATGGACCCGGCGCGGACCGAGCGCTTGTGCCAAGCGCTGGCGGCAAAAGCCCGCGCGGCCTTTGGCGCGATTGATGTGGTCGTCGCTCCGGCCGTTGGGGCGATTGTTCCAGGCTATGAGGTCGCCCGCGCCTTGGGCGCCAAATCGATGTTCGTCGAGCGCGAGGACGGCGAATTCAAACTCCGCCGCGGCTTTTCCATCGCACCAGGCGAGCGGGTGCTGATGGTCGAAGACGTCATTACCACCGGCTTAAGCTCGCGCGAATGCCTCGCCGCGATCGCTCGCCAACCGGGCAAGCTTGTCGGCGCGGCCTGTCTCATTGACCGGTCCGGCGGCAAGGCAGAGATTGGCCATCCGCTGGTGTCGCTTGCGGCCGTGGATGCGCCGTCCTACGCCCCGGATGCGCTGCCGCCAGAGCTGGCCGCGCTTCCGGCGATTAAGCCGGGCAGCCGGGGGCTTTGAACCGATGGGCAAGCTTCGTCTGGGCGTAAACATCGATCATGTCGCCACCATCCGCAATGCGCGAGGCGGCGCCCACCCCGATCCGGTGCGCGCCGCCCGCATGGCGCATGCGGCCGGCGCAGATGGCGTCACCATCCATTTGCGCGAAGATCGCCGCCATATCCGGGACGGCGACATCGCCGCCATCGCCGCCGCCACGACCCTGCCGATCAACCTGGAAATGGCCTGTACGAACGAAATGTTGGCGATTGCGCTGACCGCCAAGCCGCACGCCGTGTGCCTGGTGCCGGAGCGGCTCGAGGAGCGCACCACCGAAGGCGGTCTTGATATCGCGCGCCATCACAACCACGTCGCGCCGTTCGTGCGCCGCCTGAGCGAAACCGGTATCCGCGTCTGCCTGTTTATTGAGCCGGACCCGATCCAGCTTGCTGTCGCCGAAGCCATGGGCGCACCGGTCGTCGAATTGCACACCGGCGCCTTTTGCGAGGCGGTCGCGGCCGGAAATGACGAACAGGTCGCTTATCATTTCGCACGTCTCCAGAGCGCCGTTGGCGAAGGCGCGCGCCGCGGTTTGGAGATGCATGCCGGCCACGGCATCACGTTTGAAAGCGTGACGCCCATCGCGACATTGCCGGAGCTTACAGAATTGAACATCGGCCATTTCCTGATTGGCGAGGCCATTTTCATTGGGCTGGAGGCAGCAATCGTCCGGATGCGGACATTAATGGACCAGGCGCGGGCATGATCCTCGGCATCGGTTCCGACTTGATCGATATCCGCCGCATCGCGGCGACCCTGGCCCGCCATCCGGAGCGCTTCACCGTGCGCGTCTTCACCGAGCTTGAGCGCGCCCGCGCCGCCCGCCGCCCGTCCGCGGTGGCCGCCCACTACGCCAAGCGCTTTGCTGCAAAAGAGGCCTGCGCCAAGGCGCTCGGCACCGGCATCCGTCGCGGCGTGTTCTGGCGCGACCTCGGCGTTGTGAATGCGCCCAGCGGCCAGCCGACCATGTGCTTGACCGGCGGTGCGGCTGAGCGCCTCGCGGCCCTGACGCCAGCGGGACGCGTTGCCCATATCCATCTGTCGCTGACCGATGACATGCCCTGGGCGCAAGCTCTTGTGGTGATCGAGGCGCGTCGGCTATGAGCCCTCGCCCGATCGCGCCGCCGGCCAGCCCCAGCGCCATTCTGGCGCAAAACGCGCGCACAATCCTTTATGCACTGGCGGTGGCGGTCGTGTTTCGCATCCTGGTGGCGCAGCCATTCCGCATTCCTTCCGAATCGATGCAGCCGACTTTGCTGCCGGGCGATTTTATCGTCATCAGCAAATGGGACTATGGCTACAGCCGGGCTTCGCTGGCGCCGTTTGAGTTTTTGGCGGGCCGCGGTCAAGTCCTGTCGCGAACGCCCAAGCGCGGCGACGTGATTGTTTTTCGCGGGCCGCCGGACGAGCCGGGCAAGCCCCAGATTGATCTCGTCAAGCGTCTGATCGGCTTGCCCGGCGATCGGGTCGAGATGCGCAATGGGGCGCTTTATCTCAACGACAAGCCGGTTGCGCGCGAACCGCAGGGCGAGCGGGCGATCATCAATACGAAAGGAAAGGTCGAAACCTTCCGCACCTTCCGCGAGACGCTCGACACAGGCGTCAGTTATCTGACGTTCGATCGTCGCGCGGACTGGTTCTATGATGACACGCCAGCCTTCACAGTGCCGGCCGGTCACTACTTTTTCATGGGCGATGATCGTGACGTTTCCCAAGACAGCCGCACGCCGGAATTGGGCTTTGTGCGGCAAGATCAGCTGATCGGTAAAGTGCGCATGGTGTTGGCGTCGCTCGGCCACGGCGGCGGCGCTGCGCCTTGGACCTGGGCGCGCGGCTGGCGCGGCGAACGCTTCTTGAAGAGCGTTGAATGAGTGGGGCATTGGAATCCGTGCTGGGCTGGCGCTTCGCCAAACCCCTGTTGCTCACCGAAGCGCTGACCCATTCCAGCGCAGCAGAAGGTCGCCGACACGCCGCACCCGATAATGAGCGCCTGGAGTTTTTGGGCGACCGGGTGCTGGGGCTGCTGCTGGCGGAGCGGCTGTATCAACTTTATCCAACGGCGCCGGAAAGCGCTTTGGCGCTGCGGCTTAACAGTCTGGTCAATCGACAGGCCTGCGCGCGCGCCGCAAGACGCGCCGAGATTGGTTTGCATCTTGTTTTGTCACGCGCCGAAGAGCAAGCTGGCGGGCGCGACAAGGATACGATCCTGGCGGATGCCTGCGAGGCGCTGATCGCTGCGCTTTATCTGGATGGCGGCTTGAGCGCGGCGCGCGGCTTTGTCGATCGCTTCTGGCAAGCCGAGCTTGACGCCCAAGCCGAGCAACCCTTGCGCGACGCAAAAACGGCGTTGCAAGAATGGGCCGCTGCGCGCGGGCGCGGTGTGCCGGTTTATGTCGTGCTTGGACGCGAGGGGCCAGATCATGCGCCGGTCTTTTGTGTGGATGTGAGTATCGGCCCTGAACATCACGCCAGCGGTGAAGGCCGCTCCAAGCGTGATGCCGAGCGCGCCGCCGCGCACGCTCTCCTTGATTTTTTGGGAGTAAGCCTGTGACGGCGACATCAGAACAATCGACCGTCATTGCCGCGATCATCGGCGCGCCGAATGCGGGCAAGTCGACGCTTGTCAACAAGATCGTTGGCCAAAAAGTGGCGATCGTAACGCCGAAAGTTCAGACGACGCGGTTCCCCTTGCGCGGCGTTGCGATGCGCGGGGCCGTGCAGATCGTTTTGATCGATACGCCGGGCGTGTTTGCGCCGCGCCGGCGGCTGGATCGCGCGATGGTGCGCGCGGCTTGGACGAGCGCAGACGACGCCGACGCCTTGGTGCACCTGGTCGATGCAGCCGCGGCGGCGCGCTTGAGCGCGGGACAAGCCAGCGGCGCTGATCATAAGGCGGGCGAAGATGTTGAAGCGATTATCGCGTCGCTGAAGGCGAACAAACGCAGCGATGCGCTGCTGGCGCTCAACAAGGTCGACGCCATGCCGCGCGAGGCGCTGTTGGCGCTGACGCAACGCTTTCACGCCGAGGGCTGCTATGGGGAGATTTTCATGATCTCGGCGCAGACCGGCAGCGGCTTGGAGGATCTTGTTGCGGCGCTGGCGAAAGCCGCCAAGCCCGGCCCGTGGCTCTATCCTGAAGACCAGGCTGCTGATGCGCCTGCACGCCTGATCGCGGCGGAGGTGACGCGCGAGAAGCTTATGCTGCGGCTGCATGATGAGATTCCGTATGACGCCGCAGTGGAGACGACCGATTGGCAGGAGCGGCGCGACGGTTCGGTGCGCATCGAGCAAACGATCTTCGTTGCCCGTGACGGCCAGCGCAAAATCGCCATCGGCGAAGGCGGGCGCGCGATCAAGATGATCGGCGAGCAGGCGCGCAAGGAATTGGAGGGCGCGTTTGAACGCAAGGTGCATCTCTTCCTGCATGTGAAAGTCCGCGAAGGCTGGGCCGATGAGCGCGCGAACTATGCCGCCTGGGGCCTTGATTATGAAGCCTAAGCGATGAGCACGGCGTGGAGCGCAGAAGGGGTCGTGCTCAGCGTGCGCCGCCACGGCGAGGTCGGCGCGGTGGTGGAATTGTTCACCGCCGGGCTGGGCCGGGTTGGCGGCTATGTCCATGGCGGCGGGGCGCGCAAAATGGCGGCCGTGCTGCAAGCGGGCAATCTGGTGCGCGTGGATTGGAAGGCGCGATTGTCAGATCAGCTGGGCCATTTTCGTCCGATCGAGTTGGTCGAGCCGCACGCCGCGCGCTTGCTGCACGATCCGGCGGCGTTGGCGGGGTTGAGTTCGGCGGCGGCGCTCATTCGCAAATCAACCGCGGAGCGCCAGCCCTATGCGGGCTTATATGAGGCGCTCAGCGTTTTGATTGACGCTTTGGCGGAGCCCGATCTGATCGGGCCGGTCTATACACGGTTTGAGCTGGGGCTGCTTGCCGCTTTGGGTTTCGGGCTCGATTTCAGCGTCTGCGCGGTTACTGGCGTGCGCGAGGATCTGGCCTTTGTTAGCCCGCGTAGCGGCCGCGCGGCGAGCCGGCAAGCCGGTGCGCCGTATGCGGACAAACTCATGCGGTTGCCGCCGTATCTGGTCACCGCCGCCGACGCCATCGCGCCCGGCGATGTGGCCGACGCCTTCGCTATCGCTGGTTTCTTTTTGGAGCGGCGGGTGTTTGATCCGATGGGCGAAGGGCTGCCCGATCAACGCCGCCGCTTGATTGAAGTCTTGGGGCATGCGGGGCGGCTGTAATGTGGAATGATCAGGGATCGCCTGAAACTTTCACCCGCTTCACGACTATTCGCCGGCGGTTGGAGGCGCTGGAGTTCGAGACGCCACTTAAGCAATTCACGTTTGAGTTCGTGCTGTTCGGTTTCAAGCAAGGCTGGGCTTGCCTGTTTGGCGGTCGTTTGCTCGCCCTGATCCTGGCGCCGCATCAGCTTTATCCCAAGGACGCCGCACTGGCGCGTTACGATTTTCTGTTTCTTGCAGCGCTCGCGATTCAGGCGGCGTTGTTGGCATTGCGTCTGGAAACTTGGCGTGAAGCCAAGGTGATCTTGATGTTTCACATGGCCGGCACTGCCATGAAGGTGTTTAAGACCCGGACGGGCTCTTGGATCTATCCGGAGCCGGCTGTGTTTCGGATCGCCGATGTGCCGTTGTTGTCCGGCTTCATGTACGCGGCGGTCGGCAGCTATATCGCGCGCGTGACGCGCATCTTCGATACGCGGTATTCGGACTATCCGTCGATCTGGGCGACGATCGCCTTGGCGATCGCGATCTATGTGAACTTCTTTGCCCATCACTTCGTCATGGACATTCCGATCGCGCTGCTTGCCGCGACGTTGATTTTTCTGGCGCACGCGGGTGTATTTCACCCCGCATCGCAAGCCACGCCGGATGCCGCTTCTGGTCGGCTCCCTTCTGGTCGCTTTGTTTATCTGGTTGGCCGACAACATCGCGACATTTGCCCGCGCCTGGGCCTATCCGCACCAGAGCCAGAACTGGACGCCAGTCAAAGTGGCCAAGCTTGGGGCCTGGTATCTGTTGATGATCATCAGCTTTGTGCTCGTCAGCCTCGTGCATCGGCCGAAGCCGCCCGACCAGCCCGACGCTGGCCCCATCGGTCCGACTCAGCCACAAGGCTCATCGTAAAGGAACGCCAGAATGGCCGATGATATGTTTTCGAGTTCCCCCGAATCGGGGCGAATCATTGAAGAACCGCTCGCGGATGCGCTGTCGCAGCGCTACCTAGCCTATGCGCTGTCGACCATCACAGCGCGCGCGCTGCCGGATGTGCGCGATGGCATGAAGCCGGTGCATCGTCGCATTCTGTACGCCATGCGGCGGATGAATTTGGATCCCGGCAGCCCGTTCCGCAAGAGCGCCAAGGTTGTCGGCGAGGTGATGGGCAATTATCACCCCCACGGCGACACCGCGATCTACGACGCGATGGTGCGCCTGGCGCAGGATTTTTCGGTCCGTTATCCGCTGGTCGATGGACAGGGCAATTTCGGCAATGTCGATGGCGACAACCCCGCGGCCATGCGCTACACTGAAAGCCGGCTGACGCGGGCCGCGGAATTGCTGCTCGTTGGCATCGACGAAGACGCGGTGGATTATCGCGCCACATATGACGGTCTGGACAAAGAGCCGGTGGTGCTGCCGGCGGGCTTTCCCAATCTGCTCGCCAATGGCGCGGCCGGCATTGCGGTCGGCATGGCGACGTCGATCCCGCCGCACAATGTCGCCGAACTGATCGACGCCGCCCAACTTCTGATCGACAAGCCCGACGCCACGATTGACGACATCCTGGCGCATGTTCCGGGGCCAGACTTTCCGACCGGGGGGCTTTTGGTTGAACCGCGCGAGGCGATCCGTGAAGCCTATCTCACGGGCCGCGGCGGCTTTCGCATTCGCGCCCGCTGGGAAGTCGAGGAACTGACGCGCGGCCAGTGGCGGATTATCGTCACCGAAATCCCCTATCAGGTGCAGAAGAACAAGCTGATCGCAGAGCTTGCGGATCTGATCGAAAGCAAAAAAGCGCCACTGCTCGGCGATGTGCGCGACGAGAGCGCTGAAACCTGCCGCCTCGTGCTGGAGCCGAAGACCCGCACGGTGGAGCCCGCCGTCCTGATGGAAAGCCTGTTTCGGCTTTCGGAACTGGAAAACCGCTTCCCCCTTAATCTCAATGTTCTGGACGCGACCGGCGCGCCACGGGTGATGAGCCTGAAGGATGCGCTGCAGGCTTGGTTGGAGCATCAACGTATCGTTCTGCAACGGCGCAGCGCCTTTCGCCTCACCAAGATCGCCGAGCGTTTGGAAACCCTCGCTGCGCTATTGATCGCGTTCCTTAATCTCGATGAAGTGATCCGAATCATTCGCACCGAGGACGAGCCCAAGCCCGTTCTCGTCCAGCGTTTCACGATCAGCGAAGTGCAGGCCGAGGCGATACTCAACACGCGCTTGCGCCAGCTGCGAAAGCTCGAAGAGATGGAAATCAAGCGCGAGGACGCCGCGCTGAAAAAGGAGCAGGCAGGGTTAACTGCGCTGCTGGCGAGCCCGGCAAAGCAGTGGGCGAAAATCAGCGAAACACTGGCCAATGTGAAAGAGCAATTCGGCCCGGCCAATCCGTGGGGCAAGCGCCGCTCGACGCTGACGCTGGCGCCCGAGATCGCCGAGATGACGGTCGATGCGTTCGTGGTGCGCGAGCCGATCACGGTGGTGTTGTCGCAAAAAGGCTGGATCCGCGCGCTGAAAGGGCATGTGGAGGACCTGGCCACGGTGAAGTTCCGCGACGGCGATGAACTGGCCTTCGCGGTGGCCTGCGAGACGACCGACAAGATCATCGCCTTTGCCTCTGATGGCCGCGCCTTTACGCTGAGCGGCGACAAGCTGCCCGGTGGGCGGGGCCTGGGCGAGCCGATCCGGCTGATGATCGAACTCGCCGAAGAGACCGAAATCATCGCGATGTTCCCGCATGATCCGAACGCGAGACGACTGCTCGCCAGCGCAGACGGCTATGGCTTCATCGTGCCGGAAGTGGAGCTGATCGCGGCCAAAAAGGCCGGCAAGCAGGTGCTGAATGGTCAGGCGCTGGTGTGTGAGCCGGCCGCCGGCGACCGCATCGCCGTGATCGGCGACAATCGTAAGCTGCTGATCTTTTCCGCCGACGAGCTGCCGGAAATGCCGCGCGGCAAAGGCGTCAAGCTGCAAAGCTACCAGAAGGGCGGCTTGGCGGATGCGATCATGTTCGACGCCAAGGAGGGACTGGCCTGGATCGACGGGGCCGGGCGCACGCGCGCCGTGGCGGAGTGGAAAGACTATCTCGCCAAGCGAGCGGGCGCCGGCTTTGTCGCGCCCAAGGGCTTTTCGCGCAATGGCAAGTTCCGGGGCGGATGAGGTTTTTCGGTGCGCGCGGCCGCAGGGTGGGTTATGAAGGCGGGGATGCCCTGTGGGGCGCATGGTCGGGAGAGGCGCATGACGACGGTTTTGGTTATTCTGGGTCTGATCGTGGTGACCCTTTTGGTCCTGGTCGGGATCTATAACCGGCTCATTGCGTTGCGCCAAAACACCAATCAGGCGTTTGCCGATATCGATGTTCAGATGAAGCAGCGCCACGATTTGATCCCCAATCTGGTTGAGACGGTGAAGGGCTACGCCGCCCACGAAAAAGAAACCCTCGACGCGGTGATCAAGGCGCGCAACCAGGCGATGGCGGCGGGATCGGGCACGCAAGGTCAGGCGCAGGCTGAAGGCATGCTGGGCGCTGCACTCGGCAAACTGATCGCCGTGGCGGAAGCCTATCCAGACCTGAAGGCCAATACGAACTTCCAGCAGCTGATGAGCGAGCTGAGCGACGTGGAAAACAAGATCGCCGCTTCGCGCCGGTTCCTCAACAATGCCGTTGGCGAATACAACACGGCCATTGAGCAATTCCCCGCTGTGCTGTTTGCGCCCCTGATGGGCTTTGGCAAGAAGACTTTCTATGATGTCGGCGAGGAAGCGCGCGTCACGCTCGATCAAGCGCCGAATGTGAAATTCTAAGCCGCCATGGGCGCGGCGTTCGGCCTTCAGACGCATATTTGGAACAACAATTTCAAGTCGGTGGCGCTGCTGGCCGGCTTTCCCCTGTTGTTGCTATTGCTGATGTATGGATTGTTCCTGCTGGCTGTGGGCTTGGGCGGCGATTGGAGCGGCGGCGCGGAGCAGCCATTCTTGATTGCCGCTTCATTGATGCTGCACGCTTGGCCGTTCGCTTTGATCGGCGCCGGGGTTTGGTTTGTCATCGCCTATTTTGGCTATCAGGCGATGATTGACGCCGCCACCGGTGCACGTGCGCTGACCCGCCAGGACGCGCCAGAACCGTACAATCTCCTTGAAAATCTCTGCATCTCTCGCGGCATTGCGATGCCGAGCCTCAGGGTGATTGAAACCGATGCGCTCAACGCCTTCGCGACCGGCCTGCATCCGGGACAATACTCCATCACGCTGACCCGTGGATTGATTTCCGCACTCGACCGCCAAGAACTGGAGGCCGTGATCGCCCACGAGCTCACTCACATCCAAAATCGCGATGTGCGGCTTTTGGTGATCGCGGTGATTTTTGTCGGCATCTTTTCGTTCGTGTTCGAGCTGCTTTTTCGCGGCGTCAATCAGGGCGGGTTTCGGTTTCCCTCCAGTTCGCGATCCAGCTCCCGCAGCAGCGAAGGCGGCGGCGGCGGCGCGGCGATCGCCATTATTGGCGGGCTTGTCTGCATTGCTTTGGCCTATGCGCTGGCGATCGTGATCCGTTTCAGCCTGTCACGGCGGCGTGAGTATCTGGCTGACGCCGGCGCGGTGGAGCTGACCAAAGACCCCGACGCCTTGATCCGGGCGCTGCGCAAAATTTCCGGCCACGCCGAAGTGGAAAGCGCGCCCAGCGAAGTGCGTGAAATGTTCATCGAAAATCCCCATGCCGGCTTTGGCGACATGTTTGCCACCCATCCCGCGATCGACAAACGAATCGCGGCGCTGGTCGCCTATGCCGGCGGGCGTGATGCGGGCGTTGTGAAACGCAAATCGCCATGGGGTTAGACCGCATTCAGGAAACGTGCGTGCGGTTTTGCGTCCGCATGCGGTCTAAATGGGAAATGCTCTGAAGCCTCGTGGAGATTGCACGTGGCGTTAGGGACGCGTCACGCGATCTGCGCCATATCGGCGCCTTCGCACAGCGGATCTTCCAAAAGACGGGGCTGAAGTGCAGCGGCCATGGCGGCAAAACTGTCGCCGTAAAAATACAGCTTCGTACCTTGCACGCCCTGCCAGTAGCTGAAGAAGGCGCAAGCCCGGCCAAGTGCGGCGCGCAATGCGTCGATCGTGTCATTGATGTCGAGACCGCACTCAATGCCTGCATCCAGGCACGCGCCGTCAATCCTCAGCGCCAACCCCTCCAGGGCGCCGAAAGGGCGCGCCGCTGTATCGGGACCAAATCGCGCCTGCGAGCCCTTTGGCGCGCCGAGATCGGTCAAGAGGGCGAGGATCCGGTCATGGATATCGGGTGCGGAATTGGTCAGGGTCAATGTGATATCGCATGATGCGATGGCGCCGTCTTCCGCCAAGGCGGTTCCGCCGCCGGCCACTTCGCCCAAGCCGTATGCCTGCAGAAAATCAGCCAATGGATCCTCGAACCGCACACCGCGGTCCATTGGCTGCAGCCGAGCATTGAGCGTGATCGTTGCCAGAATGGGCGCAGGCATGAGGTCCCCCAACACCGTGCGATGCTAAACGCGATCGGTAGGCGCTTCGAGCCACGTTCTGGTGAGCCGCTGTGAGGTCGCGCCGCCAGCGCCAGCGGCCGCGCAAGGGCAGAGCCCAAGGCGGTTGTGGGTGCAGGATTTGGTGGGGACCAGGGCGGCGCGCGCGCCGTCCCCGCCATCGCAAGCGCGAGAAGGAAGCGCGATGCTGAGTGTTCGCACGCGGACGATCCCGCGCAAACCTCGTCAGGAACGCCGGATCGCCGCGTTGCGCAATCGCCTTGCCGTCTTCAGTCCGCGACACGCGGATCGTTGCGGCCAGCGCAGCTTCGGCGCGCTGCATACGGCGCACAAACCGCGCCGGCGGTTTTTTCGTCGATCGCCCACAGCGCCAACCAGCGCTGCACCAGCGCGAGGAGGATGTTGACCCGACAGAAGCGGGGATGGACGTCGATCATGGCCGCAAAGGTGGCGCGGGAAGCAAGCCGGTCGGATCGATTGCGCGGCAGCTGACCGCTTGGCCCTGCGCGGCTTGGGTTTGCATCACTCAATGGCGCGCATTGCCGGCGGCTTTATCCAATACGGCCGCGCCTTGATTGCTGGCTTGCGCAGGCGCGGGCCTTCACCCATAGGGCCGCCACGCTCCGCCGCGCAGAATTTCGAGCGGTTGGAACTCGGCCTTGTAGGCCATCTTGTCGCTGCCGCGGACCCAATAGCCAAGATAGACGTGATCGAGCCCGGCCATCTGCGCCTGCACGATGTGATCCAGAATGATAAAGCTGCCGAGGCTGCGAGCTTCTTCGCTGGCGTCAAAAAAGCTGTAGACGAGCGATAGACCGTCGCGCAGCAGATCAACCAGCGCCGCGGCCATCAACTCGCCCTGCTTGGGGCCCGGCCCGGTATAGCGATATTCCACGATGTGCGTGCGCACGCCGGTTTCCTCGACCATCGCGGCGTAGTCGAGCATCGTCATTTCGGCCATGCCGCCATCGCGGTGGCGGCCTTTGAGATAGCGGTGCAAGAGCCAGAACTGGTCTTCGGTGGCCTCCGCCGGACGGCGCAAGCGCTGGATATCGGCGTTGCGCTTCAGCACCCGGCGCCACCGGCGGGAGAAGTCGAACTGTTTGACCGGCACGCGCGCCGACACGCAGGCGTCGCAACCGTCGCACGCCGGGCGGTAGGCGATGTTCTGCGAGCGGCGAAAGCCGGCATGGGTCAGCGCGTCGTTCAAGGCAAGCGCCTCTGGCCCGTCGAGGCTGGTAAACACTTTGCGCTCGCGCCGATTGGGCAAATAGGGGCATGCCGCCGGGGCGGTCAGATAGAAGCGCAGTTGCTTGTTGGAGAACTGCCGCGTCACGCCGTACCACTCCCGCCCGCGGCCCAATCTTGGATTCTCGCAAGGGGTCCACGACACCAATGCCTGCGCCGTTCGTCAAGTCAGCGAAACCAGGGGCTGTGCTGGCGGGGTTATAAGCTGTGATCTGGGGGAAGAACCGGCGCCTCGCGCAGCAGCGTGATCGAGATGCGGCGATTGCCCGGCATGGTCGGGTCGTCGGGAAAAAGCGGCTCTGAATCGGCCTTGCCGGACACCTGATAGATGCGATCGGCTGGCACGCCTCGGGCCTGGAGCACCCGGCGTGCAGCATTGGCGCGGTCGGCTGACAGCTCCCAATTGGTGTAGCCGGCGCGGACTTTCGGCGGGTCCATATCGGTATGGCCGCTGATCGTGACGCGGTTGGGCAGAATATTGATCGTGTTGGCGACGAGGTTCAGCAGGCGCTCAGCGCGGGCATTCGGCCTGGTTTGGCCGGGGTCGAACATCGAGCGGCCTTCCTGGTCAACCAGCTGGATGCGCAGACCCTCCGGGGTCTTTTCGATAATGACCTGTTTGGACAGCTCGGCGAGGTCAGGCTGGTCTTCGATCGCCTGGCGGATGGACATTTCGGCGCGGCTGAATTCGCTATCTTCGCGCATGGCTTTGGCTTGGGCAACTGCAGCTGCGCTCGGTTCGGAAACGGAATCCTTGCCGTCTTCCGGGCTGTCTGTCATCGGCTTGTCGGCTTGGATCGACTGGGCGCTGGCCGTTATCGGCGCGCCAAAGCCGTTTTGCACGCCTTCTTCAGCAAGCGCCGTGCCGGCCAAAATGCCGCCCGCGCCGCTGGTCGATTGCGACACCGCCGCCGGGGCGAAAAAGTCGGCAATGCCGCGTTTCTGTTCCGGCGAGGTCGTGTTGATCAGCCACATCAGGAGGAAGAACGCCATCATGGCGGTCACGAAGTCGGCATACGCGACTTTCCAGGCGCCGCCATGATGGCCATGGCCCGCCTTTTTGATCCGTTTGATGATAATGGGGGCTTTGTTCTTGCCCGCCCCGGCCGCTGCCATGGTCAAATATCCGTTCTGGATTAGGTCGATCTTGCCTTGGCGAGCCTTAAGATCAGGTGTTCAGGTCGGAGCGTGTGATGGACGGTGGCGTGATGGATAATGGTCGGGCGTATCGGCAGGCCTTGGGCACGTTCGCCACCGGCGTCTGCGTGGTAACGACAAAGGTATGCGATCAGGTCGCAGCGATCACAATCAATTCCTTCACCAGCGTTTCTTTGGCGCCGCGGTTGGTGCTGTGGTGCTTGGACGACCGATCTGATCGCTATCGGTTTTTTGCGGAGGCTGACCAATTTGCGATCAGCGTTCTGGGCGCGGACCAGGAGCCGGTGTCGAGCCGGTTTGCCCGCTCCGGCGCGTTCTGGGCCGACCTGACAGACATTACCGATCTGGCCGGCGTGCCGGTGATTGCCGGCGGGCTTGCAGCCTTGGCCTGCCGGACGGCCGAGCGGCGCACGCTGGGCGACCATCTGGTAGTCGTTGGTGAGGTCATTGCGCATCAGGCCCGGCTGGGCGACGGGCTGACCTATTTCCGCGGCCGCTATGGCTTGGCGCCCAGCCCGCCCGACCTTTGAACAGGCATGCTTTAGCTGGTGTGAACCAGTTCTGTTGGGCGCTCTCTTAACGATTTGGCCTTGTAATGGGGCAGATCGTGGGAAAAGGCGGATTATGAGCCAGTATTCGAGAGACGAGCGGGGCAAGGCGAGGTCTTGGGCGCAAGCCTGGGAAACTCAAGCCAAACCGCCAGCCAAGATCCAGGTGCTGCGCCCGGTTGCCGTAAAGAAAGGCGAAAATCTCGCCATCCATCATTCCAATGTGGTGGTGTATTTGCACTCGAGCGAGGCCGAGAGCGCTGAACCGGCCGCCAAGCCGAGGGCCGAACCGGCGGCGACGCTTAAAGAAGAGCCGCAGCGGCGCAATCGCGTCAGCCATGGCGCGGGGGTGGCGTTGGCCGCTTTGGTCTGCGCCAATGCGGCGGCGCTGCTGACCGGCTGGACGCCGGCGCCGGGCGCGGCCCAGGCCGCGGTGTTGAGCGCCGAAGCGCTGGTCGGCGATTGGCGTGGGGAATGCCGCAGCGGCGAAACCCGCCAACCGATCCGGCTGCAAGTCGCCAAGGGCGACGATGGCTATGCCCTGCAGTGGAGCCGCTACGCCTATCCCTTGAACACGGCCGATGACGGCCTCGGCTGGGCCGCCATGCGCGACGGCGCCCGCATCGGCGATGTCGCCCTTGAGGGTGAAAGGCTGCATGTCCGGATGGACAATTTCCGCTGCAGCTGGATCACCGCACAACGGCGATAAGCTGCATCCAAAGCCGCAAGCGGCCGCATCTGCTTAACGATCGCCGCGACCGGAATGAAGGAGATGGCGACGCGTGCATGGGTTCTGGCGGCTGCGGCTGTGGCCGCCTCGATTCTGGCGGCGGCGGATGAAAGGCCAGTGGCGATCGGTGCGTTCAGCGCGATTGAAGCGGCTGCGGGCATGTCGGTGACGGTGGAGCCGGGCGCACCGAGTGCGACCCTGGTAGGCGATCGGCGCTATTTTGACCGCGTGATCGTGGCGGTGCAGGGCGACACGCTAAAGATTTCGCGCAAATCCTAGTGTTCCGGCTCTGACATTTGCCACCGCTTGCCACAGACGCCGAGCAAATGTCAGAACCATAAGGAACACTAGCAGAATCCAAGCTCTAGTGTAGCTGATGCATCTAACGTTTGGTGGCGCGCTTTGGCTCAAACGGGTACCAAAGGTTAGATGCGCTACAGTAGGGCGTGTCGTCAGTTGAGCCACAGGACCACGCAAACGAGCATGGCGCCAGCCAGAAAAGTGTTCGCCAGTTTGTCGAGCCGGCACGCTATTGCTCTGTAATGCTTGATCTTGTTGAAGAAGCGCTCGACGAGGTTGCGCTCGCGGTAGAGTGCGAAACCGCACGCGCGCTGCTGCTTGCGATTGGCCTTCGGCGCAATGACGCAGGTGATTGCGCGGGCTTCAAGCGTCGCAACCAGCGCGTCGGAATCGGTGCCCTTATCGGCGATGACCGCATCGGGCGTCAGGCGCTCGATTAACGGTTGCGCCTGTGTGATATCGGCGGCTTGGCCCGCCGTCAGCGACAGCGCGATGGGATTGCCGAGCGCATCGACGACGGCGTGGATTTTTGTTGTCAGACCGCCGCGCGAGCGACCGATGGCTTGGTCTTCGCCGCTTTTGGGGGCGCCCGCACTGTGCTGGTGAGCGCGAACGACGGTCGCGTCGATCATCACGAATCC
>JBEIHY010000010.1:0-64718 GCA_040381035.1 Hyphomonadaceae bacterium
AGGATCTCGTCCAGCGGAAACGTCACCATCCCAGCCACCCGATGATCGGGGACTGCCCGCATCTCATTCAGAAATCCGACCGCCATCAAAGCCTCCCGAGATGGCTCCGGTCGAATCGACGCCGGTTAATGTCGCGTTAAGAATTTAAGATTTTGCCCTGCGGTTGCCGGGGCCACATGTGGTGCAATTGCCCTGGCCGGGTTAACCTATCTGGCAATGATTCTGACGCTGTCGCACCGCGCCGCGTTTCTTGGGAGAAGCCCAGTCGCATGAGCGCCGCTTTTGAACCGCTCTATTATGGCGAGCGCCTGAAAGTGCTCAATCCGGGCGGCGATGTCGGCTTCATTACGTTCTGGTCGCCGATCGCGAAAGCTGTGGAAAAGCTTGCAGACATCGATCCAGCGCTGGCGGGGGGCGACAGCCGCGTTGCTGTGATCGGCCACCTTTATGGCGACGGCTTGTATGCCATGCTCTGCAATCTGCTGAACAATCCCCAGATTTGCCATCTCGTTTCGGCGGGACAGGATTTGTCTGGCTGCGCCGCCGAGATTGAAGCGTTTCTGACCCGCGGGACGGAAGCGGTTGAAATGCTCGGCAAGCCGATGCGGCGGATTATTGGCACGACGCGGTTTTTGCCGGCCCTGGCGGAATTTGATGAAGCGGCTTTGCGGGCGCGTTTGAGCTATCGCCATTTCGGACAGTTTTCCGCGCCGGATCTGGTTGCTGCGTTGGGCGCGCATCTCGCCGAACTGCCGCGCACCGCCGCCGCCGCCGCCGTGCGCACCGTGGTGGCTATTCCGGCGCCTGGAGAGGGCGACTTCTCGTTTCGCCCTTCCGATCCGGGCGGCCATCAGGTCTTGCGGCGCCGGCCGCTGGAGGCGTGGCGGGAATTGGTCGTGCGGGTGCTGCGGTTTGGCCGACCGGTGACGCTGCACAAGGGCACGCGCCTGGAGTTGCTCAATGCGAAAGTGGTGATCGCCGAGCCGGCTGAGGAAACCGCTGAACAGCTTGCGATTTATGGCTTCAATCTTGATCGCTTCCACGCTTACCAGCAGAAGATTCTCGATGGCGCTTTGCCGGAAGGCATATCTTACACCTATGGCAATCGTCTGCGCGCCTATTTCGGTGATGCCAACGCGCCGACGGATACGCTTGCTGCGGCGATCGCTAAGCTGAAGCAAAACCCAGAAACGCGCCATGCCTATATTTCGTTGTGGGACAGCGCGCGCGATCTCACCAGTGCGCAAGCCAGCGATACCAGCACGCCGTGCCTGACAACGCTGTTTTTCCGCCGTTCGCAAGGCAAGCTCGCGCTGTTTGCAACTTATCGCGCGCACAATCTGCTCACCGCCTGGTTGGAAAATGTCTATGGTCTGATGGCGATTCAGAAATTCGTTGCGACAGCGGCGGGCATGGAGATCGGACCGATCACGGTGATCAGCCAGTCGCTCGGCGCCGATCCCGCAAGCTCGCGATTTGCGATTGGCGAAAGCGTGCGCTCCGCTTGGAACCGTGACGATGATTTGGATCCTGACGCCGGAAAGCCGGTGCTGCGCGAAGATCCGAACGGCTATTTCGCCTTTTCGATCGACGAGGCGAAGGGCACAATCATTGCCGATCACTTGTTTGAAGGGGTGCTGATCAAACGCTATGAGGCCGCGAAGGCCGAAGCGATTGAGGCCGAAGTAAGTGCTGACATGGCAATCAGCCTGGTATCCCACGCCCTCTGGTTTGGCCGCGAATTGGCCCGTCACGAGGCGAAGTTGAAAACCTCCCAACGCGGCGCCGCCGCCAAGCCCGCGAGCTGACGATGAAGCTGTCTGACACCGATATTCTCGCGGCAATGCGCACCGGGCGGATCAAGATCGGCCCGGAGCCGGCCGATACCGCGATCAATGGCGCCAGCGTTGATTTGCGCCTGGGGCCTAAGTTTCGCGTGTTTTCGATGCACACAGAGTCTCACATCGATCTTGGCACATCACGCGCTGACATCCAGCGCGCAATCGCGCGCACGATGTCGGATGAAATTACGCTTGATGCGGATGATGTGTTTTACCTGCATCCCGGCGAATTGGTGTTGGGCGCCACGCTGGAGCGGGTGGAGCTGGCTGACGATTTGTGCGGCACGATCAATGGCCGTTCATCGCTGGCGCGGCTTGGCTTGATGGTGCATTCCACGGCGCATTTTGTTGATCCGGGCTGGCAAGGCGAACTGGTGTTGGAATTCTATAATTGCGGGCGTCTTCCGCTCGGATTGCGGCCAGGAATGGCGGTGTGCGCCATTGCCTTTGAGCCGCTGACTTCGCCGGCCGTGCGCTCCTATTCGGCCCGCGCAGACGCCAAATATGCCGGCCAATCGGGCGCGACCGGTAGCCGCATCGCCAGCGAGCGCGGCGCATGAAGGCCGTATTTTTTGATATCGGCTCCACCCTGGTAACAGGGCCAGGCAGTGGCGTGGCTTCGCGCCTTGCCGCGCGGCTCGGATTTGATGCGGCGACGAAGGCAGCTCTCAACGCCACACTGATGACGACCGATTTCCGCACGCCGGAGGCGGTTATCCAGCACGTGCTGGGGCTCAACATCCAAGCCCCGCCCGCCACCATTCGCGCAGCGGTGTTTGACATCTGGAACAGCCAGCTTGGCGAAGCGCGCGCCATCGAAGGCGCTTTGGAAAGCCTGGCGGCGTGGGCCGAAACGGGCGCCACGTTGTGCCTGATCTCCAACATCTGGTTGCCGTATCAGCTCGCCGCCATGGAGGCGCTTGGGCCAAGGCTCGATGCCTGGGTGGCGAAAGAAAACCGCATTTATTCCTTTGAAATCGGCGCCGCCAAGCCGTCGCCGGTTCCGTTTGATTTGGCGCTTGCGCGCGCCAGGTGCGCGCCTCGTGAGGCGATGATGGTGGGCGATTCCTACCGTGAAGACATTGCACCAGCGATCGCGCGTGGAGTGCAAACGGCTTGGCTGCTGCGCCGCGCCGAACGCGAGGTGGAAAACATCCAGGCCGTGGTGAATGGCGCGGTTGCGCGGCCGACCATCGCTTTGGCGGGCATTCATGAATTTCTGCCCGATCGGATCGCTGATGGCGCGGCGCGCGCTGCATAAACGCAAGAGGCGATGATGCGCATTCTCGAATGCTTGGTTTTTCCAGAAGAAGACCTGCTGTCGCGTCTGCGCAGTGTGCGCCTGCGCGGGCATGGCCAGCCAAAGATTTATGAAGAAACGGCGCTGCAGATCGCGCCGGCGACGGCGACGGATGATTTGTCCCCGGCGCAGACCTATGTGCTGAAGTCTGGCGTGGCCCGCACAAAGGCGTTGCGCGCGGCGCTGTTGGCGCACCAGGGCGTCGACATCTTCCAATTGCGCGGCGGCCTAATGGTGCGCACTGCCGATCATCCTGAAGAACTCATCCCTGTCATCCCGCCGGTCGTTGAGGTCTCGCGCGAGGCGGACGGCCAGGAGATTTTGCTCATCAATGACGGCATGCACCGGATCTATTCGGCGCGGTCCATGGACGTGCCCATTCACGTCGTGATTGTGCGCGGCGTGCCGGCGCAGTTTCCCTATTATGCTTATCCCTTGGCGCAGGGATGGGCAGATGTGCGTGAAGTGGATGTGATTCCGGAAACGTTCGAGAAGAAGGCCTATCGCCAGCCTGACGACCACAAGGCGCTGTTTCGCGATTTCAACGCGCAGTTTCCTGGTGTTCAGGCCAAGCGCGCGCCGCCGAAGTGCGATGGAAGCGCCGCCTAAGTCTGCACGCGCCAGAACGTGACTTGCGCTACCGCCATGCCGGCAAATACCCGGATTGGCAGGACGGGGAAGAGCTGGAACTGATACGGGCCATAGGCGCCGAGATCGACCATTTCGCCATTGGCGTGCACGAACAATCCTGCGCGCGCGATGTTTGATTTGCCATGCACCATGGGCACAAAAGTGTCGCTGCCAAAACTCTCGCGGCTTTCGATCAGATAGAGCTGACCGGGCTCAAGAAATGTTCCCTGCGCGTCGAGCGGCAGGCGCGTGGCCGCAGCGCCGGGTGCGTTCTTGGCCACGTGCAGCAGCGTATCGCCCAGATGGATGTCAATGCTGTTGGGGTTCAATGCAGCAGCCTCAAATGGGCTGAACTGCAAGCCGCCGTCGGCAATTGCGGCGGCTATGGCGGGGCCAGTGAGGATCAAGGCGCAACCTCGGTGTGCAGGCGGGAACGAACGGGATGATCAGATTGTCCGAACACACCCTGATAGGGTTTGGCTTTCCCGTCCGCGCGCCAGAAACTGATCTGGCCGACGGGCTGGCCGGGGCGCAGCCGCGTCTCAACAGCAGCGACCAGCTCCAGCGTCCAGCGATGGCGCGCGCCTTGATGACCCAAATCGGCCGTCACCTGCACGCACAGCCCATGCAGGCCGAGCGCGGGCCGCCCACTTAAGCGCGACACATATTGCGCGCTGCCCAGCCGCTCCAGCGTGGTCGCCAGATAAAGCCGGCCCGTTTGCAAAAGCCAATCGCCGCTGGCCTCCAGCCCAATTTCGCGCCAGCCATAGGAGAAGCCAGCGCCGCTTTTTTCCGCTGTGACTTCATACAAGACGTCGGCGATTGCGAAGGTGTAACTGTTGGCGTTGAGGCGGGCCGGCGCAAATGGCTCGATGACAATTGCGCCGTCGGCAACAGCGGTTGCGATGGCGCGCTTGGCCAGAATCAAGGGGCGACCTCCAGAACGAGACAGGCAATGTAGCAGACTATCTGCCGCGCACCGCGGGCTGCGTGCACGGCTAGGGCGTGCGCGCGGTTTGCACCGCCTCGGTCGGCGTTTCGGCCGTCTCGACAGTGACTTCGGCCCGCTTCAAGCTGGTTAAGCGGATCGCCGCGCCGCCAAGCGGCAAGGGCGCAGACACTTTGACGGGCGGGGCGAAGCGCGCGCCGTCAATGCGGCCAAACCAGATCTCGCCCTGCGGAATGCGTCGGGCGATATCGGTGCCGGCGCGATAACCTGCAACCGGCTGGTAGCGCATCTTGCACTTCAGCACTGGACCGTCGAAACCTTCGGCGCGCATGCGGCCAACGCCTTCGCGGGTCAGGGTGAGGTTGTAAAGAAATCGGCCGTCAAAGGTTGGGAAGACGCCGTCGCACGCGCCCGTCGCTGCGACCTGTGCGGCCATGGCGGCGAGTGTGGACAGAGGGTCGCGGGCAGCGGCTTTTTGCGTAGGCGTCGGCGGAAATTCGCCGGGATTGGTGAACATCGGCGTGATGAGGCCAGTCACCCCACCGGGGCCATTTTCCAGGAATGTTACGCGGCGCTTGCGGGCGTAAGAATGGTCGAGATTGAATTGCCGCCAGGCCATGCCATTGGCGGCGCCGCTCGACTGCGCCGACAACAGCGTGCGGTCAAACAAGGCCGCCAGCCCGCCCGATTCGATGCTGCCGGAGGCGCGATAGGCGGCGGCGTCCATGCGCATGCGAATGCTCGCCTTACCCAGCGGAATGACGCCATAAGCGCCGCCGTCAAACTCCAGCACCAGCTCTTCAGCCTTGGCCGGCGCGGTTTGCGCCAGTGCGGCGGGCGCAGCCAGGAGCGCGGCGATCAACAACAAGCATTTCGCGAACATGGGATGGTCCAGACCTTGCCGCGCCGAGCCGCGACCGCCCAGTCTTCTACGCGAGAATAAGGCCGCTGCGAGGCGGCGCGGCGATGCTTTGCGGGAACACTTGGCCGTCCAGTATGGCGCGTGCAACGCCCATATGGTCGCTGAGTACGCCTTTCAGCACGCCGAACAGATCGGTTGTGATGCGCAGATCGCGGCCCTCATTGAGCTGACCGGGCGCCAGGCCCGGCCAATCGGCCACCACTTTGCCGCCAGCCACCGCCCCACCGAGCAGGAAGGCCGCCGCTCCGGATCCGTGATCGGTGCCGCGGGTGCCGTTCATCGCAACCGTGCGGCCGAACTCCGTCGCCACCACCAAAACGGTATCGCGCCACGCCGGCCCCAGTTCGGCCTGCAACGCTGCGACCCCGCCATCGAGCTGGGTCAGGCTGCGGGCAAGCGCGCCTTGCATCGGCTGCTGATTGGCGTGGGTGTCCCAGCCGCTGAGTTCCAGCACCGCCGCGATCGGCCCGTCCGGCTGCTTCAGGAATTTCGCGGCGGTTTGGGCAAGGCTGGCAAACGCGCCGCTGGCGCCGGCCGCGCCGGCCCCTTCGGCCAGCATATTGGCTTCTTGTGCGCCGGCCAGCGCCTTGGCCAAGCCAGGATCGCGGGCGCTGTAGAGGTCCATCAGGCGCATCACCGTGTCGGCGTCGGCGTCCGGCAGGGGCGAGGGTGACCAGGTTGCAGCAGGTGCGGCCCCACGCAGGATCAGGGGCGCCTGCTGGGCCATGGCGATGGCAAGTTCTTTGCGGCTGGCGGCGCTGGCTTGCGGCAAGCCGGCCAGAGCGGCATTGAGCCAGCCGGTGGCGCGGGCATTTGGCGCGCCAGCGCCGGTTTCAAGCACGTTCTGCGCGTCGAAATGTGAGCGCTCGCGATACGGCGTGCCGGCGGCGTGGATCAGCGTCAGCTGCTTGGCGGCGAAAAGCTGCGCGAAAGTCGCCAACGCCGGATGCAGGCCGAAATCGCCGCCGAGCTTGAGCGCGGCGCGCTCACCGGCAGCGGAGAGCGCCAGACCTTTGCGCGCGGCCTCATGCGCGGGATCGCCGAGCGGCGGGGCGGCGGCCAGGCCATCAAGGCCGCCGCGCAAAATGATGACGACCAGGCGTTTCCCGCTTTGGCCGCGCCCGGCCGCGAAGGCCGGGATCGAGAAGCTGGCCGCGCCGAGGGCGGCGGAGAACAAGGTTTGGCGTCGAGTCAGGGTCATAGCGGTCACCGGCGTTGAAATTCAGGCGAAGCAAGCAATAGCGCAAGCGCTTGCACCGGGCTTTGGGCGCGAGCAACGGCTTGGCGGGTGGCGTCGCAGAGCCGGGGCCCAAGAACGGTCTCGCCCAACGCCAAGGGATTGAGATCGGCGCGGGCGGTGCGCGCGGCGATCGCTTGGGCGAACTCAATGCGTTTCCACAAAAGGTCCGACGACAGCCATTGCGCCTCCTGGTCAGACCAGCCGTCCGGGCCCGGCGCGGCATAGGTCCGCTGACCCATCGCCACGATGGGTTGGGCCGCGCCAGGCGGCAAGTTGCTCAGGTTCAAGGCCCGCGACACGCTGATCGCATATTCCTCTGGCCGCTTGAATTTGGCCAGTGGCTGGGCCCAGGTTTCCGGGCTGTCGATGACAGCGATCATCGTTGTGCGCAGATCGCCGTCGCTGCGCTGGAAAGCCTCGGCGACGCGCGCCACAGCCGCCGGCGGCGGCGCATCGGCAATATAGTGGCGGCAGAGCTTGGTTGCGATAAAGCGCGCGGTGGCGGGCTGGCGGGCGATGTCGCGCAGCGCTGTTTCGCCCTGGCCGCGACCATCCTGGGCATAGCTCTTGGCGAGCAGGGTTTTTGGGCCTGGCTCATGCGTGCGCGGTTCGAACTTGAACAGCTGCGGACCGCTGCGCGTTCCCGGCGCGTCGGAGACGAAGTCCTTCAGAGTCGGGCGCTCGAACGTCCAGCCGGTGATCATGGCCGCCAGCGCTTGCACATCGGCCTGGGTATAGCCGGAGCCAACGCCCATGGTGTGCAGCTCAAGAATTTCGCGGGCGAGGTTTTCGTTTTGTCCGCGCGGGCGGCCCTGGCCGGACGCGATCGGGCGGCGATCGCCGGATTTCGCATAGTCCGAGTTCGGACCCACCGACAGCCAATTATCGAGATAGACCAACATGCCGGGATGTTGGCTTGACGCCAGCAGCATATCGCCAAAGCGCCCGGTCGCGCGCGGGCGCACGACCTCACGCTCGAACGAGGGCGGCAACGCGGTTGCGACGGGCTTTGCCGCCGACACCGTGAAATGGTTGGACCAGAAATGCACCAGGCGCTCATAAACCGGGCGCGGCGTGCTGATCGCGGTGGTCAGGCGGGCCTGAATGGCGCGCACGGCGCGCTCGCGAAAGGCGGTGCGGAAATCGTCTTCGACCGCGAGTTGTTTGAGCGCCTGTTGCGAAACGCCCGCGCGCATCGCCTGCCGCTCAATCTCTTCAGCGCTGGCGTTCTTCGCCCGGCGCTGGGCAAGCCAACGGCCAAACGCGAGCAGATCATCTTCTGTTGCCGGCAACGCCGCGATTGCTGGCGGCGGCGTGCTTTCGGGGTCCAGCTGGGCCTTGATCCAGCCGCGGGGATCGGCGCCGATCTTGGCCAATTCGCCCGGCCGGGCGCCAAAGCCAAAGCGGCCTGCGGCGAGGGCGGCTTCTGCAAGCGACATGGGCGGCTCCGTTGCGATCTCTCATCGCCTCAACGCGACCGCAGCGCTATTCCGTCGCCCCGTCTGACCTTCAAACGCAAAACGCCGCGGGCGAACAGCCCGCGGCGCTCTGGTCTGCCGGCAGTAAGGGTTACAGCGGGCGGACGTTGACTTCGCTTTTGTCGCCGTTCAGCGGCAGCTCAATCAGCAGCCCCATCTTGCCGGCGATGACGTCACGCAAGCCGCTTTCGCGGGCTTCGCGAACCTGGAATTCCGAGATCATCGGATTGGGATCGACGCCGGTGAGCACCAGCATGCCAGCGCCGGCCTTCTTGGCCGCGGAAGCGACCTGATAGGGCGTCGGTTGGCCATTCTGGTCATGCAGCTTTGCGAACAATTCGGTTTGCGCTCCGTGCAGCACCACATCGGCGCCGGTGGCGGCGTTGGCCCATTCGGCGCGGCCGTCGCCGGCGATGACGAGGGAGCGGCCGCGATAATCGAAGCGGTAGCCGACCCGGCCGGTGAAGGCGTCTTCTTGCGTGGTGAACGCGCTGACGGTCAGGCCGTCTTTCTCAAACACCACAACCGGCACGCCCGGCTCCGGCGCCGGAGCCCAGGGTTGCAGGCCGCCTTTGGCGCCTTGCGCTTTCAACGCGATGTTCAAGCCATTGACGATGTCGTGGCTATCGGTCGGGCCATAGACCGGCAACAGCTTGTCGCCGCGCGAAGAGGCCGCATTGACCCAAATCTCATCAAGGTCGGCCGCGCGCACCGGATCGGCGCCGGTCAGCAGCACGGATTCCAGACGGCCGAGCGGCACGCCCTTGTGCTCGAGCGCCATCGCCGCGCCGGAGCCGGCGTCGATGATGAACAGGCGGCCAGCGGCAGCGACCGCCAAGCACGGCTTGGCGCCTTCGCCAACGCCCGCACCGGAGCCGCACACCAAAGCGCGCAAAGCGTTGGGCGCAAACAAATCTTGCTCGTCGCCTGCCTGTTGGGCCGTGTACATGGCGTAAGCCCTGGCGAGCGCTTCCTGGCCCTGCGGCGTGGAGGAGCCGACCAGCCACCCACCCCAAAACAGACCAGATAGCGTCACAAAGACGACGGATGAAGCGCCTACCGGATGCATCAGGTTATTCTCCGTTAGCGTCGACCGGTGGACGAATCGCACCGCGCCAGCACTGTTGCTCGCCTCTTAGCAGGGATAGTGATGCCTGCGTCGTCGTAAACGAATTGCTAACAGGAATGTTTGGACCCCTAACTGAACTGCGCGCCCGGCCGCTGCCGGATATGACGCCCGCGAATCAAGCGCGCCTTGCAGCGGCGGCGCTACGCGTTGGGCCCGACGCCGCCGGCGCCGGCGAACCGCTGGTTAAGGTTTGTGACTGCGGCGTGGAAGGACGCAACCATTACGCCCATCCGCGCAATCCGCCGTATTGGCAAGTCATCGGCGGCGCGGTGGATGCGCTGTGGGCGCGGCGCGGCGTGGCTGAACGCCTCCAGGTGGTCGACCAAAGGCTGCGGGCGCAAGGCTTGCGGTTGCATGTGTACGACGCCTGGCGGCCACAAGCGGTGCAGGCGTACTTTCACGACGTTTGGCTGCCTGCCGAATTGCGCACGCGCCGGCCAGACCTCGCGGGCGCTGCGCTGCAAGCCGAGGTCGCGCGCTATTGGGCCGCGCCGACGAGCGATCCAAACGCGCCGGCGCCGCATTCCACTGGGGCGGCGGTCGACTTGACGATCACATTCGTCGATGGCGAGCCGCTGTGGATGGGGGCGCTGTTTGACGATGCGTCCGCGTTGGCTGCAACGGATCGGTTTGAGCGCAACGGCGCGGACTGGTCGTTCTCAGACGATGAGGCGCGGGCCAATCGTCGGCTGCTTTATTGGCTGATGATCGAAGCCGGCTTTGAAAACCTGCCGGACGAATGGTGGCATTTCAGCTTTGGTGATCGGTTCTGGGCGGCGTTTTCGCCCGATCGGGCGCCGCTCTATGGACTGGCGGAGCCCCCCAAATGACCCAACCGCGCGTGCTCACCTTCGATTCCGGCATTGGCGGTTTGAGCGTCGTGGAGGCCATGGTCGCCGCCGGCCTGCCGATTGACATCGACTATGCCGCCGATTTCGCCTGGCTTCCCTATGGCGGGCGCCCCGATGCTGACCTGATCGATCGCGTGCCGCGGCTGCTCGCGGCGCTGGTCGGGGAGCTGTCCGCTGACCTCGTTGTTATTGCCTGCAACACCGCCAGCACGGTTGCGCTGGCGGCGACCCGGGAGCGGTTGCGCGTTCCTGTGGTTGGCGTGGTGCCGCCCATCAAGCCGGCGGCGGCGGCGAGCCGAACCGGCGTGATCGGCGTGCTGGCGACGCCGGCGACGATCCAACGGCCCTATACCCACCAGCTGATTGCCGACCATGCCGCGGGGATGACGCTGATCCGCGTCGGCTCCACGGCGCTGGTTGCGGCCGCCGAAGCCAAGCTGGCGGGCGAGGTGGTCGATCCCGCAGCCGTGCAGGCGGCCATTGCGGGCCTGTTCAATGCGCCTGGAGGCGATCGGCTTGATGTCGTGGCGCTGTCGTGCACGCACTTTCCGTTTTTGCGCCCGGAACTGGAAGCGGCGGCCCCGCGCACGATTGCCTGGGTCGATAGCGGGGCGGCGATCGCGCGGCGGGTGCGCCAGGTGTTGAGCCTTGGCGATGGTCAGACCCGGTTGCGCCGTTTCGTCGCCAGCGACCCGGCGCGGCTGTTGAAGCTGGCGCCAGCCTTTGCGGGTTTCGGATTCCAGTCCGGCGTGGAAATCGCCGCTTCGGCGCCGTTCGCGCTTCGTCCTGCCGCGCCGACGGGTTGGGGCTAGGTTTGCTGTGACAGTTCTGCAACAGCGACCCTGCACCTCGGCCGTCAGGCAATACGCGCGCTTCACGCCGGCCGTTCAGCACCCTAACCAGAACCACCGACTTCGCCGCCGTCGGCGGCAGGTCGGCAAAAATGTTCAGGAGGGGACGCATGGGGCAAGAACCTTTGCCCGGTTTGCGATCCAGCATTCTCATGCTGGCTGCGCTGCTCGGCCGCGACTGGCGGCTGAAGGCGCCGCGCTTTCAGCGACCCTATTCCTGGTCCGAAAATGAAGTCGGGCGGTTGTTTGAAGATCTGTTCGACGCTTTCCGTTTGGGCCGACGCCATTACTTCCTTGGAACTGCGGTGGTGATCTTCAGCCCGGGCGGGGAGGTCGCTGAGATTGTCGACGGCCAGCAGCGCATCGCGACCTTGACGCTGATGGTGGCGGCGCTGCGCGACCGGCTGGGCGGGGACGATCGAACCGCGCTGGAAGCGCTGATCGCAACGCCAAACGGGCCGCGTTTGAGTTTGCGCCCTGCAGATACGGAATTCATGGCCGCCTATGTTCACGCGTCCGGCCAGATGGCGAACCTCGCTCGGCTTGCCGAAGACCTGACGCGGCCGCCGCCACAGGCCAAAATGGTCGACGCCGCTCGCGCGATTGAGGCAGCGCTGGACGCGGCCGGCCCCGATCAGATAGCTGGCTTTGCTCGCTTTATTCGCACTGGCGCTGTGTTCAATCTGTTGGAGATCGAAGACCGCGATGAAGCGCCGCGCATGTTTGCGGTGCTCAATGAAACCGGCATGGATCTGACCACCGCCGATCTTGCCAAAGCGGAATTGTTTGCGCGCGCCGATCTGAGCGACGTCGAAGCCGATGCGGTCGCCGCCAAATGGGACGAGTGGGTCAATGATCTCGGGCCCCGCGGGATGGAGACGCTGCTGGCGGTCGTGCCATCGATCGTGGCCGGGGCAGTGGTGGAAGCCGCCGACATCAAGCAGTTCCGCAATCTGGTGCTGGACACCATCGACGCCCGCCGGTTCCTTGATATCGACCTGCCGGCATTGGTGGCGGGATTCAAGGAAGTTCGGCTGGGCGACGTCAAGCTTGGCGCCCATAGCGGCGAGATCAATCGCCGCATCAAGATCATGCGTTGGCTGAAGGACACGTTCTGGATCGGCCCGGCTTTCGCGATCCTGGCCATTCATCGCGACAATCCGGAACGGGTGGTGGAAGCGTTTGCCCGCCTGGAGCGGTTTGCCTTTGCCGGCATGATGTCGGTTATCCCGGCCCATGATCAGGCCAAGCGGCAAAACCGCATCTTTGCCGCTTTGCGCGATCCAAAGCGGCTGATTGGCGCCAATGGCGTGTTTGATCTGACCGCGGCCGAACAGCGCGACCTCAAGAACAAGCTGACAACGCCTTACCGGCGCGACCACAGCCGGCGGCGGCTGATTGTGTTGCGCGCCAATGCGGCGCTGGGCGAAACCCTCGATCTTGGCGCTGACGCAACGGTGGAGCACATCATGCCGCACAGCGCAGCCGGCGATTGGGCTTTGCTTTTCCGCGATGAAACGCTGCGCGATCTGTTCACCAACTCGATCGGCAATCTGACATTGTTGACCCAATCGCAGAACCGCGAAGCTGGCGACAAACCCTTCGACAAGAAGCTCGATATCTATCTCAATTTCAAAGACGCGCCGATCCGCGCTTTGACCGAGCAGATCAACGGCCATCAGAGCTGGTCGCCGGAAGTGGTCCGCCGCCGCACCGATCAGCTGCTGGCCGCGATCTATAGCGATTGGCGGTTGAGCTGAGCGCTGTTCGCCCCGGAACGGCCTTACTTTCTTGTAATCTGCCTGCGGCGAGAATGGGAGCAGCGGATGCGCAGCACATGGATGATGGCCGGCATAGCTGTGGCGGCGCTGCTGGCGGGGTGCAGCGAGCAGGCGGCGATGAAGGCGGCGCCGAGTATGGACATGGCCGCCCCGGCAGCGGTGGCGGGGCGGATGGCCGCCGAGTCCGCCCCGGAGGCGCCCGCCGCGGAGCCCGCTCCGGCGCCCGGCCCGGCGCCCGGCCCGGCGCCCGGCGGCGGCAGTGGCGGGCCGATCTTGACGCCGCAGCCGACTTATCTGGCTTATCAATACGCGACCCAAATCGAGGTGCCGGCGCCGAAGGTCGAGCCCTTGATACAGGCCCACGAACAGGCCTGCCGCAAAGCCGGGCCGCAGCTTTGCCAGGTGCTCGGTGCGTCGACCAATTCCAACGGACCCGATGACGTCAGCGCCCAATTGGAGCTGCGCGCGGAGCCAAAATGGTTGCAAGGCTTTCGCGACGGTTTGGCCAGCCAGGCCAAAGCCGCCGATGGGCGGATCAAAGGCGCGTCGGTCACGGCCGAAGACCTCACCCGTCAGATCGTCGATACCGAAGCGCGGCTGCGGGCGCAAAAGACGCTGCGCGAGCGGTTGCAGCAGCTCTTGAAAGATCGGCCCGGCAAGCTGTCAGATTTGCTGGAGACGGAGCGCGAATTGGCCCGTGTGCAAGGCGAAATCGACAGCCAGGAAAGCGAGCTTTCGGTGATGCGCGCGCGGGTGGCGATGTCGCGGCTGTCGCTCAATTACGAGACCAAGCCCAATCCGGTCACCGGCGGCGCCTTCGAGCCGATCGGGGACGCGTTCAACAACTTTTTCCGCGTTGTCGCGCAGGGCTTTGCCAGCCTCATCTATGTGGTCGCGGCGCTGTTGCCATGGCTGGCCGTCGGCGGGCCATTGGCTTGGCTGGGGGTGCGCTGGTGGCGTGGGCGTAAAGCCAAGGCGAAGGTCAAAGCGGCCGGGTGAGCATCGGCCATATCCCTCCCCGCAGCGCGGGAAGGGATATGGCGCTGTCGCCTACCAGATCTGCACACGATCGGGCTTAGCGAGATACATTTTGTCGCCCGGCTGGACATTGAATGCGGCGTACCAGGCGTCGATATTGCGCACCGGGCCGATGGCGCGGAATTCGCCCGGCGAGTGCGGCCCGACCATGACCTGATTGCGCAGCCGCTGTTCGCGCATCTGCACCCACCAGACCTGCGCCCAGCCAAGGAAAAAGCGCTGATCGCCGCTGAAGCCATCGAGCACGGGCGCCTCTTTGCCAGCAAGCGACATGCGATAGGCGTCATAGGCCACTTGCAGACCGCCATTGTCGCCAATGTTTTCGCCCAGCGACACCCGGCCATTGAGCTTCAAGCCGGGCAGCGGTTCAAACTGACCATATTGCGCCGCCAACCGATCGCCGAGCGCCTTGAACGCGGCGACATCTTTTTCGTTCCACCAATTGCGCAGCACGCCGCGGGCGTCAGACTTTGCGCCTTGATCGTCAAAGCCGTGGCCCATTTCGTGGCCGATCACGCCGCCAATGGCGCCGTAATTGATTGCCGGATCAGCTTTCAGATCAAAAAACGGCGGTTGCAGGATTGCGGCCGGGAATACGATCTCGTTGAATGTCGGATTGTAATAAGCGTTCACCGTTTGCGGCGTCATGCCCCATTCGTCTCGATCGGTCTTTTGGCCGAGTCGTTTGCGGTCAAATTCGTATTCCCAGATATTGGCGCGCACGCTGTTGCCGTAAGCGTCGCCGCGTTTGACCTGCAGGCTGGAATAATCCTTCCATTTGTCCGGATAACCAACCTTCACGCGGAACGCGGCGAGCTTTTCGCGCGCCACCACTTTTGTTTCCGCTGTCATCCATGGCAAAGTGTCGATCCGCTCGGCATAGGCTTTGCGGATGTTTTCCACCAATTGCACCATCGCGGCTTTGCTTTCGGCGGAGAAATGCCGCGCGACATAAATCTGGCCGATGGCTTCGCCGAGGGCGCCATTTGTGGCGTCAACGGCGCGCTTCCAGCGCGGGCGTTGTTCGGTTTGGCCGTTGAGGATCGTGCCGAAGAAAGCAAAGCTTTCGTCGTCGATCGGCTTGGGCAGAACCGATGCGTTGGCGCGCAGGAAATGATAGGTGAGATAGGCCTTCCAGGTCTCCACCGGCGTTGATTTGAACAGCGTGGCGAGCGGCGCAAACGCACTGAGTTGGCTGACGATGAAAGCGTCTTCTTTGTCGAGGCCGGCGGCCTTGAGCGACGTCTGCCAGGGATAATCCGGCGCCAAAGCGATCAATTCGGCTTTGGTGCGCAGATTATAGGTTTTGTCGCGTTCACGGCGCTCGGCGCGGGTCCAATGCAACTTGGCGATTTCGGTTTCCAAAGCGAGGATTTTGGCCGCCGCGGCTTTTCCGTCCGGCTGCTTGGCCAAGCCGATCATGGTTTCGATATGGACGGCGTATTTGGTGAGAATATCGCGAAACTCGGGCGTGTCCTTGAGATAATATTCGCGGTCCGGCAATGCCAGGCCGCCATGGCTGAGCCAAACGATATAGCGGTCCGGGTTCTTGCTATCGAGGCTGATGCCGGCGCCGAGCGGGCCGCTGACCGGGACGTCCGGGCGCGCCATGATGACGGCAATATCGTCATGGGTCTTGGCGGCGGCGATGCTTTTCATGACCCCGCGCACCGGCGCAAGGCCAGCTTTGGTGATCGCGTCTTGATTGAGGAACGTGGCGTAGAAATCGCCGATTTGTTGCTCGGCGCCAGACTTGCCGGGCTTGGCGGCAAGATCTTCGATGATCGCTTTGACGTCGCTTTCCGACTTCGCGCCGAGGATGTCGAAGGTGCCCCAACGGGTGCGGTCGGCCGGCATCGGCGTGCGCTTGAGCCAGCCATTGCCGCTGAAGCGGAAGAAGTCGTCGCCGGGTTTGTAGGCGCGGTCGAGGGCAGTGAGGTCATAGCCCCAGGGCTGGATCTGGGCGCCTGATTTGGCCGGGATCGCGCTGGCCAGAGGACCTGCCTTTTCGGCTGCGGCGGCCAATCCGGCATATGCCCCAATGGCGGCCGCGGAAACGAGAAACTGACGACGCTGCATGGCTGCTCCCTCAAGCGTTTCCGGCACGCAGGCCGGATTGGTTTCCCGATGCGCCTGGAGGAATTGGCAGTCAAGCTTTCAATATCGAGAAACAATAATCTGTGACAATCGCGCGAAAGCGGCTTGCGCTTGACCGCGCTCTGCCTTGGCCTCAGAGCCATGCCCGATGTCGATCGCCGCCCGCTTTCAGCCGCTTCTCGCCGGGCTTGCTGCTGCAACCCCTGTTGCGGCGGCTGGTTGTGCGTTGGCCGCCGCGGCGGCCGTATTGGCGGGGCTGATTTGGCCGGCGATCGGCTGCGCTGCGGCGGCGGCAGTATTGGCGCTGGTTCCGCGGCCGCGGCCAGCAGTCCCGGTCGCAGTGGCGCCGGCGCCGGTCGAGCGGACGCTTGGGTTCAACGCTCTTGCCCCGCTGCTGGAAGCGATGCCCGATCCGGCGCTGTTGATTGATCGGGAGGGCCGAATTGCTGGGGCCAACAGCGCGGCGCGCGCGCAGCTGAAGTTTGAGGCCGATGGCCTCAAACTCGCGGCTATTCTGCGCCGCCCGGAACTGCTCGATGCGGCCGACGCCGCCGTGCAGGACGGCGCCAGCCAGACGGTGTTTTATGAAAGCGCGAGCCCGGTTGAGGAGCACTTCAAAGCTTATATCGCTCCGGTGGCTTGGGGCGGTCAGAACGCAGCCCTGATGGTGTTCCACAATCAGACTCAGTTGATCGCCACCGAGCGGATGCGGGCCGATTTTCTCGCCAACGCTTCACATGAACTGCGCACGCCGATTGCCGCCTTGCTGCTGCTGATCGAAACCTTGTCCGGCCACGCCAAAGGCGATCCCGTCGCCCAGGCGCAATTCATGGGCATGATGCAGGCGCAGATTTTGCGCATGAAGCGGCTGATCGATGACCTTTTGTCCTTGTCGAAAATCGAACTGAACGAGCATGTGCCGCCGACGGAAGCTTCCGAGCTTTGGGCGGTGGCCCAGGAAGCCGCTGGCGCGGTGCGTCCGCTGGCTGATGAGCGCGGCGTGCAGGTTGAAGCCGTGCTGGAAGGCGAGATCGGTCCGGTCGTGCTTGGCGATCGGTTTCAGCTCGTGCAAGTGGCGCAAAATCTGGTCGACAACGCGATCAAGTATTCGCCGCGCGGCGGGCTGGTGCGGGTCGTGGTCGGGCTCGGCGGATTGCGCGACGACGCCGCCGATTTCGCCGGCCGGCGCTGGGAAGGGGCGGGGCGATCCTCGTTGTTGACGCCGCCGCCAAGCCAATCGCGGCGGTTTGCATTCTTGCGCGTGGAGGACAATGGCGTCGGGATCGAACGGCGGTATTTGCCGCGCCTGTCAGAGCGGTTCTACCGCGTCGAGCGCGACGACAATCCCGAACGCAGCGGCACTGGGCTTGGACTGGCGATTGTGAAGCACATCGTTAATCGCCACCGCGGCGGCTTCATGGTCGAGAGCATTCCCGGCAAAGGCTCAGCGTTCTGCGTGCTGATTGAGAAGCTGCCCGTCAAGCAGGCGATCGCCCGGCCGCAGCCTGTTTCATGATACTGTCACTGAACCGTCCTATAGGGCTGGGTGTGGGGGCTGGCATGTGTGGCTGGGCGGGATGCAAGCGGTCTGCCTGTGACGATCAGGGAAAACGGAGCCAACATGGCGGATGAACGTGGCGCCGTCAGCGCGCACCAGGGCCTTCAAATGACGGCGCCAACGGTGACCCCAGGCGGCGCCGGCATTCTCGCGACCAAGGCCACCAAGGTGCACGCGCATCAAGTGAACGTCTTTTACGGCGAGAAACAAGCGCTGTATGAGGTGTCGATCGATATCCCGGATCGCGCCGTGACGGCGTTTATTGGGCCGTCCGGCTGCGGCAAAACCACCTTTTTGCGCTGCATCAATCGGATGAATGATTTGATTGACGGGTGCCGCGTTGAAGGCCGCATCGATGTCGAAGGCGCTGATGTGTATGCCCGCAATGTCGATCCGGTGGTGCTGCGCGCCCGGGTTGGAATGGTGTTTCAGAAGCCAAACCCGTTTCCTAAGTCTATATATGAGAATGTGGCCTATGGCCCGCGCATCCATGGCATGGCCAAGTCCAAGGCGGATATGGATGTGATCGTTGAGAAGTCGCTGCGTCGCGCCGGCTTGTGGGAAGAAGTCAAGGACCGCTTGATCGGCATGGGTACGGGTCTCAGCGGTGGCCAGCAGCAGCGCCTGGTGATCGCCCGGGCCGTGGCGGTCAACCCCGACATCATCCTGATGGACGAGCCGTGCTCGGCGCTTGACCCGATCGCAACCGCCCGCATCGAAGAGCTGATCGACGAATTGCGCGAAAACTATTGCATCATTATCGTCACCCACTCGATGGCGCAGGCCGCGCGGGTGTCGCAGAAAACGGCCTTCTTTCACCTTGGCAAACTCGTCGAAACCGGCGCCACGGAAGAAATCTTCACCAATCCGCGCGACAGCCGCACGCAGGATTACATAACCGGTCGCTTCGGCTGATCGGTTGGACCTTGAGGCGAAGGCCGAATGAGCGACCATATTGTTAGGGCCTTCGGTGAAGCGATCGATGATCTGACCAGCGCCGTGGCGCGGATGGGCGGCATCGTGGAAACGCAGGTGACGGACGCGCTGACCGCAATCGGGCGGCGCGACACGGCCTTGGCGCAGGCCGTCATCGAACGCGATTTGCGCGCCGATGAAGCCCAGCTCAGCATTGAACGCCAGGCCACGAAGCTTCTCGCGCTGCGCCAACCAATGGCCAATGATCTGCGCGAGGTGCTCGCCGCCTTCAAAATGGCGGGCGAGTTGGAGCGGGTGGGCGATCTCGCCAAGAGCATTTCCAAGCGCACCCTGGTGCTCAACCGCAATGAGCCGATTGAGCTGACCCGCACGATTGAGCGCATGGGGCGGATCGCTTCGGAGCTGCTTAATCACGTGCTGGACGCCTACAGCCAGCGCGACATTACTGCAGCCCTTGCAGTGTGGCGGCGCGATGAAGAACTCGACAGCCATTACAACAGTCTGTTCCGCGAGTTGCTCACTTACATGATGGAAGATGTGCGCAACATCACGCCCTGCACGCATCTTCTGTTCGTGGCCAAGAATGTGGAACGGATCGGCGACCACTGCACCAATATTGCTGAGATCGTGCATTACCTGATTAGCGGCGAAGAAATCGGCCGCGATCGCCCTAAGGGCGATGAGTTTGATTCTCTCACCGAATGAGCGCAGGGAGCCTCTGATGACCCCGCATGTCCTGGTCGTCGAAGACGAAGAATCCCTGGCTTTGCTGTTGAAGTACAATTTGGAGAAAGAAGGCTATCGCGTCAGCGTCGCGCGCGACGGCGACGACGGCCTGATCCTGGCCGAAGAAGGCAAGCCGGACCTGATCTTGCTCGATTGGATGTTGCCGAGAGTACCCGGCATTGAAGTCTGCCGCCGTCTGCGGTCGCGGGCGGAAAATCGCAACACGCCGATCCTGATGCTCACCGCGCGCGGCGAAGAAAGCGAACGCATCCGCGGTCTCGATCAGGGCGCCGACGATTACATCACCAAGCCGTTCTCGATGAACGAGCTTTTGGCCCGCATCCGCGCCGTGCTGCGCCGCATTCGCCCGGCCCTCGCGGAGGACAAGGTGACGTGCGGCGATATCGTCATTGACCGCGCCGCCCATCGCGTGCGGCGCGCCGGCCAAGAAGTGCATTTGGGGCCAACCGAATTCCGCTTGCTGGACTATCTGATGCAGCATCCCGGCCGGGTCTTTTCGCGCGAACAATTGCTCGATGCGGTGTGGGGCTCGGATGTTTATGTCGAGGCGCGCACGGTTGATGTTCATATCGGGCGTTTGCGCCGCGCGCTGAACAAAGAAACCGATGGCGATCCGATTCGCACCGTGCGCTCTGCCGGCTATGCGTTCGATGTTGAGGGGCAGTAACGCGCTCCGCGCCATCACAAAAAAGCCCGCCTGACGCCAGGCGGGCTTTGTGTTTTCAGCGTGGCGCGCCGCTTACATCGACGACGCCAAGCGCAGCATCCGGCGCAATTCGTCGGGCTCGCCAAAGGCGCGCTTCTTTTTCTGCGGTTGAGCCTGGTAGGCCATCCGCGAATGGTCTGTGCAATAGGGCCCATTGGCGCCGGAGCCGCGGCCGCAGAAGGCGAAATTCTGCTCCGCCGGGTCGCCGATCGGCCAGCGGCAAGTGCGGTCGTTGAGATTGAGCACCGAAGTGGTCGAGCCGTCTTCACGGCGCAGTGGCTCCAGCTGCGGCTTGACGACCTGCAGATAGCTCGGCTGTGGAGCGCCCGATGGGCGCGCCGCCCGCGGCGCGGTCGTGTTGGTGATCGCGGTGCGCGGTCGCGACAGGCGCACTGGACGCTTGGCCGGCCGCGAGGGTGTTGCCCGGCCGGCGAGGCCCAGGCGGTGCACCTTGCCGATGACCGCGTTGCGGGTGACGCCACCGCCCAATTGCTTGGCGATTTGGCTGGCCGAGAGGCCTTCCGCCCAGAGATTTTTCAAGATGGCGACGCGTTCGTCAGTCCAACCCATATTCAGCCCCTATGTTTTCAGCGCTGCCGGGACGGCGGCGCAAGCCCACAACATCTAGGCCCCGGCGACTCAGATCGGTCCCTTCAGGCGCTAGCTATAGTACCCCGGCGAGTTGGCGACCACAACCCCATGCGTCAAAACGATCCACAGGGACATAGGGCCACTAGCTCTTGATTCGCGGCGGAGGTCGGGTTCTTCTCAATTGGCCCTTGCCCCCGCCGGGGGTTCGGGTGTGTTAAGGGCTCCGGCGCTTGCGTAAACCTTAAAAACTCGTGAATTCATCATGAAGTTCTGAACGACAGGTGCATGATCAGTGAATAACTCCCTGACCCCAGTGATTCGTCGCTATGGCGCGGTCAACTGGATTGGACTCCAAACCCTGCTGCAGCGCGAAATCCAGCGCTTCCTGAAGGTTTCGGCGCAAACCATCGTGGCGCCGCTGGTGTCCACCGTGCTTTTTCTGCTCGTGTTCAAGCTGGCAATGCGGGCCAATCCTTCGCCGTTCCCAGGTGTGCCTTATGCCGACTTCTTGGCCCCTGGGCTTTTGATGATGGCGATCTTGAACAATGCTTTCGCCAATGCTTCGTCGTCTTTGGTCATCGCCAAGGTGCAGGGCAATTCGGTCGATTTCCTCATGCCGCCGTTGTCGGCGCTGGAATTGACCATCGCCTTTATCCTTGGCGCGGTCGTGCGCGGGCTTCTGGTCGGGTTGGTCGGCCTGATCATCCTGTCGCCGCTCGCCCATGTGTGGCCGCAGCACCCGCTGATCGCGTTCTATTTCGCGGCGATGGCGGCGACCATTTTCGGGGCCATCGGCCTGATCGGCGGCATCTGGTCCGACAAGTTTGATCACCTTGCTGCGGTGACCAATTTCGTGGTCACGCCGCTGACCTTTTTGTCCGGCACATTCTATTCGATCGACACCCTGCCGGAGCCTCTGAAAACCATCGGCCACTATAATCCGGTGTTCTTCTTGATCGACGGGTTCCGCTTTGGCTTTGTCGGTCATGCCGACGGGCCTGTGTGGGTTTCCGCGTTTGGCGCGTTTGTGCTGGCGGCGGGCCTGTGTCTGGCGGCTTGGATGATGCTGCGCGCAGGCTACAAGCTGAAGGCATAGGGGAGGGGCATGGGGCGGTCGCTTAAGGTCGGCATCGAGTCTTGGCCTCTGGCGCGGCCGTTTCGGATTTCGCGCGGGGTGAAAACCGCAGCCGAGGTCATTTCCGTCACGCTGCACGAACAGGGCGCCACCGGCCGCGGCGAGGCTGTGCCTTATGGCCGCTATGACGAGACGCCCGCCAGCGTCGCTGCAAAAATCAGCAGCGTTGCCGCCGCGATCGAAGCCGGCGCCGATCGGGCGGCGCTAGCCCGGCTTCTGGCGCCCGGCGCGGCGCGCAACGCGCTGGATTGCGCACTGTGGGATTTGGAAGCAGCGCTCACCGGCCAGCGGGTCACCGAACGGATCGGCCTTGCCGCCCCGCGCCAATTGGCCACCGCTTTGACCATTAGCCTCGATACGCCTGCCCAGATGGGCGAGGCAGCCGCCAAGCTTGAGGCGCCGCTGCTCAAGGTCAAGCTCGACGCACATCTGGTAAAAGAGCGCTTGCAGGCTGTGCGGGCGGCGGCGCCCACCGCCCGCTTGATCATTGACCCAAACGAAGGGTGGCGGATCGACGACCTTATCGCCCATACCGAAACGCTGCGCGCCGCGCAGGTCGCATTTGTCGAGCAACCACTGCCTTCCGGCGAAGACGAAGCGTTGGCCGCCTATCGCGGCGGGATTGAACTGTGCGCCGATGAAAGCGTTCACACGCTGGCCGACCTCGAGGCGCTCGCCGGGCGCTACCAGATCGTCAATATCAAACTCGACAAGGCCGGCGGTTTAACCGAAGCGCATTGCTTGTTGCTGGCGGCGCGGACGGCTGGTTTTCGCGTCATGATCGGCTGCATGGTGTGCAGTTCTCTGGCTATCGCGCCGGCCTTTCTGCTGGCCGGCGGCGCTGATTATGTGGATCTCGATGGGCCGCTTTGGCTCAGCGAAGATCGGCCAGGCGGCTTGGTCGCGCAGGGCGGCTTGATCGGATTTGCCGACGAGCGATTCTGGGGCTGACATCCCCGTTCACAAGGCTTTCGCGAAGAACAGCGTGCCGTCATTTCCGGGCGTATTGTGCGGCGTGCTTGGCGTGAAGCCGAGGCTTTCATAGAGTGTGATGGCGGGCGTCATCGAAACGTGCGTGTCTAGGCGCATGGCGCCAAAGCCCAGCGCGCGCGCTTCGATGATCAGTCGTTCCGATAAGCGCCGCGCCAGCCCCAGGCCGCGAAACGCGTCGCGGCAATACAACCGTTTCATCTCGCATTCGGTTTCATTGAGCCGTTTCAGTGCCACCGCCGCGGCCGGCGCGTCATCGACCTTGGCGAGCAGCAGAAACAGATAGCGATCGGGAAATGCCGCCATCTCGCCTTCCCAGTCCTGGTAGCCGACGCTGATATTCAACTCGCGCCCAATGCGGAAAACATACTCGCAAAACAGGTCCTGCACGGCGGCGATGTCGCGGGCGGTGTCGGCGCGGGCAAGGCTGATAACGGGAGGTATTGTGTTTGCGGCCATGTTTTGAGCGGTGGGGTGAAGGGGGCGCCATGCGTTGTCGCGGTTCGCTGTGTGAAACCAAATGAGCGCAAGGCTTCACAAGGTTTTTGCCAGCCATGCCGCGCAGTCTTCAATCGCGCCGCGCGCCACCTTGGAAATCGCAGTCATATTGAAGAAGCCATGCACTTGCTCCGGATACGGACGATACAGCGTCGCTACACCGCTGGCCGCCAGCTTGTCGCTATAGGCTTTGCCTTCATCGAGCAGCGGATCAAGGCCCGCGGTGACGACCATGGCCGGCGGCAGGCCGGTGAAGTCTGTCGCGATCAAGGGCGAGGCGCGCCAATCATGGGCATTCTCCTTAGCGCCGAGATAGGCGTCAACGAACCAATCCTGCGCGCGCTGCGTCACTGCATAGGCTTGCGCAAAACTGATCTGTGAGGGCGTCATCACCAAGAACTGCGTGCACGGATAGATCAGCAGCTGCGTCCTTAGACGGCTATCGCTGCTCTGTTTAAATGCATGGGCAACGACCGCTGCAAGATTGCCGCCGGCGCTGTCACCGCCCACGCCGATGCGCGCGGGCAGAAAGCCGATGCTATCGGCGTGGTCAAACGCCCAGCGCGTCGCGGCGATGCAATCTTCTGGTGCGGCGGGAAACTTGTGCTCCGGCGCCAGACGATAGGCGATGCTGAGCACACGGATGCGCGCGGCATCCGCCAGGCGCCGGCACAACATTTCATGGCTGTCGAGGTCGCCGACCATGAATCCGCCGCCGTGGAAGAACACCAAACCCGGCGACGCCACCCCTGCCGCATAGGGCACATAAAGCCGCGCCGGCAGCGGCCCTTCTGCGCCATCGACGGTGAGAGCGCGGGTTTCCAGCATCACCGGGGCGTCGGCCTCGATTGTGTGCATCGTGCGCCAGAACGCCTTGCGCACCTCGCTGATCGGCGCGCGCCAATCGATCGGCTTCAGTCCTTTGCCGGCGAGCAGATCCTTCCAGGACGGATCAAAGTTGAACACGCACGTTCATCCCAAAGCGCTGCGCACCGCGCGGGCGGCGTGGGCGATGGCTTCAATCGCGTCTTCAGAAAACGCGGTGAAAGAGACAAAGCCATGCACCTGGCGCGGATAATCGACATAGGCGGTTGGCACGCCGCTCGCGGTGAGCTTGTCGGCATAGGCCTTGCCTTCGTCGACAAGCGGATCAAAGCCAGCGGTGATGACCAGCGCCGGCGCCGTGCCACGCGGCACTTCGGCGTTGAGCGGCGAAATGCGCGGGTCGTTCAGATCGAACGTGTCGCCAAGATAGTATCTCTGGAACCAGTCGATTCCTTCGCGGGTGAGGAAATAGCCTTCCGCGAATTCCGCTCGCGATGGCGTGTCGGCGCCTTGTTGCGTCACTGGATAGATCAGCAGCTGGAACGCCACATCGGCGCGGCCAGCGCGCGCGGACGCGCGCGCAACATTGATGGCGAGATTGGCGCCGGCGCTGTCGCCGCCCACAGCCAGGCGCGCGGGATCGGCGCCAAACCGCTCAGGGTGTGCGGCAATATCGGCAAATGCCGCGATCGCGTCGTCGACCGCGGCCGGAAATGGCGCTTCCGGCGCCAGGCGATAATCGACGGCAATCACCCGCATCCGCCCATCATGGGCCAGGCGCCGGCACAGCGGATCATGGCTTTCCAGATCGCCAAACACAAAGCCGCCGCCATGGAAGTAAACCAGCGTTGGCCGCTCAAGCCCATCTTCGATGTCATAGAGCCGCGCCTTCAACGACCCGGCCCCGCCAGCGACGACGACGTCGCGCACCATCGGGATCGGTTCTGTCGGCGCATTGACCAGATCGCGCCCGCGCGCGCGGCGTTCGCGCAAGTCTTGCGGCGTGGTTTCGCTCAAGGGCGGATCGCCCATTTGCGCCATGAGGTCAAGCAGCGTGCGGACTTTCGGATCAAGCTCAGCCATGGATTAGCCCGTTGCGGCGATCTCGCCGGCGGCCATCGCCGCGGCGAGCCGTGCGCCCATGATATCGTTCAGCGCCGCCACCGCCGGCAGCGGCCGGATCAGAACGCGGAAATCATCAATCAGTCCGGCTTCGTTGAAGCGCAGCACATCGCAGCCTTCCGCGCGGCGCCCGCCGATCTTGCATTCAAAAAAAATCACTGCGGTTTTCTCCGCCGCGACCGTCTCGGTGAAGCGAAACTCTTCCAGCACGTCAAACAAGTGCGGGAACAGAAAGCCAATCATGCTCTTGCCGGCAAACGGGCGCGACTTGGTGGGGCTGTACATCTGGATGTCGTCGCTCATGCAGGCAAGCACGCCGTCACGATCCTTCGCGACGGCTGCGGCGTGATAGCGCGAAAGGGTGGAAGCGCTCATAGCTGAACAATCTCCGCATCCGGATTGTCCGTATACAGACGGGTCACCAGCGTTGCGCGGCGTTCCAGCGTCAGGCGTTGGTTGACGTAGCCCTTGTCGGTGATCTCGCCGGCGTCGATCGAGGGCGGCTCGGTCATCACGACGAAACGCCCAATGCGGCGCGAGGAACCGCCGGCACTGGCGTTATGGGCCTCGATCCCAGCCCTGATCCGTGCGGTCAAACGCTGCATCGCGGGAGTGTCGGACTGTTCGGCTGCGATCATCTGCATCGCCGCCATGCTTGGCCAAACCAGCGCGCCGATGAACGGCCTGTCTTGGCCCGCGATGACGGCATCGAGAATCCACGGCGTGCAGGCGGCAACCACATCCGGCCGAAGCGTGCCGACCGACACCCATGTGCCGCTCGACAGTTTGAAATCTTCGGTCACGCGCCCGTCAAAGATCAGGCCCAGTTCGGGCTTGTCGGGATCAACGAAGCGGCAGGCGTCGCCGAGCTTGTAATAGCCTTCCTCATCAAACGCTGCGGCGGTTTTGTCCGGATCGGCGTGATAACCGGGTGCAACCGTTGGGCCCTTCACACGAACTTCCAGCTTGGTTCCATTGGGCACGAGCTTCAGCATCATGCCCGGCAGCGGCAAGCCAATCAGGCCGACGCGCTCGGCCTCCCAGTGCACGACGGTGATGCCTTGGGTTTCGGTGGCGCCATACATTGTGGTGAGCGGCACGCGGTGGCCGGTCTCCGCGATCGCCAGCGCCTGAATGCGATCATAGAGATCGTCCGACAAGGTGGCGCCGCCATAGCCCATATACTTCATGCGTTTGAAGAACGCCGCACGCAGAACGGGGTCTTTCTCCATGGCGTCGGCAAGCATGGAGAACGCGATGGGCGCGGAGCCGAACACATCGGGCGAGACCTCTTTCAGGTTCTGGATCGTGATGTCGAACAGGCCGGCCATCGGCTTGCCGTCGTCGATGTGATGGATTCCGCCGGCCCACAGATTGGCGTTGAAATTGACGTTCGCGCCGGAAATGTGGTTCCACGGCATCCAGTCGAGCATGATCGGCGGATCGTTCGGGCTCGGATGAGCATCGCGCAGGCCGTCTTGGCCCGCAATCAGCGCGCACATCGCGCCTTGGGTTTGCGGCACAGCTTTCGGCATGCCCGTTGAGCCCGAGGTGCAAAGATACTTCGCCACGGTTGCATCCGTGATCATGCCCATCGAAGCGGCGACCGCTTCGGTGACTTCCGTGCGCGCCAGATCAGCATACGACAAGGCCCCGCCATGGGCGCCGGATTGCGCGGTGATGATGATCAGACCGCCGCCGGCTTCTTCCTGCAGGGCTTTCAGCGCCGCCTGGAAGGGGTCAAGCGCCTGCACAAAAACGGCCTTGGGGCGGATGAGGCGAAAGGCGTGGCGGATCTTGTCGTGCGTCTGGCTCATCAGCGAATAGGGCACGCTCATGGGGGCTGCCGGTGCGCGCGCCTTCATCGCGGCCAGCGTCAGCATCGCATGTTCGATCGAATTGCCTGACAGGATCATCAGCGCGTGATCGGGACCCAGGCCAAGATTGATCAGCGCTTGCGCCAATCGGTTGGTCAGCGGCTCGGTTTCACCGTAACTGATTTCGCGCCACGCGCCGAGCCCCGCGCCCGGCGCGCTCGGCAAGCGCTGGCGCATATAGGGCCGTGCGCCCAGTTCGGCGCTGCGTTGATCGAGCAAATGCGGGATCGAGCGCGGCCGGTCGCCTGGCTTTTGATTGGCGCTGAGATAGACCGTGCCGTCGGGCCTGCGGTCGGCGGTAACGTCCGGGCCCTTCATCGGCAGCTTCTTGAAGGTCGGCAGGGTCGTCTGCGTCGCGCCATCGGCCATGGTTTGTTCCTCCCGTGTCGTTGCCGCAAGCTTAGCTGTTAGCGGGGCGCGAACAAGGGCGCAGAAGGTCAATCTTTCGCATGTGGGGCGTGTAGGAACGAAAAACGGCGCAGCGATTGCGCGCTGCGCCCTTCACGACCTTTTCGACGGCTGTTTAGAAGCCGAACACCAGCGAGAAGCGAGAAGCGAGAAGCGAGAAGCGGGTGGCGGTGGCGGTGTCGGTGTCGGTGTCGGTGTCGGTGTCTTCGCGGCCCGGGCCCGGATTGCTTTCGTTGCGCACATCGAAGGAGAAGCGCGCGGCGACCTTGTCGGTCAGCTTGGCTGTAACGGCCGCCGAGTTGTAGGTCTGCGTCGAGACGTCGGAATAGACGATCTCGGTGTCATTGCTGAACGAAACGGCGTCGTTGAATTGGTGCTTGAACGCCGAACCCAGGCGGGCGCCGAATTTCTCTTCGGTGCGGGCCGCAACCAGGCCGGCGCGCGCGATTTCATCGCGCCGGAAACCCGGGCCGCCTTCGACGGTCCAGTTTGTCCGGTCGCCCTTGATCACTTTGTAGCCGGCGCCAGGGCCGACAAACAGGCGCTGGTCATAGCCGGAGAATTGGTCCTGCTCATAGCTGGCGCGGCCATAGAGGTAGAAGCGGTCCGTTAGATCGCGATCGACTTGGCCTGCGACATCCCAGCGGTTGCGGCTTTCCACGCTATTGCTCTTGCCATAGTCGCCGCCAAGGGCGGCTTTCAGGCGCCAATCGACCAGTTGGCGTGCGCCTTTCAGGCCGGCGCCGATATTGGTGGTTTCGGTGTTGCCGGTGGTGTAACCCGCGCTGAGCGTGCCTTCGCCGGTCAAGCCCTTTTTGGCGTCGGCGGCATGTGCCGGCGCAGCCGCCAGCAACAAACCGGCGGCCAAGCCTGCCAGCATGTTTGCAAGTTTCATGAGGTCTTCCCCTGGTTAAGCGCGCGCACTTTCTGTCGCCGCGGCGCGGACGGGGCGCGAAAAGGCAAGAAAAGAATAGCCTTGGCTGTTTCTTGGTAGATGCCTGTGGCGCCGCCGCCGCAGTCGGGTCGTCCGTGTTCAGAGTATGCCATCGGATTTGCGCAAGCGCACCAACCCAGCGGCCCCGCAAGACAGCTTGGCGGCCAAGGGGGTATTCGGATCAATTGCGCGCCAGAATGGCGTGACCTTGTCGGCTGGCGCGCCGGCTTCGAGGTCTTCCAATGCGGCTTCTGCAACGATGCGCAGAAACATGCTGGTGGTCAACGGGCAGGCTGCGTCGGCTTTCATCTGCGCGGCGATTTTGCTGCGCAGGTCCGGTATGCTGAGGGTTTCGCCGGGTTTGGATTTCGTGAGAAGCTTGGCGATGTCGGCGGGGCTTGAGATGGCGAGCCGGGCGCCTGCGGGAACCCCGCCGAACGCCTTTTCCAAGACGGTTACATGCGCAGGCTTTGCGCCGCTGAGTTTTTCTTTCCAGGTCTTCTTCTTTGACGCCATGGCCAGGGTCGCCACTCAATTGATTTGCTGCGATGACCGCGACAGTTTTTCGCGATCCGCCAGGAGCTGCGGCCCAGAAAGGCGCATGCCTTGCTGGCCCTTGCGACGCCGCGGGTGCGCAAAGGAGGTGTTGTCATCGCGGACGTTGCAGAATAAGTCGCCGGCGCTTGATCGCATGAAATTGGCGGTGTGGGTCAAAACGCTCAACCGGGCATGAGCCCGGTCTTCGCGCTTTTCCTTCCCCGCCTTCGTCATACGATCATCCTCGCAACAACAAGTGAATTGAGTGCAGACCCTAATTCACCTGTCTTTCGCGGCCCTCCCAATAGGGCTTGCGCAATTCGCGGCGCAGGATTTTGCCGGATGGGTTCTTCGGGATCGTCGCGACGAAATCGACGGACTTGGGTACCTTGTAATTCGCCAAGCGTTCGCGCGCCCAGGCAACCACACTGTCCGGGTTCGGACTAACGCCGGGCTTCAGCACAGCGATGGCCTTCACGGCTTCGCCCCATTTATCGTCCGGCACGCCGATGATCGCGACATCGGCGAGGTCTGGGTGGCCGAACAGGGCGTTTTCGACTTCGGCCGGATAGACGTTTTCGCCGCCGGTGACGATCATGTCCTTCACCCGGTCATGGATGAACAAATAGCCGTCAGCGTCCTGATAAGCGGCGTCGCCGGTGCGCATCCAGCCGTCGACGATGGCTTCGGCGGTGGCTTCTGGCCGACGCCAATAGCCCTTCATCACCATGCCGCCGCGAATCCACACTTCACCAACTTCGCCCACCGGCACAGCCTCGCCATTGGCTTTGGCGAGTTTGATGTCCACCTGCGGCCAGGGCTTGCCGCAGGAGCGCAGTTTGGCGAGCGCGGGATCATGCGCGTCAGGCTGCAGATAGGTTCCAGCGCCAGCGGTTTCGGTCATGCCGTAGAATTGCAGGAAGCCGCAGCCGAAGCGGGCGCGGGCTTTTACCAGCAGGTCTTCGGCAATCGGGGATGCGCCATAGCTCACCGTGCGCATCGAGGTGAGGTCGGCATTGGCCATTTCCGGCGCCATCATCAGCATCAGAATGATCGCCGGGGCAAAGAAGGCGTGATTAATTTTCTGCTCGCCGATGCAAGCCAAGACTTTCGCTGGGATCATGTCTTTCTCAATCACGATCCGCGTCGATTGTGCGAGCCCCATCAGCCCGACATTGACGCCCGCCACATGGAATAGCGGCATCAGGTTCATCACGCTTTCGCCTGGCTGATAGCTGAAGCCTTCGACATGCTTGGCGCAGGCCATGAAGGCGGCGTAGTTGGCGTTGGTGAGCTGCACGCCCTTCGGCAAGCCAGTGGTGCCAGAGGTATAGAGCTGGATCACATCGTCGCTTGGCAGCTCAACCAGATTGGGATCATGCGCCAGCCCCGCATCGCGCCAGGCGGTGTAATCGTCCCAGCCGGCGTGCGGCGCATCGAGAGCGATCACCCGCGGCGGATTTTCCATGCCGGCGAGGGCCTTCTCGGCAACCTCGTAAAAGTCCTGGCCAACAAACAACAGCATGGCGCCCGCGTCCGCCAGGATCGCGGCGATCTCTGGCGGGGCGAGGCGGAAATTCACCGGCGCCAAAGCCGCACGCGCCTTGGCGCAGCCGAATAGCAATTCGTAAAACGGGATGCCGTTCTTCGCGAGCAATCCGACGCGCTGTTGCGCCGGGACGCCCGCGGCGAGCAATTGGCGTGCGATCTGGTTGCTGCGCTTGTCCAATTCGGCATAGCTGAGGCTCACGCCGTCGCAATACAGCGCCGGTTTGTCGGCCAAGGCGCGGGCCTGCACGCGCACGACATCGGAAACCTTCTTGACGTTCGCCAGATCGAGCATGACGTTTCACTTCCCCAATCGCTGTGCGCCGCGCACCGATTTCGGGGCGGCTATTATGACAGGATTTATAGGGCGCGGCGGCGATTTGTCGCGTGCTTTCGTACTTGGATCACGGAGCTTTTGAATGGCCGATCTGCTGCTGTGGGAACACCCATTGAGCCCCTATGTTCAGAAGCTGAAAATCGGCCTGCGCGAAAAAGGCGTGGCGTTCACGACGCGGACGCCGGCCGGTGTCGGCACGGGCCAAGTCGATCCGGCGTTTCTGGCGGCGAGCCCCTTGGCGGAAGTGCCCGCGTTGCAGCATGGCGATGTCGCGCTGTTTGAGAGCCGCGTGATCCTTGCCTATCTCGAAGAGGCATTCCCGCGGCCGCCATTCATTCCGGCTGATCCGCTGCGCACCGCCAAAGCGCGAATGATCGAAACGCTGTGCGATACGCGCTTTGAGGCAGTGAATTGGGCGGTGGCCGAAATCACCGCGTTTCGCCGCGCCGAAGGGGAGGCGGCAGCGGCCCTTCTTTCGGTCGCTGCGCGCGAGATCGCAGGGCTTCATGCCTGGCTGGCGCGTCAGCTCGGCGCCGGGCCGTATCTGTGCGGCGAGATGTTCAGTTGGGCCGATGCGGCGGCGCTGCCCCATGTCGCCGGCGCGGTCGCTGCCGGCATGGGGCCGCCGCCAGATGGCGCGCTGAGCGATTGGATTGCCCGCGCCAGCACACGCGACAGCGTGGCGCAAACCTTTGCCGAGGCGCGCGCCAGCGCTGGCGGCTTGAATGTGGCGCGCAAGGCGATCGCGGCTGGTTTGTTCAAGCGGCAATATCGCGATCATCGCCTGGAATGGATGCTGCGGGCCGGCGGCGGCGAGATCGTCACCCGCGGCATGGCGGACGGCACGATCCGGTTCTCGGCGACGATTGATTAGCCGGAGTTGATCCGAACGCGGACGATTACAAACGAAACGCGCCCGCCTGGATCGCCGCGTAAAGCGCTGCATCAAGCCGCACAAAGCGCTTCTCTCCGGGGTGATCGAAATAGATCGGATCGGCAATCTCGGCCGGGTTGAAGCCCTGCTTCACCAGCTCCACCTTGCGGTACTTGAACGTGCCGGTGGTTTCGATCTGCGGCTGCAGGCGCAGGAACAGCGGCCGGGCATAGGCCGGCAATTGCGCGCAAATATGGCTGTGCAACGGGTTGAGATCGACGCCGTCATCGAGCGTCAATGCCGCCATGCCCGCGCGGCCATCAAGATCGCCGACTTTCACGCCATACACATTGGCCTCGATCACGCCGGGATACAGCGCCAGCATGTCGCCGACTTCGTTGGTGGAGACATTCTCGCCTTTCCAGCGGAAGGTGTCGCCGATGCGATCGACGAAATAGAAATAGCCGTCCTTGTCCTGTTTCATCAGGTCTCCGGTGCGAAACCAGGCGTCGCTCTTGGCGAACACGTCGCGCAGGATTTTCTTTTCGGTCTGCTTGGGATCGCCGGAATAGCCTTCAAAGCGGAAGCGCGCTTCATCGGTGCGGATTTCGCCGACCGCTTCGCCGACTTCGTTGGGCGCGGCTTCGATGCAGATGCCGTTGGCGTCGCGGATTGGCTGTTCGGATTCGGCGTCAAACCGCACGATGCGGACATTCAGTTTCTTCTTCAGATAGGCCGGAATGCGCCCCACAGCGCCGGCCTTGCCGTCGAAATTCAGGAACGAGACATTGCCTTCGGTGGAGCCGTAAAACTCCAAAATCTTGGTGATGCCAAAGCGCGGCTGGAAGCGTTCCCACACTTCCTGGCGCAGACCATTGCCGACGGCGAGGCGAATGGAATGGGCGCGCTCTTTCGGATGCGGCGGGGTATTAACCAGATACCGGCACAGTTCGCCGATATAGAAGAACACGGTTGCGCCTTCGGCGGCGGCTTCGTCCCAGAATTGGGAGGCGGAGAATTTTCGGCGCAGGATGATCGTTGCGCCGGTTTCCAGCGCAAAACCCACCCCGCACAGCCCGCCGGTGCCGTGATAGAGCGGCAGGGTGATGTAGACGCGGTCCTTGGCCGTGCCGCGCCCGCCGCCAATGAAAGCGCGCATCATGCTCATCACGCGCCAATGCGGCATCTTGGCCGCTTTCGGTGCGCCGGTGGTGCCGGAGGTGTAGACATACATCGCCAGATCGCCGCCCTTGAGCGCGTCGCGCAGGCCTGCCGGCGGGCGCGCCGGGCTCATGCCCTTCAGCGCGTCATCAAGATCGGTCGCGCCATTCACCGGCCCGCCTTGGGCCCACAGCTTTGGCGTGTTGGCGAGCTTGTCGGCGATGGCGTGATAGCTCTCCGCCAAATCGTTCGAAAGGATGACGTGGCGGGCTGCTGAGATGTTGATGCAATGGGTCAGCGGTGCGCCGGTCAGATTGGTATTGATCAGCGCGGTGACGACGCCGACCTTGGCCAAGCCAACCCAGGCCGCGACATAGTCGGGCCGGTTGGTCATGAACAGCGCGACCGCATCACCCTTGTTCAGGCCCTGCGCCAAAGCCCAATTGGCGTAGCGATTGGCCATCGCGTCGAACTGGGCATAGCTGATCGACTGGCCTTCAAAGCGGAACGCGACATTGTTGGGATACTTCTCGACCGTGCGTTCCACATCGTCGCCAATCGATACATCGCTGTCGGCGCCGACGCCCTCATAGGACTTTAAAGTCCGCTGCAGGCTTCCGATCAGTTCAAACTCGCGTCGCAGGCGCTGAAACATGCCCATGGCTCGATGTCCTCCCGATCGCCTGTTTTCAGCGACTTTGTTTGCCAAGTTATCGTAGCGGCCTTGGGTCTGCGGTCAAATCCGCGTCAGCCGCGTGGCGGATGGGCGCTGGTCTTTCGATTAACCCAAAGCCGCCGCCAGTTGCCGCCCGGCCCAGGCGTGCCACGCTTGGCCCTCCGCCATCGCCGCCGCCATGCTCCAGAAGCCATGGATCAGGTCGGGCGCTTCGGCCTCGGTGACGGCCACCCCGGCCTCGCGCAGGCGTGCGGCAAACGCGCGGCCTTCATCACGCAGCGGGTCATAAGCGGCGGTAAGCACGCTGGCCGGGGGCAAGCCGGCGAGGCTTGGCGTGGCCAGAATATCAGCGAGCGGGGCGGCTGCGGCCGGCGTTGGGCCCAGATAATCGCGCCAGAACCGGCCCATGGCGGCTTTCGACAAGAGATATTCGCCGCCGCCGAACGCGGTATAGCTTTCGGTCGCCATCGTGGCGTCGGTCACGGGATAGATCAGCACCTGATGCTTCAAGGCTGGCCCGCCCTTGTCGCGGGCCTGAATGGCCACGCTGGCCGCGAGGTTTCCGCCGGCGCTGTCGCCGGCGACGGCCAGGCGGGTTGCGTCAACACCGAGGGCGGCGGCATGGGCGTGCGCCCAAACCAAAGCGTCAAAGCAATCCAGCGTCGCTGCCGGGTAGCGGTGCTCTGGCGCCAGCCGATAGCTCACGGCCAGCACAGCGGCGCCGCTGGCCGCGCAGAGCCGGCGGCAGGCGTCATCATGGGTGTCGAGCGTGCAGACCACCCAGCCGCCGCCGTGATAGTGCACCACCAAACCCGGGTTTTCGACGCCGGGCGGGCGATAGAGCCGTGCCGGCCGGTCGCGGCCGGCAAGCGCGATGGTCAGATCGCGCGCCGCGATGCTGGCGAACGCCGGATCGGGCGGGCCGGGATTGTCGTACAGCGCGCGCAGCTCTGCGGCGCTGACGGTTTCGACATCGAGCGCCGGCAGCGCGGTGAACATGTCGATCAGGGCAGTCACGCTGGGCGCAAGCGACATCGGGTATCCTCCGAGGTTGGAGACAGACTTGCACACCGGCGGCGGCGTGCGAAGAGGGGATGCGAATGCGTCCAGCCCCGCGCCGGAGGGCGGATGAAGCGTCAGCGAAATCCGCCGAACCAGAGCAAGGCAGCACAGGATGGCAATGGCGAAGGAGGCGGCGGATTATGGGCTTCGCCCTCATCCGCCCTAAACGTCGATCTCTTCCACGAACTGCGCATTGGCCTGGATGAACTGGAAGCGCAGATCGGCGCGTTTGCCCATCAGGGCCTCGACCAGGCTGTCGACATTGGTTTCTTCGCCCTCGGGCACGACGACGCGGGCGAGCGTGCGTTTGGTCGGGTCCATCGTGGTTTCCTTCAATTGCGCCGGCATCATTTCGCCAAGGCCTTTGAAGCGATTGACCTCAACCTTGCGGTTCTTGAACTTGCCGTTCAGCAGCGCCACCCGCTCCTTGTCGTCGCGGACGTAAATGCTGTCCTTGCCGGCAGTGAGGCGATAAAGCGGCGGCAGCGCCATGAACAGCCGGCCGTTTTCGATCAGGCCGCGCATCTGGCGATGGAAGAAAGTGATCAGTAGCGCTGCGATATGGGCGCCGTCGACATCGGCGTCTGTCATGATGATGACGCGCTCATAGCGCAGATCGTCGATGCGGAAGCGCGCGCCGATGCTGACACCGAGCGCCAGGCTGAGATCGCTCAGTTCGGCATTGCCGGCGAGCTTGTCGGCGCCGGCGTTCGCCACATTGAGGATCTTTCCGCGCAGCGGCAGAATGGCCTGGGTGTTGCGGTCGCGCGCCTGCTTGGCGCTGCCGCCGGCCGAATCGCCTTCAACGATGAAGATTTCAGTGCCGGCCGCTTCCTGGCGGGCGCAATCGGTGAGCTTGCCGGGCAGGCGCAGTTTCCGCGTTGCCGACTGGCGCGAGATTTCCTTTTCTTTGCGCCGTTTCAGGCGTTCTTCGGCGCGCTCAATCACCCATTCGAGCAGCCGGTCGGCCTCTTTCGGGGCGGCCGCGAGCCAATGGTCAAACGCGTCGCGCACGGCGGTTTCCACGATCCGCGCGGCTTCGGTGGTGACCAGCCGGCCTTTGGTTTGGCCTTCAAACTGGGGTTCTTTGATGAAGACAGAAACGAGTGCGGCGGCCGTGTTCATTACATCGTCGGGCGTGATGAGGGCGGCCTTCTTGTCGTTCTTCAGTTCAGCGTAACCGCGCAGACCCTTGGAAAGCGCCGCGCGCAGGCCTTGTTCGTGGAAGCCGCCGTCGCCGGTGGGCACGGTGTTGCAATAGGAGCGGGTGAAGCCGTCGGCCTCGCCGAAGCCGTCTTCCACCCAAGCCACCGCCCATTCGACGCGGCCATGGCCTTCCTTTTTGGCGCTGGCGCCGACGAACGGCGTTGTTGTGACGACGCGCTTTTCAGTGATTTGCTCATTGAGGAAATCGGCCAAGCCATTGGGAAATTTCAGCACCGCCTCGGCCGGCGTGGGATCGCCATCTTTCAAGCGCTCGGGCGCGCATTTCCAGCGGATTTCCGCGCCGCGATGCAGATAGGCCTTGGAACGCGCCATCTGGAACAGACGCGCCGGCTTGAACGCCGCGCCTTTGCCGAAAATGTCCGGATCCGGATGAAACGCCACGCGCGTGCCGCGCCGATTGGGGGCCTGGCCGATCTGTTTCAGCGGGCCTTGCGGCACGCCGCGCGAATAGGATTGGGCATAGAGCTTGCGGTCGCGCGCGACCTCCACCTCCAGCTTGTCGGCGAGCGCATTGACCACCGACACGCCAACCCCGTGCAGGCCGCCGGAGGTTTCATAGGCCTTGGAGCTGAACTTGCCGCCCGAATGCAGCGTGGTGAGGATCACTTCCAGTGCCGACTTTTTCGGAAACTTCGGGTGCGGATCGATCGGGATGCCGCGGCCATTGTCGGACACGACCAGCGTGCCGTCCGCCAGCAGCTCAACTTCGATGCGGTCAGCGTGGCCGGCGACCGCCTCGTCCATGGAATTGTCGAGCACTTCGGCAAACAGGTGGTGCAAGGCGCGGTCATCGGTGCCGCCAATATACATGCCGGGACGCTTGCGCACCGGTTCAAGGCCTTCAAGGACTTCGATGTCCTTGGCTGTATAGGCGCCGTGATCCACGTTATCGAAGAGCTTTTTCTGAGCTTGTGCCATAGGGGCCTCTTACACGAGTCCCGCTAGGGGTCCATGCCTGGGTTGCGGCAAGGTTAACGCGGGCGGCGGCTCGGCGGATCAGAAAATCCAAAACCCGCCGTTCAAATCGCCCTCGCACTGCTTGATCTGGGCGGCGTAGCGGCGGTGGTTGGCCTCAACCTTTGCGGCAACCTGAATCAGCCAGCGCTTACTGCGCCAGGTTCCGCGTTCAAAGCCGCCCTGGCCTTCGTGATAAGCGAGGTAATGGTTGCGCGCGTCGGTGGGTTTCAGGCCGAGCCGCTTGGCTGAAACGGACGTGTACCAACCGATGAAATCCACTGAATCTTCAAAGCTGTCGCGGTCGGCGCGGGGGCGGTTGACGGCCTTTTTGTAGTCCGCCCAGGTGGGGTCGAGCGCCTGGGCGTAGCCGAAAGCGGTGGATGGCCGTTCGCCGGGGATGAACAGGAAGCCGTCTTTGCGCGGCGGGCGGGCGTCGTGGGTGAAGGCCGATTCCTGGTGTATGATCGCCAGCGCCAGGGCCGGATCGAGGCCCCAGCGGTCCTCAGCGGCCTTGGCGGCGCGCCACCAGGGCTTCTTCTGGGCAAAGATCGCACAGGCATTGTCGGCTTGGGCCGGCGGATCAAGGCTGGCGCAGGCGGCAAGCGAGCTGGCGAGGGCAAAGGCGATCAAGGGACGCATGGCAGCCACCCTAACCGGGCTTGGTTAAGGCGGGCTTGAACTGTGCCCCAAACGCAAACGGGCCGGGGGATCGCCCCGGCCCGTCAAATCGCTGATTGTTTAGTTTACGCCTTGTAATACATATCGAACTCGACCGGGTGCGGGTGCATCCGGAAGCGGTCGTTTTCTTCGCGCTTGAGATCAAGATACGCGTCGATCATGTCGTCATCCATGACGCCGCCTTTTTTCAGGAACGCGCGGTCGGCGTCCAAGGCGTTGATTGCTTCTTCCAGGCTGCCGCACACGGTCGGCACCTGCTTCAGCTCCTCAGGCGGCAGATCATAGAGGTTCTTGTCGAGCGGCGGGCCCGGATCGATCTTGTTTTCGATGCCGTCGAGGCCAGCCATCATCAGCGCGACATAGCTGAGATACATATTGCCGGCCGGGTCGGGGAAGCGAACTTCCACGCGCTTGGCCTTGGAGCCCGTGCCATAGGGAATGCGGCACGAGGCCGACCGGTTGCGGGCCGAATAGGCCAGCAGCACCGGCGCTTCATAGCCCGGCACGAGGCGCTTATAGCTGTTGGTCGTGGAGTTGGTGAAAGCGTTGATCGCTTTGGCGTGCTTGATGATGCCGCCGATATAATACTTACACATCATCGACAGGCCGGCATAATCATCGCCCGCAAACAGGTTCTGGCCGCCTTTCCAAATCGACTGGTGAACGTGCATCCCGGAGCCGTTGTCCTTGTAATAGGGCTTGGGCATGAAGGTCGCGGACTTGCCATAAGCGTGGGCGACGTTCTGGATCACGTACTTATAAAGGTTCATGCTGTCGGCCATGCGCACCAGCGTGTTGAACTTTAGGCCAAGTTCGTGCTGGGCGGGCGCCACTTCGTGGTGGTGCTTTTCCGGGATCAGGCCGATTTCGGCCATAGTGGCGAGCATTTCGGCGCGCAGATCTTGGGCGCTGTCGATCGGATTGACTGGGAAATAACCGCCCTTGGGGCCCGGCCGCATGCCGAGGTTTCCGCCCTCATTGACGGCGCGATAATCCTTGCCGGTATTGAACGGCAGCTCGGTGGAATCGAACGAATAGCCGGTATTGTGCGGGTCGGTGTTCCAGCGCACATCGTCGAACACGAAAAACTCGGCTTCCGGGCCGAAATAGGCGGTGTCACCCACGCCAGAGGACTTCAGATAGGTCTCGGCCTTTTTCGCGATCGAGCGCGGATCGCGGTTATAGGGCGCCATCGTGCCCGGCTCGAGAATGTCGCAAAACAATGCCAGCGTAGTGTGCTGGTAGAACGGATCGATATGGGCGCCCAACGGGTCGGGCAGCATCACCATGTCGCTCTCATTGATCGCCTTCCAGCCGGCGATCGAGGAGCCGTCAAACATCGTGCCGTCGGTGAAGATCGCATCGTCGATCATCGAGACGTCGAACGTGACGTGCTGCATCTTGCCGCGCAGATCGGTGAACCGCAGGTCGACATATTGCACGTCCTGCTCTTTGATCATCTTTTTGATTTCTTCGGACATTCTTTGCTCCTCAGCCCCTTGGTCACAGCCCGTTGCGGGTTCGTGTAAACGCCCCGCCCGCGGGCTGCGCGAGCGGAGCGAGAAAGCTTCTTTGCGGCGTCAGCGATCAGACCGCGGACGCGCCCTGTTCGCCGGTGCGGATCCGGATCACATTAGCGACATCCAAGACGAAAATCTTGCCGTCGCCGATTTTGCCCGTCTTCGCGGCCTTCTGGATCGCTTCGAGGGCGGCGTCGAGTTGGCCGTCATCGACAACCACTTCAATCTTCAGTTTTGGCAGGAAGTCGACGACATATTCCGCGCCGCGATAGAGTTCGGTGTGGCCCTTTTGGCGGCCGAACCCCTTGGCTTCCACCACCGTCATACCCTGCAGGCCGATTTCCTGGAGGGCTTCTTTCACATCATCGAGCTTGAACGGCTTGATGACGGCTTCGATCTTTTTCATGCGGCACGATCCTTTTCCCAAAGCACCCAATGGCGGCCGTTCGGGCCGTCAGTCCCGCCGCTGACCTGACATCTTGGATTAAGCGGCGCTTTAGGGATTGTCCACGCCGGTGAGGGCGTCTGCGTCAATCTCGCCGGCCTGTGGGCGGGGCCGAAACGATCTGGCGCCCGTTTTGGAGGCGCCGGCGCCTGCTGGCGGGGCGGCGGCGCTGACGCAGCGGCGCCGATGGACAGGCCCCGCGCTTTGGCGCAATCCGGCGGTAAGATAGGGAGTTGTCCATGACTGATCCGCGCACGCCCGTTCTGATCGGGGCCGGGCAATGGACCGTCCGCAAGGGCCAGACGCCGGGGCCCCGCGCGATGGCCAAGCATGTGGCAGAGCTCGCCGCCGCGGACGCCGGCCTGACGCCTCAGCATCTGGCCGGGATTGACCACTTGGCGGTGGTTGGGTTCACGGTCGATGCGCCGGGCCAGGTCGCCAAAATCCCGTTTCCGCGGCTCAGCAATCCGCCCGCCGCGATTGCAGAAGACCTCGCAGCCAAGCCGCGCCGAATGGTTTACACCTATATGGGCGGCAACACTCCGCAGGCGCTGGTGAATTGGGCCGCAGAAGAAATTGCCGAAGGCCGCGCCGATTTGGCGCTGCTGGTTGGGGCTGAATATCTCGGAAGCCTCGCCAAAGGCTTCGCCAGCGGCGCAGACCTTTCCCACTATGGCGGCGGTCCCGAAGGCCAGCCGGAGCGCTGGGGCGATGACCGCGCCGATTGCAGCCCGGCTGAAAACGCCCATGGCGTTAGTTTTCCGGCCAATACCTATCCGTTGTTTGAGAACGCCCTACGCGCCCATCGCGGGCTGTCGATCGACGCGCACAATGCCGCGATGGCGCGCCTGTTTGCCCCGTTTAGCGCGGTGGCCGCAGCCAATCCGCACGCCTGGTTCCCGGTCGCGCGCAAGCCCGAGGAACTGGTGAGCGTTAGCCCCGATAACCGGATGGTCGGTTTTCCGTACCCGAAATATTTGAACGCCATCATTCAGGTCGATCAAGCCGCCGCGGTGCTGATGGCTTCGACCGCCGAGGCTGACCGGCTTGGCGTTGCCGCGGAAAAGCGCGTTTTTCTGCATGGCTGTGCTGACGCCACCGAAGTGTGGAACCCGATCGATCGGGAAACTTTTCACACCTCGCCCGCGATCCGCGCGGGAGCCAAAGCCGCCTTCGCCATGGCGGATAAGACCATCGCCGAAGTCGCGGTAATGGACATTTATTCCTGCTTCCCCTCGGCGGTGGAAATTGCGCTCGCCGAACTTGGCGTGGCGGAGGACGATCCGCGCGGCTTTACGCTGACCGGCGGCTTGCCGTATTTTGGCGGGCCCGGGAACAATTACGCCATGCATTCGATCGCCGAGATGATGGCGCGCTTGCGGGCGCGCCCGGGTGATTTGGGCCTGATCACGGCCAATGGCTGGTATCTCACCAAGCACGCCTTCGGTCTATATTCGACCACGCCGACCGAAAGCCGCTGGAGCCGCGGCGACAAATCCGCCCCGCAGGCTGAAATCGCAGCGCAGAAAAAGCCGGTCGTGATCGCTGAACCCAATGGCGCCGCGACCATCGAAACCTACACGGTCGTGCACGCCCGCGATAAAGTCCGCATGGGCATCGTGATCGGCCGCGACGCGGAGGGCCGGCGCTTCATCGCCAACACGCCAGACGATGAAGCGACGTTGCTCGATCTCCAGAACCGCGAAGGCGTTGGCCGGCCCGGCCATGTGGTCAGCAGCGCGGGCGGGAAGAAGAACGTCTTCACGCCGGGCTGAGCAGCGCAACTCCCCTCCGCCACAGGCAAAAACGCGCTACGGCGCGGCGATTTTATCTTCGCCCGAAAACGCCCTAAGCTCCCGCCATGGACAAAAACGCGATCATCACCGTCGCCCAGATGCGCGCGATGGACGCAGCCGCCCCTGACACGCTGATCCTGATGGAGGCCGCCGGCGCCGCCGTTGCACGCGAAATCATCGCACGGTTGGCGCCGTGCAAAGTCGCCGTGCTCTGCGGGCCGGGCAATAATGGCGGCGACGGCTATGTCAGCGCGCGCCATTTGCAGGCGGCCGGCTGGGAGGTGTGGGTTGAGCACATCGCGGCGCCCGCCAGCGCCGATTGCATCGCCATGGCGGCCAAGTGGGAAGGGACAAGCCTCGAGATCAACCCGGACAATCCGATGGCCGATCTGTTCGTCGATGCGCTGTTTGGCGCGGGCCTGTCGAAACCTTTGGACGGCCACGCCGCACGGCTTGCCGCGGCGCCAGCCGCGCGTGTCGTCGCGATTGACATGCCCAGCGGCCTGCCTGGGGATGGCGGGGCGCCAACCGGGCCGCACTTCAAAGCCGCGCTGACCGTGACGTTTGAGGCCCTGAAGCCGGCGCATGTGCTCGCGCCGGGGCTTGAAGCGTGCGGTGAAGTGGTTGTCGCTGATATCGGCCTGGATCGGGCATCGGTCGATCAGGTGCTCAACAGCGCCCCGCGCGCTTGGCGCAATGATCCGAGCCTTTGGCGCGATCAATGGCCCTGGCCGCGCGCCGACAGCCACAAGCACCGCCGCGGCAGGGTGGCGGTGATCGCGGCGGGCGCGGAAAGTCTCACGGCCGGCGCTGCCCGACTCAGCGCGCGGTCGGCGTTGGCGACGGGCGCCGGCTGGGTGACGGCGCTGATCGATCCCGCGCAAGCGGCGTTCTTTGCTGAACCAGCGGCGCTGGTGGTCGCTGCCTTTGACGGCCCGCCCAGTGCGACCGGGCATGACGCGATCGTGTTCGGCCCTGGCGCGCGGCGCAGCGCTGACACGGCCGCCCTGGCGCGGGCGATGATCGCGATTGATGTAAGCTTGGTGCTCGATGCCGCAGCCTTATCGAGCCTCGCTGACGCTGGGCCGATTGGCCGGCTGCGCCAGGCGGACGAAGCGCCGCTCGTCATAACCCCGCACGCGGGCGAATTCGCCCGTCTGTTCCCGGACCTTGCCGGTGACAAACTCACCCGCGCCCGCGCCGCCGCGTCGCGCACCGGCGCAATCGTGCTGCTCAAGGGCGCTGATACGGTCATCAGTGCGCCGGACGGGCGCGCGATCGTCAACACCCACGCCACGCCGTGGCTGGCCAGCGCAGGAACCGGCGATGTGCTGGCCGGCATGATCGCCGCCGCGCTGGCCGCCAAGCCGGCCGATCCGCTGGCGGCGGTTGCCGCTTGCGCCTGGCTGCATGGCGAGGCCGGCCGCCGCATTGGCCCTGGCCTGATCGCCGATGACCTGATCGCGATCTTGCCAGATGTGCTCCATGATCTTGCCCCTGACCATTTAAAGCGTGTGTAGCTGAACCGCGCACGCCTTCTGGCGTTGGCGCGCGCGATATGTTACGGCGCTCATGGTCGGGCCGAATCTGGGCGTGTGAAAAGGCGTTAAGTGCTTGATCGCGCCATGAAAGTCCCGTTATCTCGAGTTTTGGTTCTGTGTGAGGCGTCTATGTCCGACGTGTTTGAGCGCGTGAAGGAAATCGTTGTGAAGCACCTGGAGGCGCCGCCGGAAAAGGTGACCGAGAAGGCCAGCTTCATCGACGATCTGGGCGCCGACAGCCTCGACAATGTCGAGTTGGTCATGGCTTTCGAGGAAGCCTTCGGCATCGAAATCCCGGATGACGCCGCTGAGCACATCCAAACCGTCGGCGACGCCGTAAAGTTCATCCAAAGCAAGGTCGGCTAACGCGCCCTCGCGAGGACAAGACATTGGCCAAACGTCGCGTCGTCATCACCGGCATGGGGCTCATCACGCCCCTGGGCGTGGGCGTTGAAACGACGTGGCGTCGGCTGTCTGCTGGGCAGTCAGGCGCGCGGCTGATCGACCATTTCGACGTGTCAGACCTGCCGTGCAAAATCGGCTGTGTGATCCCACGCGTTGATGGCCGGGCCGGCGGCGCAGCCGGCCAAGACGGCGTGTTCGATCCGGACAAGACCATGTCCGGCAAGGAGCAGCGACGGGTCGATGATTTTATTCTCTACGCCATGGCTGCGGCGGATGAGGCCGTGGCCGACAGCGGTTGGAAGCCTGAAACCGAAGATCAGCGCGCCCGCACCGGCGTGATGATCGGCTCCGGCATTGGCGGGCTGTCAGCGATCGCCGATAACGCGTTGATCTTGGCCAAAGACGGGCCGCGTAAGATCAGCCCGTTCTTCATCCCGTCGGCGCTCATCAATCTGGCCTCCGGCCAAGTGTCTATCCGTTACGGGTTTAAAGGCCCCAACCACGCCGTGGTCACGGCTTGCGCCACCGGCGCTCACGCCATTGGCGATGCGTCGCGCCTGATCCGTTATGGCGATGCCGATGTAATGGTCGTCGGCGGGGCAGAGGCGTCCATCTGCCGCTTGGGCTATGCCGGCTTTTGCGCCGCCCGGGCCATGTCGACCGGATTCAACGGCGCCCCCGAAAAGGCCAGCCGCCCCTATGACAAGGGCCGCGACGGCTTTGTGATGGGCGAAGGCGCAGGCGTCGTGGTGCTTGAAGAATATCAGCACGCCATCGCCCGTGGGGCAAAAATATATTGTGAAATCAAAGGCTACGGACTATCCGGCGACGCCTATCATGTCACTGCGCCGGCCGAAGACGGCGATGGCGGCTATCGCGCCATGCGCGCCGCGCTTGCCGATTCCGGCCTGACCACGGCAGATATCCAATATGTCAATTCCCACGGCACTTCGACGCCGCTTGGGGATGAGATCGAACTTAAAGCCGTTGAAAGACTATTCGGGCAAGATGCGGTGAATTTGTCGCTGTCCTCGACTAAGTCGGCCATCGGCCATTTGCTCGGGGCCGCGGGGGCGGTGGAGGCAATCTTTTGCGCGCTCACGATCCGAGACGGGGTTATCCCGCCGACGCTGAATCTCGAGGCGCCCTCAGTCGAGACGCCGATCGACCTCACACCCCTGACCGCGAAAAAGCGGAGCGTTCGTGCAGCGATGTCGAATTCCTTCGGGTTCGGGGGGACCAACGCGGCGATCGTGCTCGCCGCGGTCGATTGATGGCCCGCCGGCAACGCGAGCTGGCCGCCGATCGGCGGGGCGGGCCGCGCAGCGTTTTCTGGTCAACCTTCACCTGGATGGCGTCGGCCGCCGCCAGCGCCGTGTTTGCGGCTTTGATCGGGGCGGTGTTTCTTTTGATTGAAGCCAATCGCCCCGGCCCGACCACTGCGGAAGAAACCGTGGTGGTGATCCCGCGCGGCGCCAGCGGCAATGCGATTTCCAAGCATCTGGAAGGCGAGGGCGTGATCCGCTCCGCTTTGGCGTTCCGGCTGGCTGGCGAATTGTATGAGCGCGGGCGCACCCTGAAAGCGGGCGAATATGCCGTCCCGCAGGGCGCCAGCATGCGCCAGGTCGTGGATATGTTGGCGGAAGGGCGCACGCTGCTGCACCCGATCACCATTCCCGAAGGCCTGACCAGCGCCATGGTGGTGGAGCTGCTGGCCGCGTCTGACGTGCTTACCGGCCCGGTTCCGGCCGTGCCGCCGGAAGGCGCGATCCTGCCGGAGACCTATAAGGTCGCTCGCGGCGCCGACCGCACCCGGATCCTGCAGCAAATGATCGCCGACCACCAGGAGGTGGTGGAAAAACTCTGGGCTAAGCGCGCCAAAGGCCTGCCGATCAAGACGCCGGAAGAAGCCGTGATCCTCGCCTCAATCGTGGAAAAGGAAACCGGCATTGCCCATGAGCGGCCCCAGGTGGCGGCGGTTTTCGTCAATCGCCTGCGCAAAGGCATGCGGCTGGAAAGCGATCCCACGATCATTTACGGCGTCAGCCAGGGCCGCGCGCTCGGCCGCGGCATCCTGCAAAGCGAGTTGGATCGGGCAACGCCCTACAACACCTATAGGATCGACGGCCTGCCGCCGACGCCGATCGCCAATCCCGGCCGCGACGCGATTGCCGCCGTGCTCAATCCGCCGACAACAACCGCGCTGTTTTTCGTCGCCGATGGCACAGGCGGGCATGCTTTTGCCGCCACCTATGCCGAACATCAACGCAATGTCGCCCGCTGGCGCGACATCGAGCGCCAGCGCGCCAACCCATAGGACGATGAGGTTTTGAGCATTTCCAGCATGACCGGCTATGGCCGCGCCGACGGCGTTTTGGGCGCGCAGGCCTGGCTGTGGGAAGCCAAGAGCGTCAATGGCCGCAGCCTTGATCTGAAAATCCGCTTGCCGCCCGGCCTCGACCGGCTGGAGCCGGCAGTGCGCGAGGCGGTGCGCGCGCGTTTCAAGCGCGGCTCCATCCAGCTCAATCTGCGCCTCGATCGCGCCGCCGCCGCTGCTGGCGCGGTGGCGATCAACACCGCCTTGGTCGAGCAGCTGATCACCGCCGGCGCGCCGTTCATCGCCGCCGGCAAGGCCACGGCGCCGTCCTGGGACGGCCTGCTTGCCATCCGCGGCGTCGTCGCCAGCGAGGCCGGCGAGGAAGCCGATGTGTCCGACGCCAGCCAAGACGGTGCGCTGCTGGCCGGCATGGGCGAGGCGCTCGACCGGCTGGCCGCCGCGCGGTTCAGCGAAGGCGCGGCATTGGCGCGCATGCTCACCGGCCTGGTCAGCGAAGTCGAGCGTTTGGCTGGGCTTGCCCGCGCGCAGGCCGGCGGCGGGCCGGCCGCCATCGCCGAGCGTATCCAGGCGCGCCTGGGCGCTCTTGGGCCTGATCTGCAGCTTGAACCGCAACGCTTGGCCCTGGAAGCCGCTTTGATCGCCAACAAGGCCGATGTCCGCGAGGAGCTGGACCGGCTTGACGCGCACTGCGCCGAAGCCCGCACATTGCTTGCCAAACCGGAAGCGGCTGGGCGCCGGCTTGAGTTTCTGGCCCAGGAATTCCACCGCGAGGCCAACACGCTGGGGTCCAAAAGCAGCGATTTGGCTTTGACGCGGATCGCGCTGGACCTCAAAACCGCCATCGACCAGTTGCGCGAACAATCCGCCAATGTCGAATAGGCGCGCCATTGTGGCGCCGAAAGGAACTGTGCCGTGCCTCCTGCCAATCGCCGCCGCCGCGGATTGATGCTGGTGCTGTCGAGCCCGTCGGGCGCCGGCAAAACCACGCTCACCCGTATGCTCACCCGCGATGATGCGGAGGTAGAGCTTTCGGTCAGCTGGACGACGCGGGCGGCGCGCTCCAACGAGATAGACGGCGTGCACTATCGGTTTGTCGACAAAGACAGCTTCCGCGCCCACCGCGCCGCTGACGGCTTTCTGGAATGGGCCGAGGTGCACGACAATCTCTATGGCAGCCCGCGCGAGCCGGTGATGTCAGCGCTCGATCAGGGCCGCGACGTGCTGTTTGACATTGACTGGCAGGGCGCCCAGCAACTGACGAATTCCGCGCAGGCCGATGTCGTGAAGGTCTTCATCCTGCCGCCATCTATGGTCGATCTGCGCGAGCGCCTGGAAACCCGCGCCCAGGACAGCCGCGAGGTGATTAAGCGGCGGCTGTCCAACGCCTATTCTGAAATCAGCCGCTGGGACGGCTATGATTATGTGCTGGTCAATGAAGACCTCGATGAATGCTATCGCCGCCTGCAAGCCATCGTCGCGGCGGAGCGTCTGCGCCGTCAGCGCCAACCTTGGCTGCCTGGCTTCGTGCAAACGCTCCTGAAGGAAGACACATGACCGATCTGCCCGACCGATTGAGCAATGATCCCAAATCGCCGTTCCATGACGCAGCGCTTCTAGAGCGCGGCATTGGCATCCGCTTCAACGGCGAAGACAAAACCAATGTTGAAGAATACTGCGTTTCTGAGGGCTGGATCAAAGTCGCCGCCGGCAAGACCCTGGATCGCAAGGGCCGCCCGATGACCTTGATGCTGCGCGGCCAGGTGGAGCCTTACGTTAAATCGGAATAGGCCGCGCAGATGGCGCGGCTTCTGTTTATCACCTCCAACCGCATCGGCGACGCGGTGTTGTCGACGGCGGCGCTGGCGGCGCTGTGCGCGCGGATGCCACAGGCGCAGGTGGTGGTGGCCTGCGGGCCGCTGGCGCGCGATCTGTTCCGCGCCTGGCCCAACCTGGAGGCGCTGGAGCCGTTCGACAAATCATCCGGGCGCTGGACAGGATTGCAGGCGCGGCTGGCGGGGCGGCGCTATGATCTGGCCGTCGATCTGCGCGGGTCTTTGATCACATATCTGCTGAGGTGCGGTCAGCGGATCATTTACCGCAAGCGCGCCGGCCCGCCGGTCCACAAGGTCGAGGAGATCGCCCGCTGCCTTGGCGTCGAACCCGGCCCGACGGTTGTGCCGCGCGACGCCAAGGCCGAGGCCGACGCGCACGCGATCCATGCCGGCGCTGGCTTTCTGGCGCTGGGGCCGGGGGCCAATTGGATCGGCAAGACCTGGCCGCCGGCGCATTTCGCCGCCGCCGCCCGCGCCTTGTCGGCGCCCGGCGCAGCGTTTGCCGGCGCCCCGATCGTGCTGCTCGGCGGGCCGGGCGAGGAAGCCATCGCTGCCCAAGTGGCGCAGGGCCTGCCAGAGGCCCAGGTCATCAATGCGGTCGGCAAGCTTGACCTTTTGGCGGTGGCGGCTTTGGTGGCGCGCGCGGGATTGTTCATCGGCAATGACAGCGGGCTGATGCATATCGCGGCCGCCGCCGGCGCGCGCACGCTTGGCCTGTTTGGGCCATCGCCCGAAGTCATTTATGGCCCCTGGGGCGACAAGACGCAGTCCATTCGCGGCCCGCGCGATTATCAAACCTTGTGGGACTTCGAGCGCAGCCAGCCCGACACCGGCAGCCTGATGCAAGATCTCACCGTGCCCGCTGTGGTCGCCGCCGCTGAGGGTTTGTTGCAACGATAGGAAAAGACCATGGCCGCCACTTACGATCTCATCATTCGCGGCGGCACGATCGTCAACCATATCGGCGAGGGGCCGGGCGATGTCGGCGTGCGCGCCGGCAAGATCGCAGCGCTTGGCGATCTCGGCGCGGCCAGCGCCGGCGACGTGATCGAGGCCGCCGGCTTGCATGTTTTGCCCGGCGTGATCGACACCCAGGTGCATTTCCGCGAGCCGGGGCGCGAATACAAGGAAGACCTCGAAACCGGCACGCGCGCGGCCGCCCTTGGCGGGGTTGTCGGCGTGTTTGAAATGCCCAACACCGCCCCGCCCACCGCCACCCCCGATGCGCTGACCGACAAGCTGACCCGCGCGCGCGGGCGCTGCCATGTGGATTACGCCTTCTATGCCGGCGCCGCGACCGACAATCTCGCCGACCTTTTGGATATGGAGGAGATGGCCGGATGCTGCGGGGTGAAGATTTTCATGGGCGCCTCGACCGGCAATCTGCTCGTTGCGGAGGACGGCGATCTCGATGCGATTTTCGCCAGCGTGCGTCGGCGCGTGGCGGTGCATTCCGAAGACGAGCACGTGATGCAGGCCAACAAGCATCTCGTGCGGCCTGGCGATTGGACGTGCCACAACGAAGTGCGCAGCGTTGAAAGCGCAGTGTCGTCGACGCGCCGGCTGCTCGACATCGTGCGCGCGCGCGGTAAGCGCGTGCATGTGCTGCACCTGACGACCGCAGAGGAATTGGAGCTGTTGGCGCAGGCGCGCGATGTAGCGAGCGTTGAGGTCTTGATGAACCATCTGACGCTGGCCGCGCCGGAATGCTATCAACGCCTGAGAGGCAAAGCCCAGCAAAACCCGCCGATCCGCGAACAGCGCCATCAGGATGCGCTATGGGCCGGCGTGCGCAGCGGCTTGATCGACGTGCTCGCCACCGATCACGCGCCGCACACGCTGGAGGAAAAGGAAAAGCCCTATCCCAATTCGCCTTCCGGCATGCCGGGCGTGCAAACCCTGGTGCCAATGGGATTGACGCATGTGGCGGCCGGCAGACTTTCTTTGCGCCGGTTTGTCGACATGACCAGCGCCGCCCCAAACCGCCTATTCCAGATCGCCGGCAAGGGCCTGATGGCGCGCGGCTATGACGCTGACTTGACGATCGTGGACCTGAAAGCCCGCCGGCTCATTCGCGATGAAGATCAGGCCAGCCGCTCCGGCTGGACGCCGTTTCATGGTGTGCAGGCCCATGGCTGGCCGATGCTGACGATTGTCCGGGGCCGGACGATCATGCGCGACGGGCAAATCGTGGAGCCGCATGGCGGGGAGGCCATGCGGTTTCAGGAGATGCTGGTTTAAGGCGGACAAGCCAGGCGCTTAGCCGCGCCTTAAGCGCCGATCTAGCTCTGCGCTGCGCCAGCTTTTTGCCAAGCGCGGACCCAGGGTTTGCGGATCAACGGGCGCGATGATGCGGCCCATCTATCCGGCCGGGTTCTTCGTGGTTTCAACCTCCGCGTATGACCTGGCCCCATCTCGGCTGCGGCGGCCCCGTCGCGGCCCCCTTGGCGCTGGGCCCAGCGCAGCTGGGGCCGTTTCAGAACCGCGCGAACTGCGCTAGGTTGGCTCCGAGGCTGACGGGAGTGCGGCGATGAGTGTGATAGATCCCAGTCCGGCGGATGCGGCGGGCGCGAGTTTGTTTGAACGCGCCAAGGGCCTGCTCTTTGCGCCCACGTCCGAATTGCAGCGCGCCAAGGCGGAACATCCTTCCGCGCAGGGCCTAATGGTCGGCTATTTGCTGCCTTTGGCGGCGGCCATGGCCATCGCCACGCTTGTCGGGCAAACGCTGTTTGGGTTTTCCGCCTTTGGCGTCAGCGTCCAAAACGGCTTTGGTTTTACGCTGCTCAACACCGTGATCCATTTGGTGCTGCTGGTCGCCATGACGTGGCTTATGGCGCAGGTGATCGATGGACTGGCGGCCAATTTCTCGGCGCAGAAAGATCCGATCCGGGCGCTGCAAACGGCGGTTTATGCCGCAACCGGCGGACTGGTTTATGGGCTTGTCGGCGCCGTGCCGTGGATCGGCTGGGCGCTGGCTTTGTTTGGCGTGCTGGTCAGCATCATGCTGCTGCACAAGAGCCTCGGCGTGCTGATGGGCGCGCCGGGCGACAAGCAGATCGGCTATACCGCAACAGTCATTCTGATCATGCTGGTGTTGTGGATCATCGCCTGGTCGGTGGTTGGCGCGATCACCACGCCGCTGCGCCAGGCGGGCCTGTTTGGCGAAGGGCCAACGAAAGTGACAACCCCGTGGGGCAAGGTGGAAACCAAATCCGCGGGCGAGGGCAAGGTGCAAGTCACCATTCCGGGCGTCGGCTCTATCGATACCGGCGATATCGTCAATTCCATCGAAATCACCGGCGCTGACGGCAAAGCCGTGCCCTTGATCGCCACCGATAAGCTCAAGGCCTTGATGCCGGAAACCCTGCCGGGCGGATTCAAGCGCAGCGCGTTTGAAAGCGCCTCAGGCTCGGCCATGGGCTTTGGCGCCGCCAGCGTGAAAGCCACCTACACGGCCGGCGCCAAATCGATCGAGTTGACGCTTGCCGATACCGGCGCTGCCGGCGCGCTCGGAACCGGCCTTGCCGGCGCCTTTGGCGGCTCGGCCGAGACCGAAACCGAAGACGGCTACACCCGCGCCCGCGTCATTGATGGGCGCATGACGATGGAGGCGGTGTCCAAATCCGCCGGCACGGCGAGCTACACCGTGTTCGTCGGCAAACGGATTGCAGTCTCCGCGCAAGGGAGCGGGATCAGCGCCGAGGAGGTCAAACGCCTGATCGACGCGGTTGGACTGGAGCGGGTCGAGGCGCTGGCCAAGGCGGGGTAAAGAGCGGGCTCTAAGCCCCCGTCTTGCGCCCGCCGGCGATCAGGTCGAGCTGCTTTTGCATCGCTTCCATTTGGCGTTTCAGCTCGGCCAGGGTTTCAGTGTCGCCGCCGGCAGGGTCGCCGGCTTCGGGCGGCTTGAAGGCGCCGGCCGAGGCCCCGAACGGCGCCCACATGCGCACCGCCTGCTCAAACAAGTGCATGTTGCGCGAGGCCTGTTCTTCAAACGCCGCCAGCGCCGGATTGCCGCCAAACGCGGTGCGGAACTGGTCGCGCAAGCGCTCCTGGCCCTTGGCGAAGCTTTCCATGCTCATTTCCAGATAGGCTGGCAGATAGCCCTGCATCTGGTCGCCGTAGAAACGGATCAGGCGGCGCAGAAACTGAACTGGAAGCAGCGCCTGTCCGCCGCTGCTTTCCTGTTCAAAGATGATCTGGGTCAGCACCGAGCGGGTGATGTCCTCGCCCGTCTTGACGTCCTGGACGACAAAATCGGCGCCCTCGCGGACCATGGCGGACAGATGGTCCAAGGTGACATAGGCGCTAGTGGCGGTGTTATAGAGCCGCCGGTTGGCGTATTTCTTGATGACGATTGGGGCGGCTGTCGCCGCGCCAGTTTGGGGTGCATCAGTCATCAGGGCCTCCAGACCCGCGATCTCATCCGCTGCGGGCCTTCTTCATTGCAGCGCAGAATCCTCTGTTGCGGTGCGGAAAGCAAGCGGCCTTCCTGCAGCGGCGAGAATTGGACGTTTGCCACTCTTGGCTGACGCAAGTTCATCTTGCTTTCGCATGGTGGTTAAGCGCAAAACGCCGTTAAACCTTCGGAGCGTTCCCCATATGAGCCAATCCATCGTCATCGCCGCCGCTGCCCGCACGCCTGTCGGCAGCTTCAATGGCGCCTTTGCCGCCGTGCCCGCCCATGAGCTCGGCCGCACCGCCATCACGGCTGCGCTGCAACGCGCCGGGATTGAGGCGGGCGAGGTGTCGGAAGTCGTGATGGGGCAAGTGCTTTCCGCCGGCCAGGGCATGAACCCGGCCCGCCAGGCCGCGCGCGCGGCCGGCATTCCCGATACCGCGCCGGCCTGGGGCGTCAACCAGGTATGCGGCTCGGGCCTGCGCACCGTTGCGATCGGCTATCAGCAGATCGTGGCGGGCGACGCTTCAATTGTTGTTGCCGGCGGCCAGGAAAGCATGAGCCTGGCCCAGCACTCCGCCCATCTGCGCGCTGGCCAGAAGATGGGCGGGCTTGAGTTCGTCGATACGATGATCCGCGATGGCCTCACCGATGTCTTCAACAATTATCACATGGGCATTACGGCGGAGAACGTCGCCGAAAAGTGGCAGATCACCCGCCAGGCGCAGGATGAATTTGCCTTGGCCAGCCAACACAAAGCTGCCGCCGCCAAGCGCGCCGGCAAGTTCGTCGATGAGATCGCCCGCGTCACCGTCAAAGGCCGCAAGGGCGATGTGACGATCGACGAGGACGAGTATATCCGCATGGAGGCCGCGCTTGCCGATATGCAGAAGCTCAAGCCGGCGTTCAAGAAAGACGGCTCCGTCACGGCCGCCAATGCCTCGGGCATCAATGACGGCGCCGCCGCCTTGGTGCTGATGACTGAGGCCGAAGCCAAGAAGCGCGGGCTGACGCCGCTTGCCCGCATCGCGTCCTGGGCCTCGCGCGGGGTCGATCCAAGCGTGATGGGCACGGGCCCGATCCCGGCCTCCAAAGCCGCGCTGGAAAAGGCCGGCTGGAAGGTGTCAGACCTCGATTTGGTTGAATCCAACGAGGCCTTCGCCGCCCAGGCGCTGGCCGTTACCAAAGATATGGGCTGGGACCCGGCGATCGTGAACGTCAATGGCGGCGCCATCGCCATCGGCCACCCGATCGGCGCCAGCGGCGCGCGGGTGCTCACCACGCTGCTCTATGAGCTGCGCCGGCAGAAGAAGTCGAAGGGCCTGGCCACGCTGTGCATCGGCGGCGGCATGGGCATCGCCCTGTGCGTCGAGCGGTAATGCGAGACGGGTCCGAAAGGCTGTGCGCCAGGCGGTCCTGAGTTTTGACGCATGCCGCTCTTCCCCGCCCCCTGCGGGGCGGGGCTAGGGGGGGGGCTGGGGTATGCGACCGGGGGGAGGCGCTTTGCCTGCCGCCGCACCCCCACCTCCCCACCTCCCCACCTCCCCACCTCCCGACCTCCCTCCAAGGGGGAGGAGGAGAGGTGAATTACTTACAGCGCCAATAGGGTTTGCCTTCGCCGCCTTCGGTCACCCAGGTCAGGGTGGCAGGCGTTGAGGACACCAAGGTGAAGGGGCGCTCATAGGCGTCGCCTTTGGCGGGCGCACATTTGGCTTCGACGTCAAGCCCAACGCCGCCGCCCATTTGCGGGGAAACCTTGGTGACGGCGCACTTGTCGGCCTCAAAATTCACGGCCGTGGCCGAGAGCTCCAAAAGGCCCTTGCCGGCAGTGTTGGTCGCGGCGCAGGCTTCTTGCGTCAGGCCCCAGCGGCCGGCCATGCCGGCGAACTTGGCGTCCGCTTCGCTCGGTGCGGGGGCGGCCGCTTGCGGTGCGGGCGCGGTTGCCGGGGCCGGGTGCGGGCGGCGAGGCTGATCAGGCCGATCGAAAAAAGCAAAGCGCGCATGGCGGCCTCTTCTGAATTGGTTTCACGACCCAAGCCGGCACTAAGCCAGCCGCTGCCGCATGGTCAATGCGCCATTGCCAGGGCGGCGGCGAATTTGTCGGCCACAGCGGCGATGCCCGCCCTGGCCCCGGCGCCAGCGGCTTGGCCAATCAATCACAGCATACGGCTGGAGAGGAAGTTTGCGCTCACGCAATAAAGGCCATAAATCAGCTCCACCTCTCCCGCTAGCCAGACGGCGACATGAAGCCCTTGTTCCGACGCTTTGTCAGTTTCCTATGCCTCGCCGCGGCCGCCCTTGCCGCGCCGATCTCTGCCCCGCGCGCGACCGCGCAAGCCGTGGCTCAGCCGGTCCCGTCCGGGTTTGAAATTCTGTCCGAGCGCTTGATGCCGGCGGTGGTCAATATCGCCACCAGTCAGCGGGTCGGGCCGGGCGCCCGCGCGCCGGACGGTTCGCCGCTGGAGCGCTTCAACGACCTATTGGGCCCTGGCGGCGGAGAGGTGTCCTCGCTCGGCTCCGGCTTCATCATCAGCCCCGACGGCATCATCGTCACCAACAACCATGTCATCGAAGAAGCCGATGAAGTGACGGTGGTTTTTCAGGATGGCGAGCAGATCAAGGCGAGCATTGTTGGCCGTGATCCAGCGACCGATATCGCCGTGCTGCGGGTCAAAGCCAACCGCGCCTTGCCGGCCGTGCCATGGGGGGTGTCGAACGATGTTCGCGTCGGCCAATGGGTGATCGCCATCGGCAACCCGTTCGGGCTTGGCGGTTCGGTTTCGGCCGGGATCATCTCGGCTCGCAACCGCAACATCGACGCCGGCCGCTATGACGACTTCCTGCAGACCGACGCCGCCATCAATCGCGGCAATTCCGGCGGGCCCTTGTTTAACATGGCTGGCCAGGTGATCGGAGTGAACACGGCGATCGTGTCGCCCACGGGCGGCTCGGTCGGCGTTGGGTTCGCCACGCCGTCTGATCTCGCCCGCAGCGTCACCGAACAGATTTTGAAGTTCGGTGAAACACGCCGCGGCTGGCTCGGCGTGCGGGTCGCGGCCGTCAGCCCGGAGCTTGCGGCGCGCAATGGCCTGGCCCGCACGCAGGGCGCGCTGGTCGCCGGCCTGACCGACGCCAGCCCCGCCGCCCGCGCCGGCTTGAAGGTGGGCGACGTGATCTTGACTTTTGACGGCAAGATGATTGCGGAAAGCCGCAACCTGACGCGCTTGGTCGCCGACGCCCAGATCGATCGGACCGTGACGTTGGAATTCCTCCGCAACGGCAAGCGGATGTCGACGGCGGTGAAGATCGGCCGGCTGCAGGAAACCCGCCCGGTGCTCGCCGCCAATGAACCGGGTGGCGGCCCAACCTTGATGGACCGCGAGCCCGGCCCTTACGGCGCCCAGGGTCGCGTGCTCGGCATGATGCTGGGCGAGCTGACGGTGGATTTGCGCCGCCGCCACAAGGTGCCTGAGACGGTCAAGGGCCTGATGGTGCTCAGCGTCGATCCCGGATGGGACGCCGCCAACAAGGTCAAGATCGGCGATGTGATTGTCGAGATCGCGTTCGAGCCGGTCGATACCATCGGCCAGGCCCGGGCGCTGGCGGCGCGGGCGGAGAAAGCGGGCGGGCGGCCCATCTTGCTCTATATCAATCGCACCGGCGAGATGACGTTCCGCAGTGTGCGGCCGCGCCGCTGACCGGCGGCTGAGAAATGGGGGCGAAGGTGGAAGTCATCGCCCAGCGGCTGACGGCGCTTTCGATGCGCGGCTTGTTTTATGCCGGTTTGTTCCTGGCGGTGATTGTCGGCCAAGCCTCGCTCACCACCTTGCTGCGCCATCAGGGCTTTGACGGCGGCGCCGCTTTGGCGATCGCTGGCGCTGTCGTGTTTGGCGCAGTGATCGCCGCCCTGCTGGCCTATAACGCCGCCGCTGGAATATATTGGCTGCGCAAAGACGCCGAACGCGCCGCGCTCGGATTGCCGGCCGGGCCGGTCTGCGCGATCTGGCAATGGCGCCCGCCTGCGGAGCTGCCTTGGGCTTCGGTCAAGCCGTTCCATGCCCGCTTTCCCAAGATCGCCAAAACCTTCGGCATCGAAGGCTATGCCGTCATCGAGTTTGAAATCGGCGCCGACGGCAAGGCGCGCAATCTCAATCTTGTCGACTGCTGGCCAGCCCCCCTCTTCTATCACGCTGCCGCCGAAGCCCTGCGCGAAGCGGCGTTCCGGCCGCGCCAAGGCATGACGCCGCGGTTCGGCGAAAGCTACCAGCTCGGTTTCGTGTTTCGCATCCTTGGCGCGGCCAAAGTCCGCGATCCTGGCCGGCGGGCCCGGCGCGCACGTCCGCGGCTTGCGCGCCTTCGGCGCGGATTTACCGATTCTTAACCGCCGCAGCCGACAGTGAGTAAATGATTAACAAAACCTTGCCGGCGGTTCCCAAGCCGGACGGGCTTTGGGACACTGGCTGAACGATTCGAGGCAGGGCGGTCCGGGGCTGGTCCGCGTTTCGAAAAAGGGGCGCTCTGTGGACGTCAATATCGCGCAATACTTGATCGGCGGCGGTCTGATCGCTGTCGTCATCGCGGCGATCGTGTGGGCGCTGCGCGTGTCGGACGGCGCCCGCGGCGCTGAGGGCGGCTGGAAGCTCAAAGCCCATGCCGCCGAAGACAAGGTTCAGCGCTGGGAAAGCGTAATCGGCGCGTTTCCGGGGGTCGCGCTGGTGTGGGAAGCCGAAACCCCCGATCAGATCGAAGACAAATGGGGCGCGCCGCGGATTTATGGTTCGCCTTTTGCGCTGGGCAGCCTGTTGCGCTTTTCCGACGCCGCCGTAGCCGACACCGCCGCCGTGCGCATCCTGCAGGGATTGGCCGCGTTCAAGGGAGCCGACGCGACGGGGGCTGACGCGTATCTGGCGCCGGCGCTTACCAAACTGCGCCGCGAGGGCGCGGCCTTCTCGCTCACCATCCCGACCGTGCAGGGCATGTATGTCGAGGCCGACGGCCGCACTGCCGGCGCCCGCGCCGTGCTGTGGCTGCTCGATCCCAGCGTCAAAGGCGTTGAAGAAGCCGGCGGCAAGGGCCGCCTGGACGAAGCCCGCAGCCTGATCGCCCGCGATCCGAGCGCGTTCCTCGACATGCTGAGCCGGGCGCCGTTTCTGGCCTTCCGGCTGAATGCCGGCTTGAAACTCGATTGGGCCAATGCCGCCTATCTCGAAACGCTCGACGCCAAATCACTCGAAGCCGCGATCACCCGCAACCTAATGTTGGATGCGGGCCTGGCAGAGCAGGGCCGGCGCGCGCTCGCCGCCGGTGAAGACATCACCGAGCTGCGCCGTCTGCCCGTCCGCGGGGCGCTGCGTACCTTCAAGATCACCGTCTTCCCGCTCGCTGGCGGCGTTGGCGGCGTGGTGTTTGACGTCACCGAGCAGGAGGCCGTGGCCGAGCGTCTGGCCCAGTTGGAGCAAGCCCATGACGAAACGCTCGATACGCTGAGCGAGGGCGTCGCGATCTTCAACGCCGATCGCAAAATGACATTCTTCAATCGCGCCTTTGTGCAGATCAGCGGTCTTGATCCGGCATTCCTGGCGGGCCATCCGTCCCACGCCGCCTGGCTCGACGCCTTGAAGGAAAAGCGCCGCTTACCCGCGCACGCGAATTATCCCGATTGGCGCGCCAGCGAATTGGCCGTCTATCAGGACACCAGCGAAATTCCGGTCGCCACCTGGCCGTTGCCGGATGGGCGCACGCTGCGCCTCACGCGCAAGCGCCGCCCCGATGGCGGGCTGCTGGTTGTCTTCACCGACATGACCGAGCAATCGGCCCTGAAGAGTGAGCGCGCGACCTTGATGAAGGTGCAGCGCACGGCGATGGATCGCCTCTATGAAGGCGTTGCCGTGTTTGGCCTCGATGGCCGCCTGCGGCTTGTCAATGCCGCTTTCCTGGCGATGTGGAATCTCAGCCCCGAAGACCTCGAAGGCGATTTGAGTTTCGATGATGTCGCCGAGCGCTGCCGGCCGCTGTTCCACAAAGATTCGGTGTGGGCCGACATGAAAGCCCGCATCACCGATCCGTCGCCAGAAATCCGCCGCGAGGCCGAAGGCAAGCTTGAGCGCAGCAATCGCACTTTGATCAAATATCTCAGCCGGCCGCTGCCGGATGGGGCCACGCTGCTCGCGTTTCTCGACATCACCGCCCAAGAGCGGATCGAGCACGCTCTGCGCGAACGCAACGAAGCCCTGGAGGCGGCCGACGCACTCAAGACCGAGTTCGTCGAGAACGTGTCCTATCAATTGCGCAATCCGCTGCAGACGATCACCGGCTATGCCGAAGTGCTCAATCGGTTCATGGCAGGGCCGCTGAATGATCGTCAACGCGAGCAGATCCAGATGATCCTGCAAGCCTCCGAAAGCTTGTCCAAACTCGTTGATGACGTGATGGACGTGGCGCTTGTTGAAGCCGGGCGCCTGGAGCTGGACGTCAAGGATGTGGTCGTTGCCGATCTCATCGCGGATGCCGTGAATATGGCTTCGACGAAAGCCACCGACAGCCAGGTGCAGCTCAGCGTGGAGATCGATCCCGGCATTGGCGTCATCCGCGCCGACGGTACGCGTCTGACGCAAGCGCTGGTCAATCTGTTGTCCAACGCCCTGCGATTTACTGAGCCGGGCGGCAAGATCACGGTTGGCGCCCGCGACCAGGGCGACGCGATTGCATTGTTCGTGGCCGATACGGGCGCCGGCATTGATCCCGCCAAGCAGGCCGAAGTGTTCAACCACTTCACCTCCGGCGACCGCCGTGGGGCCGGGCTGGGCCTTGCTTTGGTGCGCAGCTTTGTTGAGCTTCATCAGGGCTGGGTGGCGCTGGAAAGCGTGCCGGGCAAGGGCTCCACCGTCACCTGCCACATCCCGCTGACCCAACGCGCCAAGGCCGCGGCCTGAGCCGGCGGCGTCAGCTTGCCGCGATTGTGATGCAGCAGCTGGTCTCATTGGGGACGGGGCCGGCCGGTGCGGCGATTGGGCCCCGTTGTGATCCTGAAGCCGCCGCAGGCGCCATTCTGGATCCGTTAACCTTGCCGCGCTTTGGCTGCGCTGTTTTCGCAGGTTCACGGATGCTGAATGGGGCGGCGACGCTTCAGCATGACGGCTGACAGGTTAAGGCGTCATCAAGTCAGTGACCGCTCCTCGTCGCTTTTCGCGCGCAGGGCTTTGAGGATGGCGTTGGCTCGGACGACGCGCTTTCGGGCGACCGCTGTGAGGTCGAGGCGTTTGGGTTTTCCGGCGCTGACCGGGCGTTCGTAAAAGGCTTTGAGTGTGGGGCAGTCTTGGACGGCGCGCAGCGCCGCCATGAAGAGCGGTTCTTTGATGCCGGATCGGCCCCCGCCGATGGTGCGCCGTGCGCTGGTCTGACCGCTGTCGCGCGGATGCGGCGCAAGGCCCGCGAGACTGGCGACTTGGCGCTTCGACAGGGCGCCGAGCTCGGGCAGAAACGCGATCAAAGTGCGGGCGCTGACCGGACCGATCCCGGGCGTTGAGCGCAAGGCGGCTTCGTCGCGCTGGATCTCCGCATTGGCCTTGATGATGGCGGCGAGGTCGGCGTCGAGTTGTTTGATCTGGGCGGTGAGGAAATCGATCTGAGCGTCGAGGTGGCGCGCGATCCGCTCAGCCCCTGGAGCGGCGCGGCGATACTTGGCTTGCGTGCGCATCGCCAAGATGCCCTGGCGCAGCCGCATGAGCGCCGCCAAATCGTCTTTCGCCCTGTCGGGCATGGCCAAAGGCGTGAGCGTCGCGAACCGCTCGGCGCCGTAGCGGGCGATCCAGGCGGCGTCGATGGCGTCGGTTGTTGCCCGCCCGCCATGGGAGTCGATAAAGGATTTGATCCGTTTGGCATGAGCGCGGTGGATCGGCAAGCCGATCTCCAGGCACACGCTCAACAGAGCATTTTCATAGCCGCCGGTGGTCTCGCACACCGCCAACTCGTAGCCGCTGAACGTCGCCAGCGCTGCGCGCAATGCCGCTTGCGAATTGCAGATTTTGAACGTGCGTCGCGTGGTGAGATCGTGGACGACGATCTCGGCTTTGGCCACATCGAAACCGAGCACGCGCGGGGTCTCGACGCATGGAGAGGATTGGGTCATGATCTTCCTGCTTCAGATTGTCTGCGAGCGCGCCTTGCGGCGGCTCATACAAGTCAACAAGCCATCGAAACCGGGCGCGGCGGCGGACCCTGATGACGACGAGCATTACGCTCGATCCCGGGACGGCTGCGCCGCCGCAGGCGGGTTTGGGGTGGCTGCCCCCAATCCGCCAACCGGCCCGACCTTCTTCTAGCGTGTCGCGCACAGACAATCCCGGGGCGGCGCGTTGCGCCGAGCCCAGGCCCCAAGCTTTTTCTCAGACCCGTCCCAAGCCTGGATTTTGTGCTTCGCGCGGTGCGCGAGCACAGGATGACGGCACAGGATTTCTTGGCGGGCTTCGGCTTGGCTGACACAAAAAGCCCCGCGCCGATTGGGCGCGGGGCGTATGGCTTTCGCTCGTCCGAACCCGGACGACTATTGGCAAGCGAGGCACTCGTCATAGTCGAGTTTGTCTTTGTCGCCGGTGTCTTCAACGACCGACTTCAACTCCTCGCCATTGGCGAAATTGGCCCGCTGCACGGACTTGGAGCGGCAGTAATAAAGGCTTTTCACGCCCTTTTCCCAGGCTTGCCAATGTAGCATGTGCAGATCCCATTTATCGACATCGCCGGGCAGGAAGATGTTGAGCGATTGGCTCTGGCAGATATAGGGCGTGCGGTCTGCGGCGAGTTCGATGATCCAGCGCTGATCGATTTCGAAAGCGGTTTTGAACACCAGCTTTTCGTCATCGCTCAGGCAGTCTAGATGCTGGACCGACCCTTCGTTGGCAAGGATCGAATCCCACATCGCTTCGGTGTTCTGGCCGCGATTTTTCAGGATCTGTTCTAGATATGGGTTCTTCACCGCAAACGAGCCCGACAGCGTCTTGTGCGTATACACATTGGCCGGGATCGGCTCGATGCCGGCGGAGGTGCCGCCGCAGATGATCGAGATCGAAGCGGTCGGCGCGATCGCCAACTTGTGCGAGAAGCGCGCCATCACGCCGGCTTCCTGGGCATCCGGGCAGGGGCCGCGCTCCTGCGCCAGCTTCACGGATGCCGCGTCAGCGCCGCGGCGGATATGCTTGAACATCCGCATGTTCCAGCTTTTCGCCATCGCCGATTCCATCGGCACGCCGAGGCTTTGCAGGAACGAGTGGAAGCCCATCAGGCCCAGGCCCACGGAGCGTTCGCGATAGGCAGCGTACTTGGCGCGCTCCATCTCGCTCGGCGCGCGCTGGATGAAATCCTCGAGCACGTTATCGAGGAAGCGAAAAATGTCTTCTAGGAAGCCTTCTTCCTTTTCCCACTCGAGGAACTTTTCTGCGCTCAGCGACGACAGGCAGCAAACCGCCGTGCGATCGCGGCCGAGATGGTCAAGCCCGGTGTGCAACATGATCTCGGCGCAGAGATTCGATTGCCGCACCTTCAGCCCCAGCTTGCGCTGGTGAGCCGGCATTTGGTTGTTCACTGTGTCGGCATAGATGATGTAGGGCTCGCCAGTTTGCAGGCGCAGCTCCAGAATTTTCTGCCAGATTTTGCGCGCGTTCACCGTCTTCATCACTTCGCCGTTCTTCGGGCTCTTCAGGCCGAACGGGCGATCGTCCCGGACGCATTCCATGAACTCGTCAGTGATGTTGATGCCGTGATGCAGGTTGAGGCTCTTGCGGTTGAAGTCGCCCGAGGGTTTGCGGATTTCGAGGAACTCCTCGATTTCCGGGTGATGCACATCGAGGTAAACCGCCGCCGATCCGCGACGCAGCGAGCCTTGGCTGATGGCGAGCGTGAGCGAATCCATCACTCGGATGAACGGGATGATGCCGCTGGTTTGTCCGTTCTGGCCAACCTTCTCCCCGATCGAGCGCACGCTGCCCCAATAGGTGCCAATGCCGCCGCCATTGGAGGCCAGCCACACATTCTCGTTCCAGGTTTCAACGATGTCGTCGAGGCTATCGCCGACGCTGTTCAGGAAGCAACTGATCGGCAGGCCGCGATCGGCGCCGCCATTGGACAGGACGGGCGTGGCCGGCATGAACCAGAGCTTGGAGATGTAGTCATAGATGCGCTGGGCATGGGCGATGTCGTCGGCATAGGCCGTAGCGACGCGGGCAAACATATCCTGCGGGCCTTCGCCGGGCAGCAGATAGCGGTCCTCAAGCGTGGTCATGCCGAAATCGGTTAACAACGCATCGCGGCTCGGATCGGTCACGACCTTATCGACGACCGAGAATCGGCTGGACACCGCTTTCGGTTTTCCGCGCCGCCCGCCGGGGCCCATTTTCGGTCCTGGAAGGGCCGAAGCCCCGCCATTTTCTGCCGTCGCTACCATGCGCGCCATCGTGCCGCTCCCCTAAACTTTGTTCGAGACCGCTGAGAAAGTGCCCATATGCGGTGCGCGAACCGGTGATCCAACGCTAGATATAGTGATTGTTGTTCTTGGATGCGGTCAACGCCTCATCGTGTCCTGGCGGCGTTTTTTATTGAACAAGCTGTTAATCGCGTCGTCCATCGGGCGGTTTGTTTAACGGTGTTTCACGCTGCATCAAGGCGGCCTTGGGGCATGGATTCATCCCTGCATTAACCATGGTTTTGAGGGGACCGGGGCGATTGGCCTGCGCCCACCATGCGGCCCGCGCCCAGCATCATGACCCGCGTGACCAGGCTCTGTTGGCAAGGGCTGAGCTGGAAGGTCGCGGTCACCCTTGCATGTGGGGATAGCCGCCAGAGACCCCAATCCCGTCGGTTGCGCTTCGCGATGTGCGGCAGGACGGTCTCCGCCAGGGCCATGGGAATCCTGGCGCAAACCGCCCAAGCGATGCGCGTTATACGGGAATTGGTTTGACCCCATCGCGCCTGCCAGACGTTTGATTCCCCCGTACGACGCCGTTTGGGTGTGTTTGCGTTTGTCTTCGTGCCGCGCTGGCGCAACTTAGGCGTGGGTTTGGCCGGACAGAAGTGCAGGCGCCGGGCTTGCTTGCTGTCCAGCCGTGGCCAGCCGCAATCGGCCGGCCGCACCGAACAGGGACGCTTCTCGCGTGCGAGGCGTCCGCCAGGACATTCTAATCGCCCACCGCGGGCATGGGAACAGGTGGATATATGAAACCGGAACAACCCTCCGCTTTCGGCCTTCCAAGCCGGGGCGAGCCGATCCAAAGCGGCTTTGCCGAAGAGCTTCGCCGGATTGTGCAGCTTTACCGCCGCCGGGTCGGGGCGTTTTGGGCGGGCGTGATCGGCACGATGTTGGCGACCCTGTTGGCCGTGCTGCAGCTGACGCCGCAGTATACTGCGACCACCACGGTCATTATCGATCCGCGCCAAAAGCAGGTGATCGATATGTCGGCTGTGATGCAGGGCCTGCCGGCCGATAGCGCCGCCATTGACACCCAAGTCGGGATTATCAAGTCTGACGACATCGCCAAGCGGCTGGTCAACAAACTTGATCTGGTCAATGACGCGGAGTTCAACAAGGCCGCCAAGGGCAAGGGTGGACTGTTTGCCGGCCTGTTCGGCGCCCCGGCCAAGGTTGATCCGGCGCGCGTCACCCAAGGCGTGATCGATGGCGTGCAAAAGCGCATCAAGGTGCGCCGCGAAGGCATGACCCTGTTGATCGGCATCAGCTTCAAATCGAAAGATCCGGCCAAGGCCGCGTTGATCGCCAACACGATCGCGGAACTCTATTTGACCCACCAGCTTGAAGCGAAGTTCGACGCCACCCGCCGGGCCAATGTTTGGCTGAACGAGCGCGTCGCCGAACTGAAAAGCGATGTCGACAAGGCCGAAAACGCGGTAGCCCAATACAAGGCGGACGCTGGCCTCATCACCGCATCCGGCTCAACCCTGGTGGAAAGCCAGCTCACCAACCTCAACACCCAATTGGTGACGGCGCGTGCGGATCTGGCTGAGCGCGAAGCGCGGCTCAATTCGGTGCGGGCGCGCATGAGCCAAGGCTTTGGCGCAGACGCCGTGGCCGAAGCGCTGAACAACCAAACCATCCGCGATCTTCGCACCCAGCAGGCCCAGATCATCCGCAAAAAGGCCGAACTGGAATCCACCCTCGGCCCGCGCCACCCCGACATGCAGCGCATCAATCGCGAGCAGAACGATCTCGACCAGCAGATCAATGATGAAGTGAAGCGCATCGTCGCCAACTTTGAAAATGAAGTGGTCGTGGCCCGTCAGCGCGTGGCTTCGCTGCAAGGATCGCTGTCGGGTGCAGAAGGCCAGATGGCGGTGAACAACCGCGCGCTGGTGCGCCTCAACGAATTGGATCGCAATGCGCAATCTTCGCGTGCGCTCTATGAAACCTATCTGCAGCGCTTCAAGCAGACCAGCGAACAGCAGGGCCTGCCGGACAATGACGCCAGCGTCCTGTCGGTCGCCGGCGCGCCGACCAAGCCGAGCGAACCGCAAATCCCGATGATCCTGGCGGTGGCTCTGCTGCTTGGCCTGGGCGTCGGCGCGGCCGCGGTGTTGATCATGGAAGCGTTCGACTCGGGCTTCCGTCTCTCGGAAGAACTGGAGGAACAATTCGGCGCACCCACGCTGGCTTCCGTGCCGTTCCTGAAGCCCTCGGGCTTCCCGGGCGAACCGGCGCTGGTTCCCGATCAGCATGTGATCGACAAACCGCTGTCGACCTATGCGGAAGCATTCCGCGTGCTGAAAGTGGGCCTGGCGATGTCGGGCATGGAAAAGGCCGCGAAGGTCGTATTGTTCACCTCGGCGCTGCCGGGCGAGGGCAAGACGGTCAACTCGCTGTCCTTCGCGCGCAGCCTCGCCGCTTCCGGCGCCAAAGTGCTGGTGATCGACGGCGATGTGCGCCGCCGCGACCTGTCGCAGCGTGTCGGCGGC
>JBEIHY010000011.1:0-64490 GCA_040381035.1 Hyphomonadaceae bacterium
CGCTGGGCCGATGATGATCGCGCCAGCGATGTCGTGGTTTTGACCGGGCACGGGGCGGCGTTCTGCGCCGGCGGCGATATTGCCTGGATGGCCCAGACCCAGCGCGGCGAGGCGCAAGCGCCCAGCGCGCGCGAAGGTCGCGGGCTGGTGTGGGACATGCTCGATATGGACAAGCCCCTGATCGCCAAGGTGCGTGGTCCTGCAATTGGAGGGACTCCGAATGCTGGAACTTCTTCAAAAGCGGCCGGATATGCGATCGATGAGAGACACAATGCTCTGACAGCGCCGGCAGCCGGCGCATAGACGCCCGCATGATTGACCTGGACGAGATCAATCACATCATCAAGCCGCGCACCGCCGCCTTGGCGTCCGCTGGCATTGAACGCCGCGCCATTGAACAAGGTGGCGGCAAGGCCGCCGGCGATCTCATTGCTGGCGGTCGTGCCCGTGGTCTGACCAAAACGCCACAGCCCCAAAGGCGAAGGCCCCGCAACACCGCGCGCCATATACCGCTTCCATTGTAAGTTGCTGCCGTTTGCGAACCACACCCCGCGCCATCGGCATAGCGACCGCAGTCACTTTCCAGACGAAATAATCTGTCAAGCACCCAAATTGGGAATTGCGGGCGGCATTCAGGGGCGTTTCGACGAACCGGATGAAGTTGCAGCGATCGGTTGCGGCTTTCCCGGTGTGCGCTGCGCTTATGTCGACATCGGTTCGCCTATGGCGCGACGCGGTCGCCCGTCGGCGGCGGCGTCGGAACGGGCAAGGTTTGCGGCAGCGGCTTCAAGGCCGGCGGCCACGGCGTCAAGAATGGCGCGCCCTCTTCCAGGCTCAGCACGCCTTGGGCTTGCAAGTGGCGCACGCGGCCATCGAGATACTCCTTGATGACAACGATTTTGCCGGCGCGGACAGTCGCGATCCACACATCATTGACGACTTGGCGTTGGCCCTTCACCGTGGCGCGAAATTGCAATTCGGCTGCAACGCGGCCATGGCGCGCGTCGATGTAAAAGGCGTCTTGCGGGAAAAACAGACTGACCTGGCTGGCCTCTGCGCAAAAGCCGCGGAGATTTTCAAGCGCCCCGGCGCGCCCCTTGATCCGCGTTGTGGGATAAGAAAAGTCCACATCTGAGGCGAGTGTCGCAGCCATCAGATCAGCGTCGCAATTGGCCCAGGCCGATGCTAGATCAAGGATCAAGTTCTGAAGCTGCGCCCTGGAAGTTCCGGCGGGCTCCAACGGGCCGCTATACGCCACATTGGGCCGCGGCAGTGCGGTCACGGCCGGCTTGGGCGCCGACGCGCACGCCACGAGGTTTAACGCCGTAAACCCCGCCGCCAGCCCGCGCAAACCTTGTCGCCATCCCCATTCAGCCCGATAAGGCGCCATGACCGCAGATCTCCTGACTGGGCACGCGATCGCGCAGGCCATCCTGGCTGACGTGCGGACCGCAGCGGTTCGTTTCGCCGGCCGATTTGGCCGCGCGCCCAGTCTGGCGCTTCTCGCCATGGGCGACAAGCTTGGCGCGCGCGCCTACACAGCGCGCTTGCAGACGCTGGGCGATCAAACAGGCGTCGCGCTGCATGTCGTTCGACTGGCGCCGGACAGTGGCGACGCCGAGGTCGCGGCCGCCCTGGCGGCGTTGAACGAAGACGCAGCGACAGACGCCATCTTGCCGCTTCTGCCGTTTGGGCCCCACATTCGCCCAACGCTTCTGGCCGAGTTGCTGGCGCCCGAAAAGGATATTGACGGCCTGAGCGCTGCCCAATTCGGGCGCTGGCGTGCGGGCCTGGACGCGCGAACGGCGTGTGCGCCGCAGGCCGCCATGGCCTTGGCCGCAAGCATTGTCGGCGACTTCAGGGGCCGCACGGTGACAGTGGTTGGCGCGTCGCGCGCACTTGGCCAGCCTTTGGCGCTTATGCTGCTTCGCGCGGAGGCCACCGTCACCATCGCCCATGCCGCAACGCAGGATCTGGTCGCGGCCTGTCAAACCGCCGAGATCTTGTTTGTCGCGGCTGGGCGGGCCGGCCTGATTGGTGCAGCGCATGTCAAACCGGGCGCGGTTGTGATCGATCTCGGCGTGCATGAAATCGCAGACCCTGCGTCTGGCGCGGGGGCCGTGCGGATTGTCGGAGATGTTGATGCGCCGGCCATCGCGGCGATCGCGCGTGCGGTGTCGGCAGCACCCCAGGGCGTTGGCCCAATCACCAGCGCGATTGCATTAGAAAACACCGTGCGCGCCGCGTTTACCCGGTTGGGCGAACAGCGGTGACAGGCGCGATCAGCGGCCGGCAAACCGATAGGTCAAACTGGCGCCAAGGCGGCGCGGCCGGGCCCAGACTTCGGTGGCAAATCCGAGGAACGCCAGGTCAAACGCGCCGGTGCGATACGCCGTGTTCGTCACATTCTCGGCAAACAAAGCCAGCGTCACATCATCGCTAGCATTGCGCCACGCCGCGCGCAGATTACTGACAGCATAGCCCTTCTCGAATTGGCTGGGACTGTTGAAGGCGTCAAAAACCTGATCCGATTTGTAGCTGACATCACCAGAGAGCGTAACGCGCCCGCCGAACGGGCCGGGCCTGTCATGACGGGCGCTGAGATTGGCCGACCATTTCGGCGCCAGCGGCATTCGCGTATCGCGCACCGGGCCGTTATTGGCCAGGCCCGGCAATTGCACGCCCCGCAAAACCGCGTCCAGATACGCGATGGAGCCGATCAGCTCCAGCCCCGCGAACAGGCGCGCATTGATCTCCACTTCCGCGCCGGAAATTTCGGCGTCGCGGTTGAACGTGGTAGACGATAGGGTTTGGCCGTCAAACTGGAACGCTTGGCTGTCCCGATAGTCATAAAAAAACGCCGCTGCGCTGACACGCAATCTGCCGTCGATGAAATCGCCTTTGGCGCCGACTTCATAGCTGGTCAGCTGCTCCGGGCGCACCGGAATGGCGCCAACCGGAATGGCGGTATAGCCGACATTGAACGTGCCGGCCTTGTGGGCGCGGGCGACGCCCCCATACAGCAATGTTTCGGGCGATGGTTCCCAGCTGAGACGAGCGGTAAAATCGGTGGCGTCATCGGCGCGGTAGGCGCGATCGCCGACAGTTGTGCGGTTAAACACCGGGCCAGTGTCGGTGTTGGTGAGACTATAGTCTTTCGTTTCGCGCGTGTGGCGCAGCCCGAGCGTGGCGGTGAGCGTCGCCGTCATTGCCATGTCGATATTGGCAAAGCCCGCCACGCTGTCGTTAGAAATGTTATAGAACACAATCGGTCGCGGGCCGGCCGCACTGGTCTGGCGGCGTTGCCAGCCATCGACTTCATAGCGAAACAGATAGAGCCCAGCGAGCCAGGACACCGCACCTTTCGCGCCGGACAGGCGCGCTTCCTGGGAAAATTGCGCGGCATCGGGATGCACTTCGGTGCCGCGCGGGCCGGGCGTGGCGTCACTGTCAAACAGGGCGTCTTTAGATCCGGACTCATAGCCGCCGATCGCGGTGAGCGTCATGCCGGAGAAATCCCAGGTCAGCGTGGCGATCGCGGTGAGCTGCTCGGATGTCAAAAAGATCACGCGGTTGGAATTGGATTGAAGCGGCGCAGTGTCGCCAAAGCCGAACGCATCCACGCCGCCGCGATTGCGCACCGAAAGGCCGGTCAGCGGGTCCTGGCGCACAGCAACATGGGTGAACAAATTGCCGTCGCTGTCATTGCGATAATATTGCAGCAACAGATTGGCGCTGACCGTCGCGGTCGGATCAAATTGCAGCTGCCCGCGCACGGCGCTGGCGTTCAAGCCATTGCCGTCTTTGCGGCCGGGAAAATTGTTCTCAACATGGCCGTCAAAGGCGTGATGCAACAGGCTCAGCCGGCCGCTCAGCGCCTGCGATATCGGCCCGCCGATTGCGGCTTGCGCGCGCACGCGGTTACGATCGCCCAGGGTCAGCGCGGCCACGCCCTCAACCGCGCGGCTTGGCTTCTTGGTGATGAAGTGGATCAAGCCGCCGGTGGCGTTGCGGCCATAGAGCGTGCCTTGCGGCCCGCGCAGCACTTCGACCCGCGCCAGATCAAACGCCTGGCTGTCGAGGCCCATCAGATTGGCCTTGTAGAACCCGTTGAGAACCACCGCCGAGGGGCTTTCATTGGTGTCGGCAAAGTCGCGCATGACAACGCCGCGCAGCGAGATGAACGGAAAGTCCCCCTCCCCGGAATTCTGACCGATCGCCAATCCTGGCGTGAGCAGCGCAAGCTCCAGGGTGGAGGATATGCCGGCCTCGGCCAGCCGATCGGCCGACACAACGGACACGCTGATCGGCACATCCAAAAGCATCTGCGCCCGCTTCTGGGCGGTGACGAGGACGTCTTCGACGGCCGGCGCAGGGTCCGCCCATGCTGCAGACGGCCAGCCCGCCATCGCCGCAACCAAGCCAACGGCATAGCCCAAAAGATGCGGTGGATGGATTGTGCGCCGCACATGTGTGGCCGACATTCGATTCTCCTCGCCGCGACGCGCGACTGCTATGGCGCCGAAGCCGCGCGCACCATCCTTTCTGCCAGCTTGGCTGGCGGGCTGGGTGCAAAACCTGTAGGGCGGCGACATGCCGCGCTTGACCCGGGGCGCACGGTCGCGGTGAAAACCTAGGCCGCGCGCGTATGTTCAAGCCGCATCTGACGGAGCCCCGCCTTCCCCGTTCACACGCCCCTGTTCATTGTCGCGCAGCTTCGACCCATCTTGGCCGCGACGGGCGGACGTGACCGGCTTGGTTGGTCAGCGATCACCAGAGGGCGTGCGCTTGACCCAACGGCGCCGTCGCGGTTGGGGAACAACGGGCATGCTTGAGCGCACCGAAGCAGCGCTGGCCTTTGAAGATGTCAGCCTCACCTTTCCCAATGGGCACGAGGCCCTGCACGGCTTAAGTCTGCGCCTCTCGCCCGGCGAATTTGTCAGCCTTGTTGGCCCGTCGGGCTGCGGGAAAACCTCGCTGTTGCGCATCGCCGCCGGACTGACCGACTACTCGGCGGGCAAATTGTTCGTCGATCGCGGCCAGCTGGGCTACACCTTCCAGGACGCCACCTTGATGCCGTGGCGCACCGTACGCGGAAATGTTGAGCTGCTGATGGAATTGCGCGGCTATGACGTCGCGCGCCGTCGGGCCATCGCCGCCGCCCAGATCGAGCGCGTCGGGTTGGCCGGAATTGAGGATGCGTTCCCGGCGCATTTGTCCGGCGGCATGAAGATGCGCGTTTCGCTGGCGCGGTCGCTGGCGCTTGATCCCAAAGTGTTTCTGTTTGACGAGCCGTTCGCCGCGCTCGACGAACTCACCCGCGAGCGATTGAACGACGACCTGCTTGGCCAATATCGCCGTCAGGGCTTTACCGGCCTGTTCGTGACGCACGACATCGCCGAAGCGGTTTATCTGTCAACGCGGGTTTTGGTGATGTCGGCGCGTCCGGGGCGGATCGCGGCGGCGTTTGACGTGCCGTTTGCCTATCCGCGCGCGCCGCCGCTGCGCTACCAGGCCGATTTTGCCCGCTTGTGTGGAGATATCTCAACGGCGCTGCGCGCAGCCCAGCCTTCGGAAGCGCCAAGATGAACGCGCCATTTGTTCCGCCGCGCCCGCCGACGCGCCGACCGAGCCGATGGGGTGCGTGGGCGGAGCGCCTTGCGCCGCCGCTGGCGCTTGGTTTGTGCTTGGCCGGGCTTTACGCCTGGGGCCAGCAAGGCCTGGAAGAGCATCGCCGGTTCTTGATGCCGGGAGCCGATGCGATCTGGCGCGGCGGTTTTGGCGATCCGCTGATCCGCGCGGAATTGCTGCGCGCTGCGTTGGTCACCGCCCAGATCGCGCTCGCGGGACTGGCGATCTCCATCCCGATCGGTATCGCGCTTGGCGTGGCGATGTTTCGCTGGCGCGTCGCGGAGCGGGCCTTGGCTCCCTATCTTGTGGCGCTGCAATCGGTGCCGATACTGGCCATCATCCCGCTCCTGCAAGCGCTGCTCGGCTTTGGGTTTCTGCCCAAAGCGCTGATTGTGGCGCTGTTCACCTTCTTTGCCATTCCCACCACGTTGCTGCTTGGCCTCAAGAGCCTGGACAACGCCATTCTTGACCTCTTCCGCCTGCACCAGGCCAGCTGGCGCGTCATGCTGTGGAAGGCGGGGTTGCCGTCGGCATTGCCGGCCTTGTTTGCAGGCTTGCGCATCAGCGCCGGATTGGCGGTGATCGGGGCGATCGTGTCGGAGCTGTTCTTTGTTTCTGGCGATGGCGGGCTCGGCCAGTTGCTGGTCAACAGCAAAATCGATTTCCAGTATGAAAAAATGTATGCCGGCTTGATCGTGTCGGCTGCGATGTCGATCGCGGTTTATCTGTTCTTTGGCTGGCTCGGGCGGGCGCTGTTTGGGAAATGGCACAGCTCCGAAACAACGGCGCGCTTGTGATGGGCTGGCGCGCATGTCTGGCGGCGGCGCTGGTCTGGTGCGCGGGCGCCATGGCCCAAACGCCTAGCCCTGGCGCCTTTGCCGCGCGCGCCTACACCACGCCGCTTGCGCCCGTTTGCCCCAATCCGCTGGTGATCCAGACCGATTGGCTCGCCCAGGCCGAACATGGCGGCCTTTATCAATTGATTGGCGCCGGCGGCCGCGCTGAACGCGGGCGCTATACTGGGCCTTTGGGCAAAACCGGCATCGAGCTGATCTTACTGCAAGGCGGCGCCGGCATCGGGCTTGGCGATGGCGAAAGCGCTTATTCCGCGCTCTATATGGGCAATTCACGCGCCCGCCTGCGGCCGCATCTGGCGCTGCATGACCTCGACAATCTGATGATCTTTTCCGGCCGCTTCCCCGCTATCGGTGTTGTGGCGATGCTGGAAACCTCGCCGATCGGATTGTTCTGGGATCAAGCGACCTATCCCAAAGGCTTCCGCACGCGCGCAGACCTTGCCGCTTTCGCCAATAGCGGGAAGGGCAAAATCTATGTCTCGACCACGCGGCGCACCTTTGCGCGTTATCTGGTCGCCAGCGGCGTGGCGAAATCCGCATTTGTCGAAGGCTATCGCGGCGACAGCGAAAATTTCGTGCTTAACAATGGCCGCTGGCTCAATCAGGGCAGCCTGACCAATGAGGCCTATCAATTCGCCCATGGCCGGAAATGGAACCGCCCGATTGGCCATATCGCGTTGTCGCAAATGGGCTATGACATTTATCCCAGCGTCATCTCCGTCGCCGCAAATCGGATCACGGAATTGTCGCCGTGTCTGGCGCGGCTTGCGCCATTGTTGCAGCGCGCGCAGATCGATTATGTCCGCAATCCCGGCGAAGTGAACGATCTTCTGTTCCGCTACAATCAGGCGGGGCTTGCCGCGCCGTTCTGGAAAACCTCGCGCGCCTTGCTGGACAATGCCGTGCGCGTTCAAATTCAAACCGGCATTGTCGGCAATGGCCCGAACACAACCCTGGGCGATTTCGATATGGCGCGGGTGGAACGGGTGGCCGCGCTTTTGCGCCCGATGCTGGATATCCGCGCCAAGCCCAATCTGCGCGTCGAGGATGTCGTCACCAATCGCTTCATCGACCCCGCGATCGGCATGCCATGAGCGCACGCCTTATGGATGGCGAAGCCGCCGCCGCCGATCTGCGCCGCCGCCTGACGCAAGATGCAGCCGCGCTCGCCGCCCAAGGCGTGCGCGCGCGTCTGGCCACCGTGCTTGTCGGCGCCGACCCTGCCAGCCGCACCTATATTGCCCGCAAGCACGGCGATTGCACCGAGATCGGCATCGCGGCGCACGACATCCGCCTGCCCGCCGACATCACCCAGGCGGCGCTGCTGGCCCAGATCGCAGCCCTTAACGCCGACCCGTGCGTGCATGGCGTGCTGGTGCAATTGCCTTTGCCCGCCCACATCGATGTCAGCGCCGTTCACGCCGCCATCGCGCCGGCAAAGGATGTGGACGGTTTGACGCCGGCCAATCAAAGCGCGCTGCTTGCCGGGCGGCCGGCCCTGCGGCCATGCACGCCGCAAGCCATCCTGCATCTGCTGAGTGTTTACGCCATCCCCACGCGGGGCCAGACGGTTGCCATTGTCGGGCGTGGGGCCTTAGTCGGGCGGCCGCTGGCTTTGATGCTTGCGGCGCCTGGACAAGATGCGGTTCCCGTGGTTCTGCACCGCGCCGCCGGCGACCTGGCCCGCCACACGCGCAGCGCCGACATCATCGTCAGCGCGGCCGGGGTCCTCGACCTCGTCACCGCCGCGATGGTCAAACCCGGCGCAACGGTGATCGGCGTCGGCATCAGCGTGCGCGACGGCCAAGTGCGCTCCGACATCGCCGACGATGTTGCCGATGTGGCGGCTTATGTCACGCCGCTGCCCGGCGCGATCGGCCCGCTGACGCGCGCCATGCTGATGGCCAATGTGCTCACCGCTGCGCGGGCGCAAGCGCCTCCTCAGGCGTCGTCGCCATAGCGGGCGGCAAAGCGCGCACGGGCGGCGGCGAAATCGTCCCAGCGCGCCTGCGCCACGGCGGCCACATCCTGGCCGTGGGTGAGGACGAAAAACTCGTCGGCGGCAAAGCCCTCCAAGATGCGCGCGGCCGCGACATCGGCCGGCAAGCCAGCGCGATTTTCGGCGGCGAACTGGGCGTCTCCTTGGCGCGGCCCGCCGAAGCGGTCATGGCGTGTGCGCAGCGGATTCCAGATCTCGCTGACGACCAGGCCGGGGCAAATCACGCTGACGCGCACAGGCCAAGGCGCAAGATCGCGGCGCAGGGTTTCGCCAATGCCGAGCGCTGCATGTTTGGACACAGTATAGATCGACGCCTGCCCGCCGCGCGGCGGTAAACCGAGGGCGTGTTCCGACGCCGTGAGGGCAAACCGCGCCGGCCGGCCGGCCGCGATCAGACGCGGGCAAAAGCCCTGCGCCATGGCGATTGGCCCGCCGACATTGACCGCCAGCACCCAATCAATATTACGTTGCGGCGTCGAATAAAGCGGCCCGCCTGCCCCGACGCCGGCATTGGCGATCACCAGATCAATCGCTGGCAATTCAGCAAAGGCGAGATCGGCGAACGCAGCGATGCTGGCGGGATCGGCATGGTCAGCGAATGCGGCCAGCGCATCGCCGCCGGCGTCGCGGATGGCGTCCACCGTTGCCTGCGCGCCCGACAGATCAATGTCGCCGACCAGAACGCGCGCGCCGCCAGCAGCCAGCCGGTGGGCCAAGGCTGCGCCAATGCCGCTGGCCGCGCCGGTGATGACTGCCGCGGCGATCATGCGGCCAGGAACGCCGGTTGCGCACGCCCGTTCAAGACCACGCAGGTCAAAGGCCCGCCAAACACGGCCCCGGTATCGACATTGATCCGCCGGCCGACCACTTCAGGCTTGCTGTCGCGCGTGGGCGTGTGGCCGTGAATGATCCGCCAGCCGTCCAGTTCTTTGCGCTGGGGCCAATGATCGGCGCGGAAAAAGCGCGGGCTGCGCGTCCAGACGCGAATATCATCCTTGCACTCTGGGAACGTGACGGGATCGATGCCGGCGTGAACAAACGCGATCTTGGCGGCTTCGTCGCGCGCCAGCGTCGGCAGCGCGCGCAGCCAAGCGAGGTGATCCTCATCGATCAGTTTACGCCAGTCCAGCGCATTGGCGGCGCGGTGGGCGCGAATATAGGAATTCACGCAATCAAGCCCGCCATTGGAGAACCAGTGTTCTTCCGCTGTGGAATTGGTGCGATCGAACGCATCAAGCATCATCTGCTCATGATTGCCGCGCAGGCACACCGTGTCCACGCCGTCGTGGAGCGCGGCGCGTTTTTCAAACTTGATCACAGCCGCGATTGCACCACGGCTTTCTGGGCCGCGGTCGACCAGATCCCCCAGATGCACCACAAGCGCGGGCCCGCCGCGCTGGGCGATGTCATCCAGAATCAGGCCGTGCAGCGTCTCCAGCCGCGCGGCTTCGCCATGGACATCGCCAATGGCGTAAAATGTTTTGGCCTGAGCCGTATCCGTCATTGCGCAGCCATCGCCTTTCGTGGTCGCAGCGCGTCCCAAGAGAACAGCGCCAGCCCGCCCCAAATCAATCCGAAGCTCGCAATGCGGATGGGCGTCAAAGGTTCGCCAAACGCAACGCCGAGCAGGAACTGCATCGAAGGAGTAATATATTGTAGCAGACCCAATGTTGTGAAAGGGAGCCGTCGCGCGCCGAAAGCGAAGAGAATAAGCGGAATCGCCGTGGCCGGGCCACTCAACGCCATTAACCAGAATTGCTCCGGGCTTTGGGTTGCCGCCAAACCCTGCGTTTGATGGAGAAAAATCAATCCTGCCGCAGCGGGCGCCGCCAGGATTAAGGTTTCGCCGAGCAGCCCGGCGGCGGCCGGAACCGGCGCCTGTTTGCGCACCAGCCCATAAAGCGACCATGTGGCGCACAAGGCCAACGCGACATAAGGCGGCGCGCCGAGGGCGACGCCCTGCACCAGTACGCCCATCGCCGCCAGGCTTAAGGCGGCGATCTGGGTGCGGTTCAGCCGCTCTTGAAACAAGGCAACGCCGAACGCGACATTCACCAGCGGCGTCAAGAAATATGCTAAGCTCGCTTCGATCACTTTGGCGTTGGCGACCGCCCAAACATAAATCCACCAATTGATCCCAACCAGCAGCGCCGACAACGCCAGCGCGCGCATCACGCCGGGCTGGCGCCAGGCCTTCAGCGCCGCAGCAAACCCGCCGGTGAAGGCCACCGCAAGTGCAGCCGCCGGGATGCTCCACAGGATGCGCGCAGCAAGAATTTCGCGCGCATCGGCAAAGTGCAGCAGCTTCAAGAAAGCGGGCAAAAGCCCCCAAATGAAATAGGCGCTCACCGCCGCGATCAGACCGACGCGGCGGGTTTCAGCTTCTGTGTTGGTCATGCAGTCAAATCGTCCGGAATCGGCGCATCGGCGGCGCTGGTGTTTTGGCCGACCGGCAGCAATCCGCCCGCCCCACCGAGCACGATGGTCGCCGCCGGCGCGCCAGGTTTGCCGCTGGCGGCTTGCAGGATGCGCAAATTCATCAACTCCGGATTGCCTTTGAGCAAACGCGCGGCATTGGCCAAGGCGCGCAGACTGGCCTGTTCGCCGCGCGCGCGATCGAGTGCGGCTTGCCCTTCCTTTTGCGCCTTCCACAGATCGGCCAGCGCCTGCTTGGCCGCGCCCGAAACCGTGAAATCGCGCAAGCGCGCCTCTTCGATCATCACACCCAAATCGCCAGTGAGCGCACCGATTGCGCCGGCCAAATCCGCTTCGATCAAACCGCGTTCGGCCAGCAGCGCATCAAGGCGATGGGCGCCGGCGCGCTGCCGCAGCGCGATCTGGCCGGCCTCATAGAGAAGACTTTCGGGAATGATCGCGGCGCGGCGATAGCGCACCGGGTCGGTGATGCGAAAGCGCACCCAGGCCGTGAGCTTTACGGCCAGGCTGTCGGCGGTCAGCACTTCCTGGCCGCCGTTCGTGGTCGTGCGGGCGCGCAAGTCCAGACGTTCGATTTCGACTGGCTCGGGCCAAGTGGCGTAACGGCCGGGGCCGAGGGTTTCTTCGATCTTACCGTCGCGAATTCTGAGACCGACCTCATGATCGTAAATCGTCACCCGGCCATCGCGCCAGCGTCGCCATAGACCGCGGCCCGGATAGACCCATAAGATCACCGCCAGAACCAACAGCCAGACAATTCGGGGAAGTTCTGCGAGTGCGTCCATACCAGCGGCTTTCCGGCCCGGATCGAACCTTCCAGGGCCACGGCGCGCCGGCGGGGATCTGATCCGCAGGGCCGACGCACCGCTCCGCTTGCGCGGCGGCCCCGGAAGGGCCTTTCGAGGAATGACTTAACAGGTCAGGCGTAACGCTCACGCGGCCCGCCGCGCCCTACGGACGCGCGACCGTCTCGCTGTCACGCAAACGTGAACGTATGGCCCCGCCGGCGCCGACGCAAGCGGCCGGCGCCCGTCACAGTTGGGTCAGAGGCGTTCGACCATGCGACCGTGCGGGTCTGCGGCGGCGAGAATCTCGCGGGTCTCGCCCGGCCAGGTGATCATGTCGATCACAAAGCGCGTTGGGATATCGGTGCTTTGCCACAGCGCTTCGGGTTCGAAGCGCAGCCATGCAAGGGGCGTATCCGGGGTTGCCCGCGCGCCGGCGGCGTAAATGGCGTCTTTGATTGCCTCGCGCACGGCCGGCGGCGGATACTGATAAAACACCGAATGATAAATCACCGCGCAGGCGCTCGCTTCCCGTGCATTGAGTTTTTCGGCCAGCCAAACATCTGCACTCGCAGCATCAACGCGCACATCATGGGCGAGCGCCAGCGCCACCGCACCGTCAAACCGCGCCAGCCGATCGGCCTGATCGGGCCAAATGTAGGAGCGAAGCTGCAACCGCTTCAGCGGGTCGCGGATATCGAGCGGATGGATGTCGCACGCGGCGCGGCGCGCCACGCGGATCGGCGCATCCACAGGCGGCGCAGCCCCGCTAAAAGCGGTGTCGATCACCACATCGCCCGCGCCCCAAGCCCAGCTGTCGGTGCGAAAGGCGAAGCTGTCCCAGTTCAAATTCAGCCCAGCGCTGGCGCCAATCTCATAGGTGTCAAGCGGCAAGCCAAAGCGCTGCGCGAGATCGGCAAACCCCACGAAAAGGCCAATCGAACGGCGCGTTTCATTGGTCTGCGGCGGCGATTGGATGAACTGCGCAACCCACGCATTCTCGCGGGCCAAGAAATCGCAGGCGATGGGCCAGACGGTTTCCATTCGCCAATTCGGCTCAGCCGCCGGATACTGGGCGGCAAGCGGCTCGTCCTTGCCGCTGAGTGCGGCGAAGTGAAGCGCGCCGGCCAAACGCAGGCTGAGGGCGTCCGCGCGCGGCGGCGAAGGCCAGCCGCCAACCAGCGCATGAACCGGCCCTTGGGCTTCATAGTCGCGCGCCATCGCTTCGAGCAAACGCGCCGTGAACGGCGACCCGAACAGATCGCAAAATGCAGCCTGCTCTCTGAAATGCGTGAGGATAGCGTCCATCGCAGATGTTTAAGGCGCAACCGCGCGCGCGGCAATCGCGCCCGCGCGCGAAGCGGTTGTCTGTGGGACTTGCGCAGAGCCGGTTGTGGCGGGAATTTACCGGCTCCTTGCCGCGCCTGATATCCAACAGCTTCGATACCGCGAGGCATACTCGCCACAACCCGGCAGACGCCAAGGGCGATACAGCCCCATTGACCCCAACCTCGCCGGCGCGTAACGCGCCTTTATGCGCTACGCCACCGATATCGCCGCCGAGATCGACATCGCCTGGGAGCGCCGCGAGGCGCTGAACCCCGCCTCCACCGGCGCTGACCGCGAGGCGGTGGAGGCGGCCCTTGATCTGCTCGATCGCGGCGAGGCGCGCGTGGCTGAGCGCGGCGCCGATGGCCAATGGCTGACCCATCAATGGCTGAAAAAGGCCGTGCTGCTCAGCTTCCGCTTAAGCGTCAATGTCGAGATCAGCGGCGGGCCGGGCGGCGCGCACTGGTGGGATAAAGTGCCGTCGAAGTTTCAGGGCTGGCATGCGGGCGCCTTCACCGAAGCGGGTTTCCGCGCCGTGCCGGGATCGATCGTGCGGCGCGGCGCGTATATCGCCAAGAACGCCGTCCTGATGCCGAGCTTCGTCAATATCGGCGCCCATGTCGGCGAAGGCGCGATGATCGATACCTGGGCGACCGTCGGCTCGTGCGCGCAGATCGGCAAGAATGTACATATTTCCGGCGGCGCCGGCATTGGCGGCGTGCTGGAGCCGCTGCAAGCGAATCCGGTGATTATCGAAGACAATTGCTTTGTCGGCGCGCGGTCGGAAGTGGCCGAGGGCGTGATTGTGCGCGAAGGCGCGGTGCTGTCGATGGGCGTGTTTCTTGGCGCTTCGACCAAGATCGTCGATCGCGAAACCGGCGAAATTTTCCGCGGCGAAGTGCCGGCTTTTTCGGTCGTTGTACCGGGCTCGCTCGGCGGCGGCGATGGCAAGCCGGCGCTGGCCTGCGCCGTGATCGTCAAACGCGTCGACGCCCAGACGCGGGCCAAGACCGCCATCAATGAGCTGTTGCGCGACTAGACCGATGCGCGCTTGTGTAGCCGCACCATCAGCGCAATGCCAAACAGCGGCGCGCACAAATTCACCATTGGCACGCTCATCACCGCCGCCAGAGCCAGACCCGCCAGAAACACCAAAGCCCCGTGTTTGCGCCGCAGTGCGCGCACATCGGGCCAATCGCGAAAGCGCAGCGCCGCCATTGAGAAATATTCGCGCCCGAGCAAGAAACCGTTCAGCCCCCAATAGACCAGAACATTGACCACCGGCACGAAATACAAGGGCAGCGCCAAGACATTCAGCGGCACCGCCACTGCCGCAATCCGCGCCGATGCGGCGAGCGCCTTCGGCAAAGCCATCCCAATACCAGGCCGATCGGCCGGATAGCCGGTGCGCTCCACCCGCTCGGCGGCAAGGTCGAGAAATACCCCGCCGACAATCATCGTCACCGCCGGGGTCAAGATCACCGCCGCCAGAATCAGCGCCGCCGACGCGATCGCTTCTGCGCCGATACCCAACCAGCCATGCAGAGGGATCAGCGGGACGAGATATGTCAGCCCAGCCCAAGCCAAGCCCGCCAGCAGCGCCGCCGCAAGCCCCGCACACAGCAGCAGCAGACCGCGCAGCGGCTTGCCGAAAAGGTCCGCGACGGCCAAAGCCGCCGCATGGGGCACATCCGCAAAGGTCATGGCTCGCCTTAGCCGAGACGCCCCGCCCGCGCCATCGCCGCGATCCGTTGCAGCGCCGGAACAAACTGATCCGAACCACGCAACACTCCCTAACAGCGCCATCAAGAGATCAGAGCGTTGTGCGCGGCTCTGGGATTGGCCGCGATCCTGGCGGCGCCAGCGGTGGCGCGCGACATTCTGGTCGGGGGCGCCAGCGCCACCGATCGCGACAGCCTGGTGATTGCCGAACACCGCGTGCGCCTGCACGCCAGTGACGCGTTTGAAGGCGAACAAATCTGCACACGCGCGAACGGGCGCACACAGGCTTGCAGCGGCGAGGCCCCCCATGAGCTCGCCAAACTGGTCGCGTGCGCAACCATCGTGTGCGTGCGGCGCGACGCCGATGCCTATGTCTGGCGGCAGCTATGGTCCGCCGCGGCCCAGCGCTGACGTTTCGCCGCTGTGGCGATGCGTATGCCCACAATGAAGCCGAAGCGCAGGCAGCCGGCGTTGGCGTCTGGGCGCCCGGTCTGCGCTTCACGTCGCCGTGGGACTGGCGGTATGCGCACACCGCCCCCCATGCCGCTCTGGCCGCGCGCGCGCCAAACGACGCAACAGCCTGCACCGTCAAAGGCAAAGTCAACCGCGACGGCGAGCGGGTCGATCACCTGCCCCAGGTCAATTCTGAAGTCGCACCCGCGCCGCAGTCATGTTCTGCAGCGAGGCCGAGGCCCGCGCCGCCGACTGTAGCGCCGCGCGGCGTCAGGATACCGGCGGCCCGCCCCCGCAATGGAGCCCAAAGGCGTATCACATCACGAAGATGTGAGACCGATGTTTGCTTTCCGCAAGATCGCACACTAGTTATTTTAGGTTGGGGCTCTGGAGACGCGGGGCGTGGCAGAAATAATTGTGAATGCCATGTTTGGACGCGGGCTGGGCGGGCTTGAGCGATCCTTTGCTAATGTTAACGCGGGGCTGCGTTGGGCGGGCTTCCGCGTCCTGAGCGTCGTGTCTGAAGATGCATTGATTGCCGCGCAGTTGCCTACCGATGTCGAAATCGCCGGGATTCGGCAGACCTCGCAATGGGACCTTGGCGCGATCCTGCGACTGCAACAGCTCCGCAACCGTCTGCGACCCGCAGCCATCTTGACCCATGGCGCCCGCGCCGGCGCGCTGTTTGCGCGCGCATTGAGTGGGAAAACGCCGCATGCCGCCATGTTGCACAGCGCAAGGCTAAAGCAGCTCAACCGCTTTGATATGGTCATCACCGTCACCCGCACACTTGCCCAGGCCGCGATCGGCGCAGGCGTCGCGCCGGGGCGGGTCCGTCATGTGCCGAACTTTTTGTTGGACGCCAGTGCATGGCCGCCGCGTGCGCCGGCCGGTGACGTGCGCTTGGGTTTTCTGGGCCGGCTGTCGCCGGAAAAAGGCGCAGATCGGTTGATCGATGCGTTGTTGCATCGCCGCGCGATTGGCGGCGCGCCCGTGTCCTTGCGCATTGCCGGCGATGGTCCGGAACGGGCAGCGCTCGAAAAGCGCGCAGCGCCTCTCGGCGCCGATGTGCGCTTTCTCGGCTGGCAAGCGGACCCGGCGGCATTTCTGGCCGAAACCGATGTGCTGGTGGTGCCGTCGCGCGCGGAAGTCTTTGGGATGGTGATCCTGGAGGCCTGGCGGTCAGGCGCCGCCATTGTCGCGACCCGTGCGGACGGGCCGTTGGAATTGATCCGCGATGGCCAAGACGGCTTGCTGAGCAGTGGCGAGCCCGGCCCCTTGGCCGCCTCCCTTGACCGCGTGATCGCCGATTGCGAATTGCGTCAGCGCCTGGCCACTGGCGGCCGCGCCCGGCTAGCGGCGTTTGACATCACGGCTGCCGCACCCGCCCTCGCCGCCGCGATGCGCGACCTGATCAGCGCCCGCGCCGCCCAGTTCGCCCCATAAGTCGGCGCCGACGGCGCTCCCAATCGATCAGCCAGCGCCGCCGACTGACCAGACTCTGCTTCAGATCAATCAGGGTGACAGGTCCGGCGGCGCTGAGCGTATGCAGGCCGTCGCGCCATGGGCCGGCCCAAACGCCGGGCTCCACGCGACCGGCCGTGGCCCATGTATCGGCGGCGGCGTCAATCGCCACAATTTCCACCGCGCCGCCATAGGTCGCGCGGCAATCCTGCATTGGAACATAGATTTGCGCGCCAAGCGCAAACGCCGTGCCGCCCGGCCGGCCGGTGGCGAGATCGTCATGCACGGGCTGCGGGCCCACCGTCCAAGGGCCGGTAAAGCGCGGCGCCTGCGCCATCCAGGTTTGGCGCATCGCGCCGGCGCCGGGTTGGGTGAACAGCATCCGCCACCCATCGCCGACTTGAAACGGCGTGGCGTCGATCGCGGGCAGATCGAGCAGATCGAACCCGCGCTCCCAGCGATGGGGAAACGCCGCCGCCCGATAGGCCGTGAGCTTTCCCGAACGGTGCGCTTCGGGAAGCATGAACAGCTCGCCATCCGCTTCGATCAGCTGCGGATAGGAGAGATGAAACGGCGCGCCGAGCGCCGGGCTATGATCGATCAAACGCAGCGCGCGATCATAGCGCAGCACATCGATCCGCCCAATCTTGTCGCGGTAATCAAAGAATTCCGCGAAAACATGCAGGGTTTCGTCGCGCCAGAGTCCAAACGGGTCGGCGAGGAATGTGAACGGCGCGAGTTTCGGTCCGAACACCATGCGATGGGCGGTCAGAAAATCGGCAGACAGGGCGCGCGCGATCGGCGCCTCGACGATGGCGATCGTCCACAAATCCGTGTTCGGCGCTTTCAGCATTCTTCGCTCGGCGGCGGTCTGTTGCCCGCGCCTGCGCCAAGGACGATGAACAACGTCGCTGACGGCGCGTACGGGCGCGCGGTGCGACAAACGCCAACCGGGATGAGACGAGCGCGAACATCGGCGGGCATGTGAACTTGCATCGGCCCAGCGTTTGCCGACATCGGGCCGATGTCAAGAACAGCCGCCCCCTTAAGCCGGGCGCGGCTCCGGTCCGCCCCAGCCGCGCGGGCGATCCGGGATGGCGTCGCCGTCTTCGTCGATGACCGGCAAAGCCGGCGTCGGCGGTTTGGGCGGTTGCGGGGAATTGTCTTCGCGGTCGAGCTTTTCGCCGTTCAGAACGCGCCGGATTTCGTCGCCGGTGAGGGTTTCATATTCCAGCAGCGCCTGCGCCATGCGCTCCAGATCGGCAGATTTCTCCGTCAAAATCCGACGCGCTTCGCTAAAGCCGTGATCGACCAGGCGCTTCACTTCGCCGTCGATCTTGCGGGCGGTTTCTTCAGATATGTTCTGCTGGCGCCCGACGCTCATGCCGAGAAACACTTCATCCTGGTTCTCGCCATAGGCCACGGTGCCGAGCTCATCGGAATAGCCCCAGCGCGTGACCATCAATTTGGCCAGGCGGGTTGCCTGTTCGATGTCTGAGGACGCACCGGACGTGATCTTGTCCTTGCCAAAGATCAGTTCTTCGGCAACGCGCCCGCCTGCGAGGACGGCCAGACGGCTCATCATCTGCTCATAGCTCATCGACAGCTTGTCGCGCTCCGGTAGCTGCATGACCATGCCAAGCGCGCGGCCGCGCGGAATGATCGTGGCTTTGTGGACCGGATCGGTCGCCGGCACGTTCAGCGCCACGATGGCGTGGCCGCCTTCGTGATAGGCCGTGAGCTTCTTTTCGTCTTCGGTCATGACCATGGAGCGCCGCTCCGACCCCATCATGACCTTGTCTTTGGCGTCTTCGAATTCCTTCATTGTGACGACGCGCTTGCCACGCCGCGCCGCGAGCAGCGCGGCTTCATTGACCAGATTGGCGAGATCAGCGCCAGAAAATCCGGGGCAGCCGCGCGCAATGGTCTTGAGATCGACATCCGACGCGATCGGCACATTGCGGGTGTGGACCTTCAGGATCTTTTCGCGCCCCATCACATCGGGATTGCCAACCACGACCTGACGGTCAAACCGGCCCGGCCGCAGCAGCGCGGGGTCAAGCACGTCGGGGCGGTTGGTAGCGGCGATGATGATGATGCCTTCATTGGCCTCAAAGCCGTCCATCTCGACCAACAACTGGTTCAAGGTCTGCTCACGCTCATCATTGCCGCCGCCAAGGCCGGCGCCGCGATGGCGCCCGACGGCGTCGATTTCGTCGATGAAGATGATGCACGGCGCGTTCTTCTTGGCCTGCTCGAACATGTCGCGCACGCGCGAGGCGCCGACGCCCACGAACATTTCCACGAAGTCGGAACCGGAAATGGTGAAGAACGGCACATTGGCCTCGCCCGCCACAGCCCGCGCAGTGAGCGTCTTGCCAGTGCCCGGCGGGCCAACCAGCAGCGCGCCCTTCGGGATCTTGCCGCCGAGGCGTTGGAACTTCTGCGGGTCTTTGAGGAACTCCACGATCTCCTGCAGCTCTTCCTTGGCTTCTTCGATGCCGGCGACGTCGTCAAACGTCACCCGGCCGTGCTTTTCGGTGAGCAGACGGGCCTTGGATTTGCCAAAGCCCATCGCCCGGCCGGAGCCGGATTGCATCTGGCGCATGAAGAACAGCCAGACCCCGATCAGCAGGATCATCGGCAAGAGATTGATCAGGATGCCAAGCAATGTCGGGCCCGATTGCGGGCGCTGCGCGCTGATATCGACATTGGCCGCACGCAGGTCCTTCAGGGTTTCCTGCATCCCGCCGGACGGCACATAGGTGACGACATCCTTGCCATCGACCGTGCGGGCATTGATCGTGTCGCCGACCGTCTCGACCGACTTGATCTTGCCGGACTGAACCTCAGACATGAACATCGAATAGGAATGCTGGGTGCGCCCGCGATTGGCGTTCGGTTGTTGGAAGGCCGAGAACAGCACCACCAACAGCAGGGCGATAACCCCCCAGATAATCAGATTGCGAACAGCCATGACGAAACCTTAACCGGCAGTTAGGGGCAAACCGGCCCCGCGCATTGGGCGCTGCCGTTCAAGATAGGGGCCGCGAGCATTAATGAACACCCCAGCACTGGGTTCAATAAGCGCTTTGTCGCGTCACGGGCCCGTGAACGCGCGCCAAAGCTCACGGTGGAGGCGCTCAGTGGCCAGCGGAGACGTCTCAGCCGCGCCTTCCACGATCGGGGCGGCGTTGGCGCCAGGCCTCACATTAACCGGCTCTGCCTTTGGGGTAATCCCAAACCGCCCGTCCCACACGCCGTGCGTCGCAAAAGCACACACTACCATTCCCGCCTGGCCGGAATGGCCAAAAACGCCGCCTGGGTCGCGCCCGAAATGCAACGCCCTGCGACGCACCCGCACCCAGGCGCCGGCCAGCGTTGCCGCTTTGGCGCCGCCCGCCAGCGCCGCCGCCAGGCCGGCGAGTTTCACCCCACTGGCTAAACGCGGACTGCCGCTGGCCGCACCGACCGCCACAGCCAGCAGCCGCTGCCGAGCTGAGGGGCCGAGCGCTTGCCAGGCCGCCAAGGGCGCAATCACTTCGCCGGCGCCTGTTACCGTGACCTCCGCCAATGTGGCGGCGACCGCGCGATCTTCAGCAGCGCAAGCAGCGGCAAAATGGGCCGCCAAGGCGCACAGCCGATCGGCAGCGGCGGGCGCGCCGGCCAGTTCCGCGCGCAGCCGCGGCCGGTCAAAGCGCGGGTCAGCATTGGCGGGGTCGTCATGCCAACCCACCCCTTCGCGCGTGAGCCAGTCGCGCAGCGGCTTGCGCCGCGCACCCAAAAGGGGGCGGGCAAGCCACAGGCCGCGGCCATCGGGCCAGAGCGGCGCCGGGGCCAGCGCCGCCATGCCGGCAAGACCGCGCCAGGCGCTGCCGCGACGAGCCCGCATCAAAACCGTTTCCGCCTGATCGTCGGCGGTATGGGCCAGCAACAAACGATCGCCGCCGGCATGTCGCACCGCCGCCAGCAGCGCCTCATAGCGGCCCGCCCGCCAACGCGCCTGTCCCGAACCGGCACAGCCCAGGCGCAAAGGCACAGGCGCGGCGCCGCGTTCGAGCGCCGCCGTGACCGCCGCCGCCGCCACCTGCGCCGACGCCGTCTGCACCCCATGGTCAACGATCAGCGCCAGCCGCCGGCGGTCGGGAAAGCGACGCGCCAAGAGGTGCAACAGCGCCGCGGAATCGCCGCCGCCAGAGAAACCGACACAGAGCGGCCCGGCGCCAAGAACCGTTTCATCAAACCCGATCAGGGCTTGGCCTTGGCGGCGGGCGCTTCAAACCCGGCGATGATGGTTTGAAACTTGGTCATCGCGTCGCGCCAGCGGGTGAGCTGGGCCAGCACATGCGCCCGCGACACCCCACCTTCGACGCTGATGTCCATTTCCAGCACCGGATCGCCGTCCTGGTCAATGAAGGCGCGGGCCATGGGTGCGGCGTTGTTCCAGGCATTCATCAAGCCAATCGGCGGCTTGCGCTTGCCGGTCAGCGCCAGGGACAAACGCATGGCGGCGCAGGCGCGCTGAGCGTCGTTGCAGAAAATCGGCGTCGCTTGAAACTGCGCTTGATCGACACTGGCGACAATAAAACGACCGCCGTCCGACGTGGTGATCTCGCCCTTTACGCCGCCAACAGTCAGCAGATCGAGCGTCGATTGCAAATCCAGCCCATCAATCAAGCCGCCGGACGTGCTGACCGCGGCGGTGCGCGCCTGGCCGCCCTTGCCAACCGCTTCGTCGGTCATGATTTCCCAGGGCTGGTGGATCTGGGTTTGCGGCTGTTGGGCCAAGGCCGGCGCAGCCACTGCCGCGAGCGCTGCGGCCGACAGGAAATGTTTCATCGTCGCAGTCCCCATAAACCGCATTCAGGAAAAGTGTGTGCGGCTTTCCGTCCGAATGCGGTTTCAACTCAAAAGCATAGAGCATTTTCAGCGAACTGATGTTCGTTGAAAATGCTTTATCTTGGACAATTGGCCTTGACGCTTTCGCGCGTCACCAGAATGCGTGCATCAGTCGCCAAACGCGGCGCGGCGCGGGCGCTGGCAAAGGCCTGGCATGCTTCGGTGCGAGCCCCCTGGCCGGCCAGGACCGCGCCAAGATAAGCCCAGGCGTCGCCGGCGCGGCGGCTGTCGGGGAAGGTGCGGACCAACGCCACAAAGGTCTGCCCCGCCTCTTTCATGGCGGCGCGCTGATATTGCGCAAAGCCCTTGAAATACATGCCGTCTGGCAGACGCGGATCGCCGCCGCCAATATCAACAAAGCGGCTGAAACTGGCTTCCGCCCCGGCCCAATCGCCGGTGGTGACTTGGCCGAGACCGCGATCATACAACGCACCCGGATCGACAAGACCGCTGAGAACGGACGGCGCTGGAGCCGGCGGCGGCGCAGGCGGGGGCGGTGCGGTGGCAAGCTGGGCGTTTAGGTCGTCAACCATCTTGCCCAGCCGCGCGGCTTCGGCGCGGGCCTGATCGCGTTCACGTTGCAAGCGCTCGGAACGGTCGGTCGCTTCACGCAGTGCGGCCTCCAAGCTGTCGATCCGCTCATAAAGGCGGGTCAGCGTTGGATCTGTCGGCGGCGCCATCGTCACCGACTGCGCCGCCGCCGGGGTCGACAACAAAGCCGGCGCTGCGGCCAAAACCGCCGCCGCCAGCACCGCGCCGCATCCGGCGCGCCAGAAAGAAAGTCGTTTCATGGCGCCCGGTTAGCCGTTAGCTTCGGCGAAAAAAAGGCCTTAGTGCTCAGCGCCCGTTCAGCTCACCGCGCCTGACACGATGCCGGTCCGGGCATTGCGGTTCAGCGCCCAGGCTTCTTCGGTCGAGCGCGGGTCCATCGGGCGCTCTTTGCCATAAGACACGCTGTCAATGCGGTTGCCGGCAACGCCCAGGCTGACGAGATAATCCTTCACCGCCGCCGCGCGCCGGGCGCCAAGCGCGATATTGTATTCGCGGGTGCCGCGCTCATCGGCATTGCCTTCAATCAGCACGCGCACCGACGGATAGGTGCGCAGCCAAGCGGCCTGGCGATCCAGCGTGCCGCGGGCGGCGCTTGTCAGCGTCGACTGGTCGAGGTCAAAAAACACCCGCTCGCCGACCGACACGCGAAAATCTTCCAACGACCCCGGCACCGGGCCGCGCGGAACCACCGGAGCCTGCGGCTTCTGAACCGCCGCCGGCGGCGGCGGCGAGGACACCAACGGCGGCGGAGCCGGTTTGCTGGCGCAGGCGGTCAAAGCAGCCAAAGCCGCGACGGTGATCGTGAAACGAGCGATTTTGGCCATGTGGTACTCCCCTGGACGCGCAAACTGAGCCGGCACAGTGCAAATGCCGGGCCTTCCCACAATGTCTTAACGCGGGGCGCCAGCAGGCTCAATCACTGCACGAATAAAACACCCATCGAGCGACGTTTTTACGGCAAAAGCGGCGACCAGGCCGGGTCTGAGGCCCGGGTCGGCGTCGGCGCCGGGCGCAGATTTTGGCCGGTCAGATCAACCGACCACAACCCTGGCGGGCCGCCGCGCGGGGTGCGGAAGAACATGATCACCCGGCCATTGGGCGACCAAGTCGGCCCTTCTTCGGCGAAGGATTCAGTCAATGCCCGCTCGCCCGAGCCGTCGGTGCGCATCACGCCGATCGAAAACACCCCGCCCTTTTGCCGGGTGAAGGCGATCAGGTCGCCGCGCGGCGACCATACCGGCGTCGAATAGGCGCCGTCGCCGAAGCTGATCCGGGTCGCTTCGCCGCCGCTCGCGCTCATCACATAGAGCTGCTGCGAGCCGCCTCGGTCGGAGGTGAACACGATCTGCGAGCCGTCCGGAGAGGCCGAAGCCGAAACGTCGATCGCTGGGCTGTTCGTCAGGCGCTGGCGCGCGCCAGTGCGCAGATCCACGCGCCAGATGTCGGAATTACCGCCTTGGTCAATCGTCAGCAGCACCGATTGGCCATCCGGCATGAAGCGCGGCGCAAACACCATTTGGCCGGGTGTGGACCCCAGCACTTCGCGGCGGCCGGTTTCGATATTGAACAGAAGCGTGCGGGCGGAGGCGGCCTCCGGCTGCTCCATATAAACGATCTGCTGGGCGGTCGGGGAAAAGCGCGGGGTCAGCACTTGGCTTTCACCGGTGGTCAAAAAGCTTGGATTGGCGCCGTCCTGGTCCATGATCGCCAAGCGCTTGACGGTGCGCCCGGCCGGGCCGCTTTCAGCGACAAACACGATTCGGGTGTCAAAATAGCCGCGCTCGCCGGTGAGTTTTTCATAGATCGCGTCAGAGACCTTGTGGGCAATGCGGCGCCAGTTTTCGGGCGTGGTGGCGTAGCTCAGCCCGACTATCTGCTGTTCGCCGAACACGTCCCACAAGCGGAACTCGATACGCACGCGCCCATCCGGTAAAGCCGTGGTCTGGCCGATCACCAGCGCCTGGGCCCTGATGATGCGCCAATCGGCAAACCGCGGCTGGGCGTTGAGGTCGCTGACCTTTTCGATGAAGGCGGACGGTGCGACGGGATCAAACAAGGCAGAGCGGTCCAGATTGGCGCGCACCAGGCCGGCAATGTCACGCCCGATCTGGCCATCGGCGCCCGCCACCGGCGTGAAATCAACCACCGCAATCGGCATCTTGTTGAGATGGCCTTGCGTGATGTCGATGGTGATTTCGGCCCGCGCAGGCCCGACCGCCATCAGACCCAGAAAAGCCGCCGCCGCTAACGTCGCCAAAAACCGCATCACGCACTCCAAGCCCGACCCCAAACCGACAAGCGGCTTATCGGGATTGATCGCGGCAGGAAAGGGGCGGGCCGCATTTGGCGGCGCTGGAGCGGGCAGAGGGAATCGAACCCTCGTCACCAGTTTGGAAGACTGGAGCTCTACCATTGAGCTATGCCCGCGGGCCTTGCACCTTCTTCGCGGCAATCAGCGCTGCGGTCAAGTCGGCGCGCGCGCGTAGCACGAAATGCGTTCACAGCATGCCTGCGCGGCGGTAGGTTAACCAAAACCAGGAGCCGCTGATGACCCCTCGCTGGCTGCGGGCCGCGCGTTTGGCGCATTATGGCCGCGACACTGTCATAAGCCGCCGCGCCGCCTTGCTGGCCGGCGCCGGCGCACTCGGCGCCGGTCTCCTCAGCGCAGCGCCTGTCCGCGCCGCCGGGCGCGGCCGGGTGGTGATTGTCGGCGCCGGATTTGCCGGCTTGGCTTGCGGATACGAACTTCAAGCCGCCGGTTTTGACGTCGTGATCGTTGAGGGGCGCAATCGCGTTGGCGGGCGGGTGTTTTCGCGCGCCGACATCGCGCTGGGCGGCGGAGTGGTGGAATTCGGCGCCGAACTGATCGGCGCCAATCATCCCCATTGGGTGGGGTATGCGCAGAAGTTCGGCCTGCAGTTTCGTGATGTCAGCGATGAAGACCATCTCGATTGGCCGGTGATCTTGGACCATCGCCTGCTGAAGCCCGCCACAGCCGGCGCCGCTTTGGAAGGCTTGAAACGCGCCGAAGCGGCGCTGACTCAAGCCGCCGCAGCGATTGATCCCAAAGCCCCCTGGCAGGCGGCCAACGCCGCCAAGCTCGATGCGCAAACGCTGCATTCCTTTCTGGCGCAGGTCGATATGCCGCGCCTGTCGCGGCGCGTGTTTGAAGAGATCGAAAGCGCCAACAATGCCGTGGAGGCGCGCCGGCAATCGCTGCTCGCCACGCTTGCCTCGATCCAGGCCCATGGCGGGGAAAGTTACTGGACGGACTCTGAAGTCTATCGCTGCATCGGCGGAAATCAGAGCCTGGCCCTGAAGTTCGCCGCCGCCTTGGGGGCCGATCGCATCCGCCTGGAAACGCCGGCGGCCGCCATCGCACAACGCCCAGGCGGCGGCGCGCAGGTGACGTTGAAATCCGGTGAGCGGCTTGAAGGCGATGTTGCGGTGCTCGCCATTCCGCCGAGCTTGTGGGCGACGCTCACCCTCGATGTCGCGCTGCCAGAAGTTCAGATCGGCTGGGCAATGAAGCATTTCACGCCACTGGCGCGCCGGCCGTGGCGCCCGCTTGGCCGGTCGCAATACGCCATGGCCGATGTCATGCCGGTGGAAACCTGGGACGGGCTCGATGGCCAGCCAGGCGCCGACGCCGTGATGGTTGGCTTCTCCGGCGGCGAAGTCGCGCGGCTTGGCGGCGCCTTGTCGCCGGAAGAGCGCAATGCCCGCCACGCCGCGACGTATGAACTCGCCTGGCCGGGCTTTACGGCCTTGGCCGGCCGCCCCGTAACGGCCAATTGGCCCGCCGACCCCTTTACCCGCGCCGGCTATTCGTTCCCCGCGCCGGGCCAGCTGACGCGCGTGAAAGACGCATTACGGGCGGGCTTTGGCCATCTGCGCATCGCCGGCGAACACGCCTCAATCGGCTTTCCCGGCTATATGGAAGGCGCGCTTGACAGCGGCGTGGCGACGGCAAAGGCGATTGCGGCGGGGTGAGGCCTCACACCAAGGCGCGAAACTTCCCCGCCAGCGCCGCTTTCAGAAACGCCCCGCCCGCTGCGAGGCCCTCCGGCGCGATCGAATGGCCAAGCCCCGGGCAGATCATCCATTGCGCGCCATGGCCGGCTTTGGCGAGGCCCTCGCCTGCGTCAAACAGGGCCGTCACCGGCACCATGTCGTCACGGTCGCCATGGACCAGAAGGATCGGCGGCTTTGCGGTCATTTCGTCTTTCAATTTTTCACCCGACACCAGTGCGCCGGAAAAGCCAAGGATCGCGGCCGGCGCCTGCTTGCGGCGTAAGCCCACCTGCAGGCTCATCATCGTGCCTTGACTGAAGCCGACCAGCGCGAGGCTGGACGCCGCCAGGCCATAGCGCTCCAACTCGCGATCGAGGAAACGATCCAAGGCCCCTGAGGCCGCGCGGGCGCCCTGCTCCATCAGCCGCGGATCGAGCTTGGTGATCGGGAACCATTGATAGCCGCCGGGATAACCCGGCACCGGCTCGGGCGCATTGGGCGAAACAAATTGCGCGTCCGGCAGGGTCTTGGCCCAATAGCGCGCGAGCGAAATCAGATCCTCGCCATTGGAGCCATAGCCGTGCAGCAGCACGATAAGCTGCTTGGGCTTAGCCCGGCTCGCCGGCGGCATGCGCGGCCCATCAATCATCATCACGCGCGCTCCTTTAACAACACCAATTCCTCCGCCGCGGTGGGATGCAGCGCCACAGTCTGATCCCATTGCGCCTTGGTGAGGCCCGCCTTCACAGCAATCCCGGCAAGCTGGATCAATTCTGGCCCCTCTGGCCCGGCGATGTGCACGCCGACCACGCGATCGGTGGCGGCGTCGACAACCAGCTTCATCAGCGTACGCTGCTCATTGCCGGCGAGGATGTTTTTCATCGGCCGGAAGCTGGTCTTGTAGATGTGGACTTCGGCCAACTTCGCGCGCGCGTCTTTTTCGGTGACGCCAACAGCGCCGACCGGGGGGCTCGAAAACACCGCGGTGGCGATATCGGCGTGATCGACGGCGGTGGGCTTGTTATTGAACACCGTATCGGCAAAGGCGTGGCCCTCCCGGATCGCCACGGGGGTGAGATTGACGCGGTTGGTGACGTCGCCCACGGCATAGATGCTGGGGATATTGGTTTGCGAAAACCGATCAACTTCGATCGCGCCGTTGGCATCCAATTCAACGCCGGCGCGCTCCAAGCCGAGGCCCGCAATATTCGGTTTGCGCCCGATCGCGGCCATGATCACGTCAGCCGCGATGCTGGCGCCGTTGGACAGATGCGCGACGAGGCCGCCCGCCGTTTTCTCGATCGATCTGAAAATCACCTGGGTGTGAATCTGCACGCCCTGGCGCTGCATATCGGCCTGCACATGGGTGCGAATATCGTCGTCAAAACCTTTGAGCACTTTGTCGCCGCGATAGAGCAGATGCGTCTCAGCGCCTAGCCCATTGAAGATCGTGGCGAACTCCAGCGCGATATAGCCGGCGCCGGCAATTAGCACGCGCTTGGGCAATTCCGGCAGCAGAAACGCCTCGTTGGAGGTAATCACATGCTCTGACCCCGGCGCATCCGGCACGGTCGGGCGCCCGCCGGTGGCGACCAAGATCCGGGCCGCTGTCAGCGCGCGGCCGTTGGCGAGCTGCACGCTGTGCGGGCCGGTGATCTCAGCGCGCTGTTCGATGGCTTCCACGCCCGCTTTGGCGAGATTGGCGGCGTAGATCGAAGTCAGCCGCGCCACTTCGGCCTGCACATTGTCGCGCAGCTTGGCCCAGCAGAAAGTCGGCTCGCCGACATCCCAGCCAAAGCCTGCGGCGTCGCGAAACGTCTGCGCAAACTCCGCACCGTACACGAGCAGCTTTTTCGGCACGCAGCCGCGGATCACACATGTGCCGCCGATGCGGTATTCCTCCGCTATCGCCACGCGGGCGCCGCTGAGCGCAGCAATCCGCGCCGCGCGCACACCGCCGGAACCGGCGCCGATGACAAACAGATCGTAGTCGAATTGGGTCATCGGTTTTCTTTCCGGCGAAAGTTCAGCGCTGGATATGGGTTGCCCCGTCAGGCGTTCCAATGATCACATCGCGCGTCATCGCCACAAACAGGCCGTGTTCGACGACGCCAGGCACGGCGCCAATCGCTTGCGCCAAGGCCGCTGGATCGGCAATCTGGCCGCAGGCGCAATCCAGGAGTAGATTGCCGCCATCGGTATAGAGCGGCTGTTCGCGGCCCATGCGCAGCGCCGCATCGGTCAATGGAACACCGGCGGTCCGGATGGATTCGATCAACCGTTTGCGCGTCAAGCCCCAGGCAAACGGCGTCACTTCCACTGGCAATTTAAACGCGCCCAATGCGGCGACCATTTTGGCTTCATCGGCGATGACCACGAACCGGCGCGTGGAATAGGCGATGATCTTTTCGCGCAACAAGGCCGCGCCGCCGCCTTTGATCAGATTGAACTGCGGATCGATCTCGTCGGCGCCGTCGACGGTGAGATCAAACCAATCGACCGTATCCGGATCAACCAAGGGCACGCCGCACTCAAGCGCCAGCGCGCGGGTCGCCTCCGAGGTCGGCGCAGCGGTGACGCGCAAGCCGGCGCCCACCTTTTCGCCCAAACCGCGCACGAAATGCGCCGCGGTTGAGCCGGTGCCAAGGCCCAGGATCATGCCATCTTGGACGAGATCGAGGGCCTTGAGAGCGGCGCTTTTCTTGGCGAGGTCAGACATCGTGATCTCCCACCATCTCCCACGAGGGAGAGGGAAAGGGGTGAGTGACTTCAGGAGAAAGGGCGCAGACACGGAAGATTTTCCCGCAACGCATCCTCACCCCCTGCCCCCTCTCCTTTCAAGGAGAGGGGGAGGTACTAAAGTCGCCCCCTCTCCTTTCAATGAGAGGGGGAGGTGCAAAAGTCGTCCCCTCTCCCTATCAAAGGGAGGGGGAAGCGCCCTATTCAGGCTCCTTGCGCTTGCCGCCGCGGGCGGCGCGCTCGGCTTCCTTTCGGGCGCGGTACTTGGTTGACCAGCCCTCATAATCAACTTGCCGGCCGCGTCCCACCGCCAGCGCATCGGCCGGCACATCCTTGGTGATCACGCTGCCCGATCCGGTATAGGCCCGCGCGCCGACCGTTACCGGCGCAACCAGAGCCGTGTCAGACCCGATAAAGGCGTCTTCTCCTATGATCGTCTTGTGCTTGTCATAGCCGTCATAGTTGCAAGTGATCGTGCCACAGCCGAGATTGGCACGCGCGCCGACATCAGCATCCCCGACATAGGTGAGATGCGAAGCTTGCGCTTTTTCGCCGAAGCGGGCGTTCTTCACTTCAACGAAATTGCCAATCTTTGCGCCCTTTTCCAGCGTCGTTCCCGGCCGCAGCCGCGCAAATGGCCCCACCGTCGCGCCGGGGCCGACCTGGGCGCCCTCAATGTACGAATAGGCCTTGATGGTCGCGCCGGATTCGATCTTCACGCCAGGGCCAAACACCACGCCCGGCTCCAGCGTCACGTCATTGCCGTGCAGGGTGTCCCAGGAAAAATATACCGTGTTCGGATCAATCATCGTCACGCCGTCGACCAGCGCCGCGCGCCGGCGCACCGCTTGAAAGGCGGCTTCCGCCTGCGCCAACTCAACGCGCGAATTGACGCCCATCAGATCTCGTTCCGGCGCAGTGGCGACCTTGCACTTGAACCCGGATGAGCGCGCCAGGCCGATCACGTCGGTGAGGTAATATTCCTTCTTCGCATTGTCGTTGCGCACCATCGAAAGCAGCGAAAACAGCACCGCCTTGTCGGCGCACAAAATGCCGGAATTGCACAACGTGACGCGCCGCTCAGCGTCGCTGGCGTCTTTTTCTTCAACGATCTTAACCAGCCCGCCGTCACCATCGGTGATCAGGCGGCCATAGCCAAACGGATTTGCCGCCTCAAAACCGAGCACGCCAAACCCGGCGCCGTCGCTGCGCAGGCTGAAAACGGGCGCGACCGTCTCAGCCCGCACCAGCGGCGTGTCAGCGTAAGACACCACCACATCGCCGCTGAAACCGGCCAAGGCCGCTTCCGCGGCGCGCACCGCGTGACCTGTTCCCAGCGGGGGATCCTGAACAGCGATGGCGTCCGCGCCCAAACGCGCCGCGGCATGCTGGCCGACCTCAGGGCTGTGGGCGCCAACGACCACCACCACGCGCGCGCAGCCAAGCCCCAGCACGGCGTCAATCGCCCAATCCAACATGGTGCGCCCGCCAATGCGGTGCAGCACTTTGGGCGTGGCCGACTTCATTCGCGTGCCCTGGCCCGCGGCCAAAATCACAGCTGCGCGTTCGCTCATGGGGGCGTCCTGCTTGCTCGAATCCGTTTGCGCTTCTACCTGCTTGGCGCGCTTGTGGAAACCGAAAGCCGCGATGTCTGCCTTACCGCTCCAGGATGTTGTCATCGCCTTCGATCTGGACGGCACGCTGGCCGACACCGCGCCCGACCTGCACACCGCCCTGTGCGCCACCATGACCGAAATCGGCCTGCCCGCGCCAACGCTTGCCGCCATGCGGCCCATGATTGGCCACGGCGCACGGGTGTTGATTGAGCGGGCCGGCGCGGCCGCCAAGGAAGGCTTCTGCACCGAACGCCTCGATCAATTGAGCGCCCGCTTCATCGCCCATTACAGCCAAGCCATTGCCGTGGAAAGCAAAGCCAATCCGGGCCTGAGCGACTGCCTGGATGCGCTCAGCGCCGATGGGGCGGCGTTTGTGGTGTGCACCAACAAGCGCACCGATCTGTCGATCAAATTGTTGGAGGCTCTGGGCCTGCGGGCGCGGTTTCGCGCCATCATTGGCGCCGACGCGGTCGCGCACAAAAAGCCAGACCCCGGCCATTACCGCGCCGCGATCGCCGCCGGCGGCGGCCAGATCGGGCGATCCTTGATGGTCGGCGACAGCGCGGCCGATTTTGAAAGCGCCCATGGCGCTGGCGCGTCGTGCGTTTTGACGACGTTCGGCTACAGCCAAGTTCCCGTGTCTGAGCTGGGGGCCACCGCCTTGATCGACCATTTCGATCAGCTGCCGGCCATAGCGCGGCGAATTCTGGCGGCGTAACGCCGATAAAGAAAAGGCCGGAAGGCTTGCCCCTCCGGCCTGCGTCCGGCGCTGCGGCCAGGACGCGATCAAGTCAGATCAAGTCAGATCAAGTCAGATCAAGCGGATCAGGCCGGCGTCTTGATACGACGCGGCATGCCGTTGACCATGTCGCTGCGCACGTCAGTGCGTGCGGAGCGCATGGCTGCGACAAAGCCAGCGTCAACGAGTTTCACCGACACATCGAAACCGCGATCCCGCCAATAGTCTTCGATTTTGGTCTTGATACGACGGGCGCCATCCGAAGTGCAGAAGTCAGTATCCATCCGCTATTCCTCCGAAGCCGTCCCGGCCATCAGGCGGGGAACGACCGGTTTGTTGCGCGGGCTGCCCCCGCGCGGGCTTTCACATCAGCCCAAGTTCATCGATCCTTCCCCGCAAGCGGGTCCAGATCGCCCCATTTTTGACGGAGCTTGCCGCTTCGTCCGGGCGGTTCGGAGCACACCCGACCGCCTCGTAGCGGCATGTATGAAACTAGCGTTAATCGCGCAATCGTGTAGTTGTCCGTGAGAGTTAGAAACACAATTCTGCCATCCAGCTCACCGTCCGATGGTGAATGTCCGTTCGGGCGAATTTAGGGCAAATTCTTGCGTAAAGTTCGCCAGTTTAGATCAACGAGCGCGCTCGATGAGCGCGCTCTATGAGAATTTGACGCGTCAAATCTTACATGAAGTTCACGCTTTACCAGCGCTCATTGAGCGAAGCTATGCGTTCTCGCATAACGCGCCGGCGTCTCTGTTCGATGAGTTTCGCTCAACAAGATGGAAATGGTGGGCGCAACAGGGATTGAACCTGTGACCCCTGCCGTGTGAAGACAGTGCTCTACCGCTGAGCTATGCGCCCATTCCGCGCCCGCCAGGCCTTGGTGTCAACGCCCGCGTGCAGCGCGCCGACCATAGGCGCCCGCCCGGGCCAGCGTCAAGGCAAGCCCGCCCGCTTATCTCCGGCGCTGCGCAGCGGCGCCGTTTCGACGGTGCGACGGCTTGACGACGCCGCCCGCTTCCGCTCTTTGCTGCAAATGCGAACCGTTCGCAAGATTTAGCCGAGCCCCCCGCCCTCATGCGCCTGTTTTCAAATCGCCGCTTCGCCGTGTTGATTGCCGCGGCTGGCTTTGCGCTTGCCGCCTGTTCGCCCGCCGCCAAACCCGACGCCGCCAAGCCTGACGCCGGCGCGGTTAATGTCTACAGCGCCCGCCATTACGACGCTGACGCCGCGATCTTCAAAGCCTTCACCGCGGAAACCGGCATCATTGTGCAAACCCTGGAAGCGCCCGGCGACCAATTGATCGCGCGCCTGAAGGCCGAAGGCGGCGACAGCCCGGCCGATGTCATCATCACGGTCGACGCCGGCAATTTGTGGAAGCTGACGCAGGAAAATCTGCTCCAACCCGCCGCTTCGCCAACGCTCACGGCCGCGGTTCCCGCCAATCTGCGCGATCCGGAAGGCCGCTGGTTTGGCTTTTCCAAACGCCTGCGGGTGATCGTCTACGCCAAGGATCGGGTGAAACCGGAAGACGTCGCCACGCTGGCTGCGCTGACCGGCCCGCGCTTCAAAAAGAAGCTGTGCGCGCGCACCTCCACCCAGGTCTATAACCAGTCGATGTTGGCCGGCATGATTGAGCAACTTGGCTCCCCCGCCGCCGCAGCCTGGGCCAAAGCCATGGTCGCCAATTTCGCCCGCGATCCGCAAGGCAACGACACCGACCAGATCAAGGCCATCGCGGCCGGCATGTGTGACGCCGCCATCGTCAACCACTATTATCTCATCCGCATGCAGCAATCGGCCGATCCCGCCGATCAAGTGATCGCCGCCAAAGTCGCGCTGGCCTTCCCCGATCAAGCCGGCGCCGGCGCGCCGGTGAATGTCTCTGGCGCCGGCATGGCCGCCAACGCCAAGAACAAGGCCAATGCGCAAAAGCTGCTCGACTTCCTAGCGTCGCCCACTGCGCAAAAAGAGTTCGCCGCACTGAACGACGAGTTCCCAGTTCTGGCCGGCGCGCAATTGCCGCCAGCGCTCGCCGTTTTGGGGACGCCGAAGGAAACCTCTGTGCCGCTGGTCGCTTACGGCCAGCGTCAGGCGGAAGCCCAAAAATTGTTCGACGACGCCGGATGGCGCTGAGCGCCCCCCGCCTGACTGCCCCGCGCTGGCCGCGCGGATCCGCCGGACTGGCGGCGGCCGTGGTTGTCGGCCTGCCGGCGGCGGCGGTGGTGGCGCAGGCGATCTTTGGCGGCGCCGCCGGGGCCGATGCGGCCGGCCAAAAGCTGCTGATTGAATCCGCACTCGGACTTGTCGCCTTGCTCTTGCTTGGCGGCGGCGGCGCGGTGGCGATCGGGGCGGCGGCCGCTTGGGCGGTCAGCTTTTGCGCGTTTCCTGGGCGGTGCGCGTTTGAATGGCTGCTGGTTTTGCCTTTGGCGGCGCCGGCCTATGTGCTCGCTTATGCCTGGGGCGGCTTGGCCGGGCCAGCGGGCGTGATGCCGTTCACGCTGAGCGGCGCCTCGGCCGCCGCCTTTGTCTATGCGCTGGCCTTTTACCCCTATGTCTATCTCGCAGCGCGGGCGAGCTTTGCGACGCAATCGGTGTGCGCGCTGGAGGCCGCTCGCAGCCTCGGCGCCAGTCCCTGGGCAAGTTTCTGGCGCGTGGCGCTGCCACTGGCGCGGCCCGGCCTGATCGCCGGCGGCGCGCTCGCTTTGATGGAAATCGCCGCCGATTATGGCGCGGCCGCCTATTTCGGCGCGCCCACTTTGGCGACCGGGGTGTTCCACGCCTGGTATGCCCGCGGCGAACCGCAACTCGCTCTGCAGCTGGCTTCCGTGCTGCTGATCGCGGCGGCTTTGCTGTTTGCGGTGGAGCGCGCTGCGCGCGGCCAGCGCCGCTATGGCGGCGGTTCGGCGCGCTGGCGGCCGCTGCCGCGCTATGTCTTGGCGCCCGGCGCGGCCTGGGCGGTGTCGGCGCTGCTCGCGGTTGTTCTGCTGTGCGCGCTGATCTTGCCGTTCGGCTATCTCGTGCGGCTGACCGTGCTGAACGGGGTCGATCTCGCGGCGCTGGCCGCGCCGCTGGCGGCTTCTGTTACGCTCGCCAGCGCCGGCGCGGGGGTGACCTTGCTGCTCGGCCTGGCCCTCGCCCATGCCGGCCAGCGCGGCGGCGGCTTGGGACGCGCAGCGCTCGCCATTGCCGGCGCCGGTTATGCCGCGCCTGGCGCGGTCATTGCGCTTGGAATGCTCAGCCTGTTTGCGCTGGCGCGCGAAGCGGGGCTTGCCGCCAGCCTCACCGGGGGGGCGGCCATTGCCGTGCTGATCTGGACCTATGCCGCCCGCTTTGCCGCCGCCGGCGCCCAGCCGATCGCAGCCGGCCTGCAACGATTGACGCGCTCCATGGACAGCGCCGCCGCCACACTCGGCGCCAATGCGCGCCGCCGCTTCTGGGCGATCAGCCTGCCGATCGCCGCGCCGAGCGTGGCTGCTGCAGCCCTCATCCTGTTTGTCGAAATCCTGCGGGAATTGCCGGCCACGATGATTTTGCGCCCGTTCAACATGGATACGCTCGCGGTGAAAGCGCACGCCTATGCCGTCGATGATCGCCTGGCGCAGGCCGCCCCGTTTGCGCTGCTGATCGCGCTGGCAGGGCTGGCCCCGATCCTCATTCTGTCGGCGCGGATCGGCGCCTCGCGCCCGGGTGCTGCAGAATAAGCCATGACGGGCGTGGCGATCCGCTTGGCGCAGGTGCGCCGCTCCTATGCCGGCCACGCCGCCGTGGCGGACGTTACATTGAGCGCGCCGGCCGGCAAAGTCACCGCGCTGCTCGGCGCCTCGGGCTCAGGCAAATCCACGCTGCTGCGGCTGATCGCGGGGCTGGAGCCGGTCGACGCCGGGGACATCTATTTTGGCGATGAACGGGTCAGTGCGCCGGGCCGCACGCTGGCGCCGGAAAAGCGCGGTGTCGGTTTTGTGTTTCAGGATTATGCGCTCTTTCCGCATATGACGGCGCTCGCCAATGTCAACTTTGGGCTGCCCCGCGGCGCTGAAGACATCGCCCGCGCCTGGCTGATCCGGGTGGGCCTTGGCGCGAAATCGGCTGCCTATCCGCATATGTTGTCGGGCGGGGAACAGCAGCGCGTGGCGCTGGCGCGGGCGCTGGCGGGCGGTCCGCGCATCGTGCTGCTCGATGAGCCGTTCTCGGGCCTCGATCCGGCGCTGCGCGCGAACCTGCGCGACGACACCTTGGCCGCGATCGCCGCCAGCGGCGCCACCGCCGTGTTCGTCACCCATGACGCCGAAGAAGCGCTCTATGTCGGCGATCATTTGGTGATCTTGCAGGCTGGGCGCGTCGTGCAGGCCGGCGCGCCGCGCGTGGTTTACGCCAAGCCTGACAGCGCCGCCGCCGCCGCAGCCCTTGGCCCGGTCAATGTGTTTGACGGAGCGGTAACCAACGCCGCTGTCGCCACGCCCTTTGGCGGCGTCGCAGCGCCCGGCTTTGCCGACAATGCCCGCGCCACGGTGGTCGTGCGCGCCGAAGCCGTGCGTTTGACGCCGGGCGCGGGCGCGTTGATCCGCAGCCGCCGCGCGCAAGGCGCTTTCGATCTCGTTGCGGTCGAAGCGCAGGGCGTAATCTGGCGCGCGCTCGCCCCGCCCGATGGCCCTGCCGCTGGCGCCACCGCCGCCGTTACGCTCGACCCCGCCGGCGCGCATGTGGTCACACGCTAGGCCGTCGAGACCGCATTCGGGCGGAAAACCGCACACACTTTTCCTGAATGCGGTCTGGAGTCGAGACCGCATTCGGGCGGAAAACCGCACACACTTTTCCTGAATGCGGTCTGGCGGCCACGCAGCAATCACGGTGGACGCAAGGCCGCCATAGCGCTAAGCCCCGCACACTCTAGTGAGGGGAACGATCATGCAGTCGAAAGCGGTCAAAGTGTTGATGGCGGGCGCGCTGGCGCTGGGTTTGACGGCATGCTTGCCGGGCCAACCGCAACCGCCCTCCGACAAACCCGCCGCCGCAGCCCCCGCCCCCAATGTTCCCGTTGATCTCGATGTGCCCTATGTGCCCACGCCAGAACCGGTCGTGGACGCCATGCTCAAACTCGCGGCGCCGAAAACGGGCGAGTTCATCATTGATCTCGGTTCCGGCGATGGCCGCATCATCAACACCGCCGTTTCGCGCACGCCAGGCCTCAAAGGCTTCGGCGTCGACATCGATCCGCAGCGCATCAAGGAAGCCAATGAAGGCGCCGCCGCGCTGAAAATCACCGACCGCGTCGAGTTCCGCCAAGAGGATCTGTTTAAAACCGATTTCTCCAAGGCCAATGTGATGACAATGTATTTGCTGCCCGACATCAATCTGCAGCTGCGCGAAAAGATCATCACCACCATGTCACCGGGTACCCGCATCGTCAGCCATGATTTCGACATGGGCGAGTGGGGTGCCGAAGAAACTTTCCGCGTGCCCGGCGATGAGAGCTTTGTGTATTTCTGGATCGTGCCGGCTAATGCGGCAGGCAAATGGACGCTGACGCCGCAGGGCGCCAAACCCGTGCAGCTTGACCTGCAACAATACTTCCAGATCCTCGAAGGCGGCGACGCCAAGGGCCGCGTCAAGGGAACCGAAGTGACGCTGACAGTCGCCGGCAAAACCTATACCGGCGAGATCAGCGGCGAAACGATCACCGGCAAAGGCTTCTCCGCCACGCGCAGTGAAAAGCGCGCCGTCACCTTCTCGGGGCCGCGGGCAACCGCACCGACCCCACAATAGGAAAGCCGCCCCATGCCGAAGCGCACGCTCTCCGTCCTCGACGGAACCGCCATCGTCGTCGGCATCGTCATCGGCATGGGGATCTTCAAATCGCCTTCGCTGGTCGCGGGCGCGGCCGACAGCGTGGAGGCAGCGCTTGGGCTGTGGGTGCTGGGCGGGATTTTGTCGCTGCTCGGCGCGCTGACTTATGCCGAGCTGTTTGGCGCCTATCCTGATCGTGGCGGCGAATACACCATCCTCGGCCGGGCCTATCACAAACGGCTGGCCTTCCTGTTTGGCTGGGCGCGGCTGACGGTGATCCAGCCCGGCACGATTGCCGGCGCCGGCTTTGTCATTGGCGATTATCTGACGCCTTATCTCGGCCTCGGACCGCAGAGCCCCGCCGTCTATGCCGCGATCGCGGTGGCCTTGGTGACGATCATCAATCTCCGCGGGCTGACGCTGACGGCCGGCCTGCAAAATCTATTGTCGCTGCTCCTGCTCGTTTGCCTCATCGCGATCATCGCGGCGGCGTTTCTGGCGCCGGCCGCGCCAGCGCCAGCAACGCAAACCGCCTTTCCCGCCATTGGCGCTGTCGGCTTTGCGATGATCTTTGTGCTGCTCACTTATGGCGGCTGGAATGAGGCGGCGTATCTGTCGGGCGATGTGGCCAACCCGCAGCGCGACATGTTTGCCATCCTGCTCGGCGGGGTGGGCCTGGTGACGGTGCTCTATGTCGGGGTGAATTGGGCCTATCTGCATGTGCTGGGCGTCGACGGCGTCGCCAAGGCCGGCAATGTCGGCGCCGCCGCTGCGGGCGCGGAGTTTGGCCCCGCCGCTGCGGGCCTCGTCACCCTGTTCGTGCTCGCCGCCTGCGTGTCAACGATGAACGGCACGCTGTTTACCGGCGCACGCTCGGCCTACGCTTTGGGCCGGGACTCCGCGCTGCTCAAGGGCCTCGGCGCCTGGAGCGAGAGCGCCAACGCCCCCGTGGCGGGGATCATCGTGCAGGCAGCCATCTCCTTGGTTCTGGTTGGGCTGGCGGTGGCCATCGGGGCCGGCGGTGAAAGCGGCTTTTCCACGATGGTCGCCTATACCGCGCCGGTGTTCTGGGTATTTTTTGCGCTGACCGCGATCGCCGCGATCGTATTGCGGGTGCGTGATCCGAACCGGCCCCGGCCGTTCAAAACGCCGCTCTTTCCCCTGCCGCCGGCGCTGTTTGCGGCAGCCGCGCTCTATATGCTCTATACCGGCATGGACTATGCCCTCTCCATCGCGCGTAAGGGCGAGGCGGCCTTTGCCATCGGCGCCGGCTTTGGCCTTTCGGTTCTAGCAGTGGGCCTTGTGCTCATGCTGTTTGCCCAGTCCACGCCCGCGCCAGCCGCGAAAAGTTAATCTTGTCGCGCCGCTTTGGGCTTGCCGGCCGGCCCCGGCTTCGGCGATCAGACCGTTCTTGGAGGATCCGCGATGACGGCAGTATTCGACGCTATCCGCGACGTTTTGGTCAGCCTGGCCTTAGCCTGGATCGGCGTTGTCGTGGAGCCTGCCCCGCAGCCGGCGCAGTCCGGCGCTTGCGCCGCCTGTGCGGCCAAAAACCAATCGGGCGGCGCATGTACAAGCCGCGCCCCCAGCTTCAGCGCCCAAACCTGCGGCGACCCGCAATAGAGTTGCCGCGTGGACGACATGGCGAAAACTTAACGCCCCGCTGCTATTGTGGCGACGCGTAGCGGGGTTTGGCGCCGCTGCGCCCTTGATTCGTCACGTTCTTAACGTTTGATTTAGGTTAAGGGGCCTTGTGCGCTCCGGGAAAGCGAAACTGGTCGACCCCAACCGACCACTCCGCTGAGATAGCCAAGACAAAAGGCCAAGGGCAATGGCGCGCAAAGAACAAGCCCCAGAACACGAAGCGGCCGACGACGCCGCCCTGGCTGCGAACCCCGAAAAGGTTGGCGGCTGGATCATCCTTGTGTCCTGGCTTTTGGCGCTCGGCTGGCTCGGCGCAGTTGCGGCTGTCGCTTATGGCGCGCTTGGGCTCGAAGCGCTGCAGAACCTGGCAACGCCCATGCTCGCTGGCGGGGCGCTGTTAGCGGTGATGCCGGCTCTGCTCATTCTGTTTGCCGCCTCCGCCGCCCGCGAAGGCGCCAAAAGCCGCGCCCAGGCGCGGGCTTTGTCGATCGCTGCTGAGCGGATGTTGGCGCCCGCTCCCGGCGCGGAAGCCGCCGCCCGGCGCTTGGGCGTCGCGGTTCGCGGCGAAATCGCTGCTTTGGACCGCGCTTTGGACCAGACGCTGCAAAAGCTCCGCGACGTCGAAACCGTCATCGCCCGCCAGACCATGGCGGTTGACCACGCCGCGGGCGCTGCCCAGGCCGGCGCCCGCCATATGATTTCCGGGTTGGAGCGCGAGCGCTCCGAGCTGTTGCAGATCGCTGATGATCTCAACACCCAGGCCGGCCTGATCGGCGAAGCGATTGGCCGTCACACCCGCCTAATCTCCGACGCCGCGCGTCTCGCCGAAGCCGAAGTGCGCGCCGCCGATGAAGCGCTCGATACGCGCCTGTCCTCGTTCGGCGCCGCCGCCGCCCTGATCGCGGACCGCACCCAGGCGCTGACAAGCGCCTCGCAAGCCACCGCCGACAGCGCTCTGCGCCTGGAAACCGCGCTGTCCAGCGCCCTCGATGCGCTGGCCGAAGCCACCAGCCTGACCGACACCGCACGCAAATCGGCCGAAGCCGCCACATTTGCGGCCTCCAACACCGCCGGCGCCCTGCGCGACACCACCCAGCGCGCCATCGAAGACGCCAAGCGCGCCGCCGACGCCATCCGCGCCGAAGCCGCCTCCGTGGAGCGCGAGGGCGTCAAAGCCATGGAGCGTCTGCGCGAGAGCGCCCAAACCGCCCGCAGCGATTTCCGCGGCTTGAAATCAGAACCGACGCCGCCGTCGCCGGCTTATCGTGATGAGCCGCCGGCCCCGCGCCGCGCCGCCGATCCGGTCCGCCCTGTCGATTCCGGTTTTGCCGAATCCCTCAATGCGCGCACGCCGCAGCCGGCCCCGCGCGCACCTGCGCCCGCGTCCGAAACCAGCCGCTGGACCTGGCGCGAAGTGCTCGCAGCGATTGATGAAGAGCCGGCCGCCGCCCGCCACCCCGCACCAGCACGCATGCCTGAGCCGCCGCGCATGCCTGAGCCGCGCGCATCTGAGCCGCGCGCATCTGAGCCGCGCCCGGTTGAGCAGCCGCCGATCGTGCGGTTCACCGATCCGCGCCCCAGGGCCCCGGCCCAACCGCCCGAACCGACCCATAGCGCCTCAACCCGCACCCGCTTTTTTGATCAACGCCTGACCGACGCCCGCACCCGCGGCGGCGGTTTCGGCTTTGGCGGCGCCGGACGCGAACCAAAGCGCCCGATTGAACCGCCTGCTCCGGAGCCGCGCTTCACCGACGCCCGCCGGGCGCCGCCGCCGGCCGATCCGCTGGCCCCCGCCAACCGCGACGCCGACGTCGCCGGCCGGTGGACCGGCGCGCGCCAACCTGAAACCAGCGCGGACGCCGCCCGCGCAGCAGTCAGCCGCGACGCCCATGCCCGCGGCTTCAGCGAACGCGGCTTTGGCGAACGCGGCCATTTTGACATGCCCGGCGAGCGCGCCCGCCCGGTGCAAACCTCACCAGCGCTGGCGCTTTTGGATCAAGCCGGTCTGCGCGTCGGCGAATTGTTCCCGAGCGCGGCCATCGAACGGATCGCGCAGAAAGCCAAGAACGGCACCCAGGCCCGTCGCCGGGCGGTGCGCGAAGCCGCCGCCGACGCCGTATTGCGTCTGGCCGAGCATCTCGACGCCAATGCCCAGGCCCGCGCCGATGCCGGCGCCTTCTTGAAAGCCGAAGGCGCACGGATCGCCGAGCAGCTTGGCCGCGGCAAAGCCGCCCTCGATTCCGAGACTGTGCGGGCTTTCCTGTTGATCGACGCCGCCGCCGCTTAACCACACCGGCCCTTCTCCTGGCACGCGGGTTGCAGCGACCGCTGCGCAACCTGCGGGATAACCGTCGGGATGGCGCAAGCTGACGCATCGGGCGCTCGCTGGCCGACCGACTGTCCCCCTTGGTGACAGGAGTTTGAGGATGCGCCAGGAATTCTGCGCCGCCATGCCGCCTGCCAAAGACGCCGCGTCGGCCGCCACGACGCATGTGCAGTTCAACGACCCGCTGGCCAGCCCGTCGCCACGGCCCAACACCCCGGAAGGATTTGCCGCCCTCGCCGTGTTCGCCGCCGATTGGTCCAGCGATCAGGTGACGCTGGCGAAACCGGCCAATGATTTTCTGCCCGACCCCGCGCCGCTGACCGCGACCGCCGCGCCAACCCAATCATCCCTCGACGCCAAAAGTCATGATCGCAGCGAAGGCCCCGGCTGGTTTGGCTGCGCCGCCGCCGCCGTATGGGCCGGCATCGCAAGCGGCGCGCCCTTGGCCTATTGGGGCGGCGAAGCGCTCGCCGCCCAACATCCCGCCTTGCTCGCTGCGCTCGCCGCCGTTGTCGTGTTTCCCTCAATGCTGATCCTGATGGGATCGTCCGCCGCGCGCGACGCCGCCCGCGCCCGGGCAGAATCCCGTCGCATGGCCGCCATCGCAGGCAGCGCCTTTGGCCACAGCGACGCCCCGATCACCGCGGTGGAAAAATTCAGCGCCGCCGTGCGCACCGAAATCGGTGCGCTCGAAACCGTCGTTGAGCGCGCCATGACCCGCCTGAACGCGCTGGAGCAAGCCACCGTCCGCTCCCGCCAGGAGTTCGGCCGCGCCGTCGCCGACGCCGAGCAGGGCGCCCAAGCCCTGACAGCCAATTTCGACCGCGAGATCGGCGCCTTCGAGCAACTCAATTTCGACCTACGCACCCAGACCGAAAACATGGGCCAATCGGTCAGCCGTCAGGTTCGCCTGATGCGCGAAGCGTCACGGCTGGTCAGCCAGGAAGTGCAAAACGTCGACGAAGTGTTGGCCCAACGTCTCGGCGACTTTACCGCTGTCAGCGCCGTCCTTGGCGAGCGGGCCGCCGAAATCGGCGCCGCCGTCGACAACGCCAATACCGGCGCGCAAATGCTCAGCGCCTCGATGGGTCAATCCTTGGAAGTGCTGCACGGCGTGGCGCAAGTGAACGATCGCGCCCGCCGCCAGGTCAATGAAGCGGCCGAAATCGCCGCCGACGCCGCCATGGGCATGCGCGAAACATCGCTCGCCGCGAACCAGGCCGCCCAAGCCGTGCGCGACGCCGCCGCCCAGGCCGTCGACGACGCTAGCCGCGCCGCCGCCGCGATCCGCGCCGAAGCGCTGTCAATGACAGAACAGGCGCAAGCCACGCTCGGCCATTTGGAGGCCGCCGCCCTGGCCGCCCGCGACGCCAGCGCCCAGGCCGAAGCCGCCGCCGAGCGTCAGTCCGCCAATATCCAGAGGCGCTTGGCGAGCATGAGCGAAACGGTCCGCGTTGCCCAGCTCCGCCCGGCCGCGCCCCCCGCCGCTGAGCCGATGCGCGCCGCCGCCAGCGGCCGCGCGGCCCCTTCCCAAAGCTGGAGCCGCCCGGCGCCCGCCCCGGCCAATGACTATCCCGCCACTGCGCCCGCGCGCCGCCGCGCCGCGATTGATCTTGTCGCCGCAGCCGGTTTGAGCAGCGCCGATGTCATCCGCGACATCGATTTGGATCGCATCCTGGCCCGCGCCCGCTTCGGTGAAGCCGCCCGCCGACGCGCCGTGCGCGAACTGGCGCCGTCCGCCATCGAGCGCATGGCCGTGCATCTGGCGCGCGACGAAGAAGCCCGCTTCCAGGCGCAAAGCCTGCGCCGGGATGCTGCGCCCAATCTCGACACCCGCCCGGTGCGCGACAGTCTTGCCGGCGACGAACTGGCCGCCTGGCTGCTGCTCGACGCCAGCCTCGGCTGAAATCAACGCCGCCCCTGAAGCCAACGCCGTCGCGCAAATTGCGTGGCGGCGTTCTCGCATCACGGATCGCCCTGCGGACGATCAGCATCCCGACATCCTGAGGCGCAAAGAGATTGGCGACATGACCGCCGCTCTGGCCAACCAGCTTGCGCAGCGGTGCAGCCTTTCGGTCATGCCCAAGGCCGCCGCCTCGTCCCCGACGTCTTCCGGATCGATCTGCTGCAGGCGCTACTGCTGCGCTTCATGCGGCTGTGGCCGGCCAGCGCCCCGCCGCCGGCGCGCGCAGCTCTGGCAAGGCCTGCCTTCCGCCGCCGCCCATGCAGCGGCCGACCCTCGCGCGGCCCCGCGCTGCATCCTGGCGCGCATTCACCGCCAGCAAATATGGCGGGGCGGCGCAGGCGCGCGCACCGCCTTGATCGCTTCTAACGCGGCAAAGGCTGATTTTGCGCGGGCACTGCAGCGGCAGCGGCCGCCGCTGGTGCTGGCGCATTGGCCGGCAGCGTCGAAGCCTGCGCCGCTGTCCAATCGGCAATCTCCACCGCGCCGCGCTGGCCGGCGCGGGCCAAAGCCGCCGCCGCCTGCGGCGCCGTGCGCTGGCCGACCGGCTCGGCAATGTAGACACGGGTGGAGGCGAGGATCCGGCGCGAGCGGCTTTCCATCAGATTGATGTCCGCGCCAAAGCGGGCATTGAGACCTGCGGCGTCTTCGACAATCTGAAAATCCTCAACCGACCAGCGCACTTCGGCATCAACCCGCGCGCCATCCCCGGCGCGCACCACCGCCGCGACCTGTCCTTGCCGGTCCAGCGTTTCCATCAGCAGGCCCTGCAGCGCATCGGGCGCGCGCGCCGGCCATACGCCGCGCTCCATAAAGCCGATGGCGCCGTCCTTAATCCAGACGATCTCGGCGCCGGAGAGCGCCGCCGCCATCACTGGAGGGGCAACCGACACCACCCGCGCCGCTTGCGGACGCATCACTGCCCCCGTCTCCACCGCCGCGCGCAGTGGATAGATCCGTGCCGCCGGCGGCGGCTCCGGCAGCACCGAACAACCGGCCGCCAAAGTCGCTGCGCCGGCCAGCGCGATCGTCCGCATCCGGATCATTGCTTCACCTTCACCGTCGGCCGTTCGGCGCCGACCACAAACTGATTGGGATTGCGCTCGATGTTGACCGCGAGATTTTCCAACGTAATCGACAGCTGGCGCAAGTCCTGCGCGGCGAGCGCCACATCGGGCAGGCTCTGTTCGGCCAGGATCGCAGCGGCTTCTTCGCTGCGCTCCAGTGTAGATTTGCCGACCGCCGCCACTGCGCGATAGGCGTCCAGCGCCTCGCCGGCTTTGGCAATCATGCCACTGGAGCTGATGCGCGTGTCCTCGCTCAGCTTCTCGATCGAGGCGGCCGTGCGGGTGAAGCCGCGGCTCGCTTCGGCCAGAGCCACCAAGTTCGCGTTGGCGTTCTTGGCCATGCTGCGCTGCTGTTCGATCTGGCCGGTGATGGATTTGAGGTCTGCGATGATGCCGTTTACGCGGTTGACATTCGCGTCCGACAAGACCGCCTGCACGCGCATCAAAGCGCGGCTGGTCTGTTCGGCGATATCGCCGGACGCGCCGAGAATTTTATCGATCTCGCTGGCTTCGCCGCGAATGCGCGGCGGCGGCTGACCAAGCGCGTGGCGCAATGGCGCATCGCCTTTGGCGGCGCCGACGATCTGGATCAGATTGACGCCGGTGAGCCCGATCGGCTCCAACTGGCCAACGCTATGGGCCACCACAGGGGTGGCGGCGTCGACGCGCACCTGGGCCAGCACCTTGGCGCTGTTTTGGGGGTCGATGCGCAGGTCCGTGACCTCGCCAACCTTGATGCCCTGGAACCGCACCTCTCCCCCACGCGCCAAACCGCGCACGGGGCCGTCGAACACGATGACATAGTGCGCATAGGCGCGGTTGAATTCCGACCCGGTCAGAAACAGGGCAAACACCATGGCCAGCACAGCGCCGAGCACGGTCGCTGCGCCGATCAGCATATAATTGGCCTTCGTTTCCATGGCCTATCCCCTCATTGCCGCCCGGCCGCGCGGGCCAGAGAAGTAATCCTTGATCCAGCCGACAGCGCCGCTGCGGACCTCGTCCAAGGTTCCGATCGCGGCCACCTTGCCGCCATAAAGCACGCACACCCGGTCGCAGATCGCGGCCAGTGTATCGAGATCATGCGTCACCAGAAAGACACTTAAGCCCATCGTATCCGTCAGTGTTCGGATCAAAGCGTCGAACCTGCCGGCGGTGACCGGATCAAGCCCGGCGGTCGGCTCATCAAGGAACAGTAGCTCCGGATCGAGCGCCAGGGCGCGGGCCAAGGCGGCGCGCTTGCGCATCCCCCCCGACAATTTCGAGGGCAGCTTGTGTAGGCTTTCCGGCTCAAGCCCAGCCATCAGCACCTTGAGCCGGGCGAGTTCGGCAATCAAAGCGTGATCGAGATCGGTGTGCTCATTCAGGGGCACTTCGACATTTTCCTCAATCGTCAAGGTGCTGAACAAAGCGCCGTCCTGGAACATCACACCCCAGCGCTTTCCAATCAGCTTGTGGCTCTGTCGATCAAGCTTGAGCACATCTTGGCCGAACACTTCGATTGCGCCCTCATCGGGCCGATCAAGGCCAACGATCTGACGTAGCAATACGGATTTTCCGCATCCGGACGGTCCAACGACGCCAAGGATTTCGCCGCGCCGCATATCGAGGTCGAGACCGTCTTGAACGGTCTGGGCGCCAAATCGGGTGACAAGACCGCGCACGGAGATGACATTCTCGCTCACCAATCCATCTCCAGAAACCACAGCGCAAACATTGCATCGAGCACGATGAGCAGGAAGATCGCCTGCACCACCGAGGCCGTCGTGCGCCGCCCGAGGGAGGCGACATCGTTCTCCACCATCAAGCCCTGGCGGCAAGCGATCAACGCCAGCACAAAGCCAAACAGCGGCGCCTTCACAATGCCAACCCAGAAGTGCTGGGCGCCGACATTCTCCTGAATGCGCGAAATGAACAAAACCGGCGAGACGCCCAGCGCCGCCCAGCACACGGTAAGCCCGCCGATCAATCCCGTGACCATCGCCAGCAAGGTGAGCAGCGGCGTCATCAGCGTCATCGCAATCACCCGCGGCGCGACGAGCCGCTCCATCACGTCAAGGCCAAGTACGCGCATCGCATCGATCTCTTGACGCATCCGCATGGCGCCGATCTCGGCCGTAAAGGCGCTGTTGGTGCGGCCCGCCAGCAGCACGGCGGTGATCACTACGGCGAATTCGCGCAACATCGAAAAGCCGACCAGCTCGACAGTGAACACCGCCACGCCAAACTCAGCAAACACGGTAGCGCCCAAATAGGCCACGACCAGACCGATAAAGAAACTCAGCGTGCAGATGATCGGCAGCGCATTCAAGCCAGCGGTCTCCATCACCGCCACCACCGACGTCATCCGCAGCCGCTTGGGCTGGGCCACGATCCGCGCCAGGGTCACGATCGTTTCACCCAGGAAAGACAGGATCTGGCCGGCGTCGTTGGTAAAGTGGTCCATGCTGCGCCCGATCCGCTCCAGCACGGCCCGCCAACTCGGCGGCGGGGCCGGTTTGCCCGGACACGGACGTTGCACACGGCGAACCGTCGCGATCAGTCGGGCGAGGTTGTCATGGCCGCCGGTGAGCGGCAGCGGCGCCCCGCCCGCCCGCATGGCCTTGTCAATCACGAAGGCGCCCGCCACATCCACCCGGCCAAGGGCGCTGACATCGAGCGTAAAGTCGCGCGAGACTTGCGCCGCCAAAGCGTCGACCTGCTCGGTGACGCCGGCCAGCGTCGCCAACGTCCAGTCGCCGGTCAGCGCGATGCGCCGGCTCTGGCGGTCAATGGTAAAAGCGGCTTTCATGAATTTGGGCGTGCGGTCTTGGGTTCTCAAACGGCGGTGCCATTCTGGCGTGGTAAATTAAGCCCGAAGAGCGAAAGGATTGCAAAGATTTGCCCATTTCAGGCGCAGCTTTTCACGATGGTTGCGGGCGGCCGCTTTCCAGGCCACAAGAGCGGATGCGCATTCGGCTTGCCCTCGCCGCCCTGCTCGGCGGCCTTGCCGCCTCATGTGGTCCGGTTGTCGACGCCGCCCCAGCAGCCCAGCCACAGGCCATCGCGGCCGTCTCTGGCGATGATTATATCGCCGGGAACTTGTTGTTTACCGCCTTCCACGAGGCAGGCCATTTGCTCATCAGCGGGTTTGATTTGCCCGTGCGCGGGCGCGAAGAAGACGCCGTCGACAATCTCGCCACGCTGTTGCTGCTGCCGGAAGAGAAGGACAAAGACGGCGAGAAGCTGATCCTGGCCGCCGCGCAAGGCTGGTTCGACAGCGCCGCAGAAGGCGCCGACGCGGAGCCGGCCTGGTGGGATGAGCACGGCATCGACCAGCAACGCGGATTTCAGATCCTGTGTCTGTTGGCGGGCGCCGACGCGGCGGCTTTCAGCCCCGCCGCCCGCGCCGCCGGAATGCCGCCGGAACGGATCGAAGGCTGCGCCGGCGAATATGACGCGGTGTCGGCCAGCTGGGACAATGTGCTCGCCCCGCATGTGCTGAACGACGGCGAAGCCGTCACGGCAAAGATCGCGGTGCGCTATGATCCAGCCCCGAAAGCCCTGGAAGACGCCGCCGCCGTTCTGCGTCAGAGCGAAATCCTGGAAGGCCTCGCCGACACGCTGCAAGCCGGATTCCGATTGAAAAGCGCTGTGACGCTGAAGGGCAGCGCGTGCGGCGAACCCAATGCCTTTTGGGACAGCGAACGGCGCGAACTGGTGATGTGCTACGAACTTGCCGACTGGTATCTGCAGCGCGCCCCGGGGTGACGCCAGCGTTACGCGCTTGACCGGGCAAGGATTTTCTCATATCGTTTTGCGATATATCCTCGACTGCGGAATGAGACGGGCATGCTTTCCATTACTGACCTGACCCATATCTATGGCAATGGCGTGCGGGCGCTGGACGGCGTCAATCTGACCATCCCGCCCGGCATGTTCGGCCTGCTCGGCCCCAATGGCGCTGGCAAGTCGACGCTCATGCGCACGATTGCCACGCTGCAATCACCGACCAGCGGCAGCGTGGTGTTCAACGACATGGATGTGATCGCCGCGCCCGACAGATTGCGCCAAACGCTCGGCTATCTGCCGCAGGATTTCGGCGTCTATCCGCGCGTCAGCGCACGCGCCATGCTTAATCATATGGCCGTGCTGAAAGGCTTTGGCGCCGGCAAAGAGCGCAAGGACATCGTCGACGGCCTGCTCAATCAGGTCAATCTGTGGGACGTGCGCAACAAGGCGATTGCTGGCTTCTCCGGCGGGATGCGCCAACGCTTCGGCATCGCCCAAGCGCTGATCGGCAATCCGCAATTGATCATTGTCGATGAGCCCACCGCCGGCCTTGATCCGGAAGAACGCAACCGCTTCCTCAATCTGCTGGCCGCGATCGGCGATACGGTGGTGGTGATCTTGTCGACCCATATCGTGGAAGACGTGGCCGATCTGTGCCCGCGCATGGCGATCCTGGCTGGCGGCAAGATCGTGGCGCAGGGCGCGCCGTCGCAACTCACGGGCGCGCTGGCTGGCCGGGTCTGGAAACGCACCATTGCGCGCGCAGCCCTGGACGACTATCGCGCCCGCTTCCAGGTGATCTCGACCCGCTTGTTTGCCGGCCAGACTGTGATTCACGTCCTCGCCGACAGCCAACCGGAGGCCGGTTTCGAGGCCATCCATGGCGGCCTGGAAGATGTCTATTTCAGCACGCTGGCCGCCGCCCGCACCGCCGCCTGATCCAGGACCGCCCCGATGTTCTTTTCCGTCGCGCGTTTTGAAGCCGGCTATCAGCTGCGCAACCCGGTTTTGTGGGTCAGCTTCGGCATTTTCTTTCTGCTGACCTTTGGCGCCACGACCATTGACCAAATCCAGATTGGCGACAGCGCCAATGTCCATGTCAATTCGCCCTATGCGATCGCGCAGGTCATTTTGGTCATGGCGATCTTTGCGCTGTTCGCCATCACCGCCTTTGTCGCCAACGCCGTCACCCGCGATGACGAAACCGGTTATGGACCCATTCTGCGCGCCACGCGGCTGGACAAGACTTCCTATCTTTATGGTCGATTTGCCGGCGCCTTCCTGGCCGCCGCGATTGGGTTTCTGGCGGCGCCGCTGGCCATCCTGGTCGGCAGCTTCATGCCTTGGCTCGACGCCGAGAAGGTCGGCCCAACGGTGTTGTGGCACTACGCCTATGCCTATGCCGTCATCGGTTTGCCAATGCTGGCGATCTTTGCCGCGATGTTGTTTGCGCTGGCGACCGCCACGCGTTCGATGATGGCGGCCTATGTCGGGCTGGTGGCGATCATTGTCGGATGGGTCGTGTCGGGCATCCTGCTCAACCGGCCTGAGCAGGAAGCGCTGTCAGCCCTGATTGACCCGACCGGCGCCGGGGCGATGTTTCAGCAAACCAAATATTGGACCGCCGCAGAACGCAACAGCCGAATGCTGGAGATCACCGGCCTGTTTCTGCAAAACCGTGCGATTTGGGGCGGCGTTGCCGCGCTCAGCCTCTTTGCGGCGTGGTTCGCATTTCGCCCGGCCAGCAAAGGCGCCAAGGCCACAAAGGCCGCCAAGCCCGGCGAGGCCCGCGCCGCACCTTCCGCGCTCAGCGCGCCGAAACTGACCCCCGCGCTCAATGGCGGCGCGCGGGCCGCCCAGCTTTGGGCGCGCACCGCGTTTGACGTCAAAGCGGTGATGACCAGCCCGGCATTTTTTGTGCTGCTGCTGATTGGCCTGTTCAACGCCGCCGGCGCCTTGTCATTTGCCGACGACATCCGCGGCACGACGATTGAGCCAGTGACGCGGCTCATGGTCGGCGCGCTGCAAAGTTCTTTCAGCATCATTCCTATCATCATCGCCGCCTATTATGCCGGCGATCTGGTGTGGCGCGACCGCGAACGGCGGATGCACGAGATCATCGATTCCACGCCGGTTCTGGATTGGGCGTTTGTGCTGCCGAAGGTGCTGGCGATTTTCCTGGTGCTGGTCGCCACCGCTTTGGTGGGCATGGGCGCCGGAATCGTTGTGCAGGCGCTGAAGGGCTATAGCCAATTTGAGCCGGTAAATTATCTGATGTGGTGGGTGTTGCCGATGACCATCACGGCGGCCCAGCTTGCCGTGTTGGCGGTCTTCTTCCAGGCTGTCTCGCCCAACAAATTCGTCGGCTGGGGGCTGATTGTTCTGTATCTCATCGCGTCGATCACGATGAGCAATCTCGGCCTGCAGCATCATCTCTACACCTTTGGCGGCGCGCCGCAGACGCCGCTTTCAGCCTTCAATGGTCTTGGCCATTTCTGGATCGGCCGCACCTGGTTTGACCTTTATTGGGGTGCGTTCTGCGTCGCTCTGGTGATCGTCTCTTATGGGCTGTGGCGGCGTGGCGCGGAAACGCGGCTCACGCCGCGGCTGGCGCGCTTCCCGTCGCGGATGCGCGGCTTGACGGGCGCCGCCCTCAGCGCAGCGGTGATTGCCTTTGTCGGGCTTGGCGGTTGGATCTTCTACAATACGACGATCCTTAATCCCTATCGCTCGACACTGGAGCGTGAAAGGCTTCAGGCCGATATGGAGCGCGCCCTGGCGCAGTATGAAACGCTGCCTGGCCCGACAATTGTCGACGTCACGCTTGACGTTGATCTCGCGCCGCGCACGCGGCTTGCCCGAACGTCCGGCGCCTATGTCATCGAAAATCGCACGCGTGCGCCTTTGGCCCAAATGCTCGCGGTTTGGCCCGACAATCTGAAGGTCGATGCGTTTGACGTGCCCGGTGGGCGCATTGAAAAAGCGTGGCCGCAATTTGCCACCGCGCTGTGGCGGTTCGACACGCCGATGGCGCCTGGGGAGAAGCGCACGCTGACCTTCAAGACCGTGCTCGGCAAACCGGGTTTCACCAATGATGCCGGCCAAACCGACATCGTCGCCAACGGAACCTTCCTCAACAATATGGCGTTCAGCCCGACGCTCGGCGTATCGCGCGCGATGTGGCTCACCGATCGCAGCGTGCGCCGGCGCAATGGCCTTGCCGCCGAGCGCCGCCCCGCCAAACTGGAGGACGCCAGCGCCAATGCCAAACACTATCTGCGCCCAGACAGCGATTGGGTGACGGCGCGCATCACCTTGACCACCGATGACGATCAAGTCCCGATCGCGCCGGGCTATCAGGTTTCCGAAATCAAAAAGAATGGCCGCATCACGCGCCGGTTTGAAACCGAAGCCCCGATCCATCACTTTTTCTCGATCCAATCGGCGCGTTATGATGTGCGCACGGGCACAGCCCAAACCGCAGCCGGCCCGATCAAGTTGGAGATTTATCACCACCCGGCCCACACCCAGAATCTGGACCGGATCGAAAAGGCGATGATCGCTTCGCTGCGAATTTTTTCTGAGCGGTTCAGCCCGTTCCAGTTCCGCCAAATGCGCATTCTGGAATTCCCGGCCTACGCCACATTCGCGCAGTCCTTCTCCAACACCGTGCCGTTCTCGGAAGATATTGGCTGGCTGCAGGCCAATCGCGATCCCAAGAAGGTGGACCTCGTCACCTTTGTTACCGCCCATGAAATCGCCCATCAATGGTGGGCCCACCAGATCATCGGCGCCGACAAGCAGGGCTCCACCCTGCTGTCGGAAAGCTTTGCGCAGTATAGCGCCTTGCTGGTGATGGAAGATTTGCTCGGGGCCGAACAGGTGCGCCAGTTCCTCAAGATCGAACTCGATGCCTATCTGCGCGCGCGCGGCGGCGAAGCGGTGGAGGAATTGCCGCTCGATCGCGTCGAGAACCAGCCCTATATCCATTACAATAAAGGCGCGCTGGCGATGTATTTCCTGCGCAATGAGGTCGGCGAAGCGGCGGTCAATCGCGCGCTGCAGCGCTTGATCCAGCGGTTCGCGTTCAAGGCCGCGCCCTACCCGACCAGCGCCGATTTTGTCGCCCTGCTGCGCGAAGAAGCAGGCCCGGCCCATGGCCAACTGATCAGCGACCTGTTTGAGCGCATCACCCTTTATGACGCCAAAACCACCGCCGCGGTCCGGCGCAAATTGCCGGATGGTCGCTGGGAAGTGCGTCTCACGATCGAGGCAAAGAAGCTTTATGCCGATGGCCAAGGCAAGGAAACCGAAGCGCCCCTGAACGAGCCGTTCGAGATCGGCGCTTTCACCAAGCGCCCTGACGACAAAGGCTTTGCGCGCACCCATGTGCTCGCTTTCGAGCGGCGTGACTTGCACAGCGGCGCTCAGGAGATCGTGCTCACCCTGCCCGCCGGCCCAGAGCCCGCTTTCGCCGGCCTTGATCCCTATGTGAAGCGCATTGATCGCAACGCCGATGACAATGTGATCGCCGTCAAGCCGACCCCGGCCAGTTAAGTCAACCGGCTGAGGGCGCGATGACGGCTTTGCGGAAGAACACGCTGTCAAGAACGCCCCCCGCATAAGCCGGCGGCAGATCCGCCTTCTCGACGCGCAGATACCCCGCCTTCTCGTAGAAGCGTTGGGCGGCCTTGGTGGCCGAAACGGTCGACAATGCAATCGTGGTGAAACCGGCTTGCGCGGCATGGTCTTCGAAGGCGCCGACCAATGCCGCCGAAACGCCGGCGCCGGAGCCGCGCCATTGCCGGTCGACCATGAATTTTCGCATCACGGCCGTCTCAGCATCCAGCGCCTCAAGCCCGATGCAGCCGATCACGGCGCCGGCGCCGTTGACGCCAACCCAGAAAGCGCTTCCCGGTGCGGCGAAGAACGCCGCCACGTCGGCGAGGTCTGGTTGGTTTTGCGCGGTGAGCGCCAAACCGAATTCCTGTTGTTGGATGCCCAGAACCAGGCGTTCAACCGCAATCTGATCCGCGGCTTGAAAACGGCGCACTGTAAATGTCATGCCGGCATCTCTTTCAGCACGCGCGCGGCGGCGGCAATGGCGCGGGCGACGTCGTCGGACGTGGTGCGCCAATTGACAACGCTGACGCGCATGGCCCCCGCACCGCGCCAAGTGGTTCCTAAAAAGAATGCCTCGCCCGTAGCGTTGATCGCGGCAATCACGGCATCGGTGAACTGATCGTTCTGCGCGGCCGTGGCGCCGTCGCGTTCAAACCGCACCAGCCCCTGGTTGAGCGTTGGGCGCCACACGATCCGCGCTCCCGCCAGCGCGCCGATGCCGTCGACAATCGCCAGGCAATGGGCGCAGCAGCGCTCCACCAGATCCTCAATGCCGGCCGCCCCGAGCTGGAGAAGCGCGGCACAGACCGGCGCGCCGCGGGCGCGGCGCGAACATTCCGGGTTCCAATCGATCTGATCGCGGGCGTCTTCGGCCGCAGTGATATAGTCCGCCGTCAGGGTCATGGCGGCGCGCAAAGCCTCGCGGTCGCGCACAATCGCGACGCCGCAATCAAACGGCACATTCAGCCATTTGTGACCGTCCGTCGCCCAACTATCGGCCAGATCAACACCGGCGAGAAGATGACGCTTGGCGCGGCTGGCGCAGGCGATCAATCCGAAGGCGCCGTCAATATGCACCCACGCGCCATGGCGGCGCGCGATCGGGATCAGCGATTGGAAATCATCAAAGGCGGCAATGTTCAGATCGGCCGCGTTCAGCACCACGATGGCGGGGCCGGCATGGGCCGTCAGCGCTTGATCAAGGGGGTCGGCGCGGATGCGACAGTCCGCGTCGGTCGCCAGGCGCTTCAGCGCACACTCGCCAAAACCCAACAAGCGGCGCGCCCGCGGGACCGAGCCATGCAACTGATCGCGGGCCAGGATCGCCACCGCCGGCGCGCCAAACGCGCCGGCGCGCTCCATATCCCACCCCGCCCGGCGCAACACCGCAGACCGCGCCGCCGCCAAAGCGGTGGCATGGGCCATTTGACAGCTGGTGGTGAACGCAAACGCACTGTCGCGCGGCAGATCAAGCAGCTCTTTGACCCATTCGGCAACCTCTTCGATCACTGCCGCTGCCGGGCTGCACGCAAAGATCGCTGCGTTCTGGTCCCAGATCGACACCAGCCAATCGGCGCCGAGCGCGGCCTCAACCCCGCCGCCAATCACCCAGGCAAAGAAGCGCCCGCCGGCCGAGCCGTGCAATCCCGGTTCGGCGTGGCGCACCAATTGGGCGATGACCGCAGCCGGATCGGACCCCGCCTGCGGCAATGGCGCCGCAAACGCTGCGCGCAGGTCCGCCAGCCCATGCGTGGCGGCAGCCGATCGCGTCGCCAGACCGTCAATCCAAGAACGCGCCGCAACATGCGCCACTTCCCAAGCTGCGTTCATCTGGTGGAGCCCCTTTCTGCCTGCGGCGCCGGCCATGCGGCCGCTGCTGCGCGCCAAACTCGCTAAAGCGCTCTGCAAAGTCTCGCCGTTTTCGGACCAACCGCTGGGCGCCACAGGACTGATCAGTGTGCGTCCAATTTGCAACAGGCTTAGGCTCAAAGCGCCGATAAGCGAATTGAAGTCGCAACATTCGTTGCCCTTCTGTGACACGCGCGCTAACTGGGTTTGGGCGCTTGAGCCATGCTCAGAGTTATAATTCCTTAGTTTAGCTCGGCTTTTAGGGGTTTTCGTGATGAAGATTGGTCGTGGTCTGAATTTCGTGACGCAAAGCGCCGGTATCGCGCTTCTGTCCATGATGAGCGTCAATGTTGCCGCCGCCCAAACTCCGAGCGCGACACCGGAAGCCAAGAGCTCCGAAGAGATCGTCGTTCTCGGCACGCGCCGCAGCGACCGTACGCTGACCACTTCGGCCTCGCCGGTAGACGTGATCAGCGCCGGCGATCTCAACGCCCAAGCCTCTTCCAACATGATCGACGCGGTGAAGAACCTCGTTCCGTCCTTCTTTATCGGCCAAAACACAATCTCGGACGCCGCCACCTTTGTGCGCTCGCCGTCGCTGCGCGGCCTGCCGGGCGATCAGGTGCTGGTGATGATGAACGGCAAGCGGATCAATCGCTCCGCTTACGTCACGACCTATGCCGGCGGCGACACCGCCCTGTCTTTCGGCTCGCAAGCGCCAGACATTTCCTCGATCCCGTCCATTGCGATCAAGAACCTGCAAATCCTGCGCGACGGCGCGACCTCGCAGTACGGCTCTGACGCGATCGCCGGCGTGATGAATTTCGGCCTGAAAGACAGCCCGTCCGGCGCCCAGATCATCGCCCGCTATGGCCAATATTTTGACGAAGGCGGCGATGGCAAGAGCCGCCAGATCGCCGCCAATATCGGCTTCGGCCTCGGCGAAAAGGGCTTCGTGAATGTCAGCGCTGAATACAATGATGACGATGGCACCAGCCGCGGCGTAACCCGTCCGAATGCGCTGGTCTTCGCGCAACAGAATCCGTCTCTCGCAAACCGTTTGCCTTACGCACCTCTGCCGGCCCAGATTTGGGGCTCCTCGCCCACGAGTGGCTGGAAGGCAGTCATCAATACAGGCTATGACGTTACGCCGAACAGTGAATTCTACGCGTTTCTCAACGCGTCCCAGAGCGAAGGCGTTCAGAGCTTTAACTACCGCCCCTCGATCGCAGTCACGACGCCGGATTCAAACGGCGTCTCGCGCACACTTGGCCGGAACGGGGCGTTCAGTAACACGTTCTTCTCAACGCCATGCCCAACCGGCAACGCGACTTGCCCAGCTGGCGGCTTCATCCTTGACAACAACCGGTTCGAATTCAGCTCTATCTATCCCGCAGGCTTCACGCCGCGCTTTATCGGCAAGCCGCAGACATTGTACGGCGTGATCGGATACAAGGGAAAGCTGGACTCTGGCCTGAGCTATGACGTGTCCGGCACTTTGGCGGAAAACGAACTTGATCTGTCGATGGTCGATTCGCTGAATGCATCGTTCGGCCCAGCCTCGAAAACGAGCTTCAATTTCGGCGCGTTCAAGCAAAAGCTGGAAAACTTCAATGTCGATCTGAGCTATCCTATCGACGTTGGCGGATTGGCAAGCCCCTTGACGCTTTCGGGCGGAGCGGAATGGCGGAAAGAAAGTTTCACTGTTCCGGCTGGCGAACTGCAATCCTACGCAGCTGGTCCCTATACAACCGTGCAACGCCTGTTCACGCAAACCTCGCCAGGCGTCTTTGCGCCGGTGACGACGCTGCCGGCTGGCGTTGTGAACAATGCTCAGTCGCCCGGCGCCAGCGGTTTTGCCGGCACGCCGCCGGCCAATGCCGGTAGCTGGAGCCAAAGCAACTACGCCGTATATGTGGACGCCGAAGCGGACCTCACCGATCGCCTGAGCGGCGGCATCGCGGCGCGCTTTGAAGACTACGACACCTTTGGCAACACCACGGTCGGCAAGATCAGCGGCTTGTTCAAGGCGACGGACATCCTGTCTTTCCGGGGCGCCGTTGGCACCGGTTTCCAGGCGCCTTCACCGGGCCAGTCCAACCTGCAAACGGTCACGACCAGCTTCCCAGGCGGCGTCCAGCGGCAAGTGGGCATTTTCCCTGTGGGGAGTGCCGTCGCGCGCTACTATGGCGCTCAGCCGCTCCAACCGGCAAAAGCGACCAATTATGGCCTCGGCTTTATCTTGAAGCCCGCGCCGTCGACGACGCTTACGGTGGACGCCTACAAGATTGACGTGGATGACCGCATCTTCATTACGCGGCCCTTCGCCGTGACTGCCGCGGATATCGCTGCCCAGCCGATCTTGTCGCTGGTCGGTTCGGGCGGCCAAGTTCAGTATTTCACCAACGGGCTCGACACATCCACCAAGGGCTTGGACGTCGTTGGCACCCACAATACGGAGATGGCCGGCGCGCGTGTGGCGTTCACGCTTGCCTATAACTACAACGAAAACGAAGTCACCCGCGCCAACGCGACCGTCATCGCCAATGACCAACGGATCACGATTGAGAACCTGGCGCCGAAGCATCGGGCCAATTTCAACACCAATTGGTCGTTCCAGAATTGGTCGATCAATGGCCGCCTGAACTATTACAGCAAGTGGATCAACCAGATCGATTATCCGGGCCAAACATTCGGCGCGGAAACCACAGCCGATCTCGATGTGAACTACACCGTGGCGGAAAAGTACACGGTCACGCTGGGCGCGAACAATTTTTTCAACACCAAGCCGGACAAGCTGAAGCAGACGTCAGCGATCAATATCTTCCCCCTGACCGGCGGCGCAGACAACGGTTCCGTTTATCCGCGTAACGGCGGTCCGTTCGGGATCAATGGCGGCTTCTGGTATGTCCGCCTCAAGGCGGACTTCTGATCCCTTGCGATCATCTCTTTACAAAGGGGGCCTTTTGGCCCCCTTTTTTCTTGCCGAAGAAGGATCTCCCGCGTGCCGTTTCGCTCCCCTGTATTGACACTCGTTTTCGCATTCGTGCTGGCGTTTGCGCCCCATGTTCGGGCGGCTTCGCCCGAGCCGGTCGCGGCCCAATATGGTATGGTGGTCTCGGCCCATCGGCTTTCCTCGCAGGTCGGCGTCGATGTGCTCAAGGGCGGCGGCACGGCCGTCGACGCGGCGGTCGCAGTGGGTTATGCGCTGGCCGTGACCTTCCCGGCCGCCGGAAATCTCGGCGGCGGCGGTTTCATGCTGATCCGCAGCAAAGACGGCGCGGCCACCTTCATCGACTTCCGCGAAGTCGCGCCGGGCGCGGCCACGCGCGACATGTTCCTGGACGCCCAAGGCAATGTCGTTCCCGGCCGCAGCATGCGCGGCTATCTTGCCGCCGGCGTACCGGGCACGGTCGCCGGGCTGGAGCTGGCGCGCGAAAAATACGGCACGCGCAGCCGCGCGGCCCTGATGGCGCCGGCTATTGCCCTTGCCCGCAAAGGCTTCACGCTCGATCAGGGCGACGCCGATCTGCTTGCCGAGGCCGCCGGTGATTTCTCCAAGGACGCTGCGAGTGCAAAGATCTTTCTCAATCGCGGGCGGCCCTTCGCGCCCGGCGAACGCCTCGTGCAAACCGACCTTGCCAACAGCCTCAGCCTGATTTCCCGCTCCGGCGCCAAAGCCTTTTATGACGGCCCCATCGCGGAGCGCGTCGTCGCCGCCAGCCGCGCCAATGGCGGCATCTTCACCCGCGCCGACTTCGCCGGCTATCGCGCCCGCGAATTGGCGCCGATCGCCTGCGATTATCGCGGCTATCGCATTCTGTCGGCCCCGCCGCCCAGCTCCGGCGGGATCGTGATCTGCCAGACGCTGAACATTCTGGAAGCCTATCCGATGGGCGAGCTTGGCTTTCACTCCGCTGATGGCGCGCATTACACCTATGAAGCGTGGCGACGCGCCTACCGCGATCGCAATCTCAATCTCGGCGATCCGAGCTTCGTCAAAATCGACACGCAGCGCTTTATCGACAAGGCCTACGCCGCCACCTTGCGCGCCGGCATCGCCAAAGATCGCGCCACATTATCGAGTTCGTTGGGCGGGCCCGCGCCCGTCAAAGAGGGTCGCAACACGACGCATTATTCGATCGTCGACGCCGCCGGCAATGCAGTGGCCGTCACTTACACGCTCAACGAATCCTTCGGCGCGCGGATCACCGCGCCCGGCACAGGCTTTCTGCTCAACAATGAGATGGACGATTTTTCCGCCAAGCCCGGGGCGTCCAATCTCTATGGCCTTGTGGAAGGCGCAACCAATGCGGTGGCCCCCGGCAAGCGCCCGCTCAGCTCGATGACGCCAACGATTGTCACGCGCAATAATGAACTCGCCATGGTGCTCGGCACGCCCGGCGGCAGCCGCATCCCCACCGCCGTGGCGCAAGTGCTGATGAATGTGATCGACTATCGCATGACCATCCAAGAAGCCGTCGACGCCCCGCGGCTGCATCATCAATGGCTGCCCGATGTGGCCGGCTATGAGCGCTTTGCTTTGAGCGCCGATACGCGCCGTAGTCTGGAAGCGCGCGGCCACAAGTTGGAAGAGATCCCCTACGGCAATCACATGGCGGCGATCCTGGTCGGCGCGCCCAGCCTGGATCGCAAGCCCGTCGGCGCCAATCGCCTGTATGGCGCGATTGATCCGCGTTTGAATGTCGGCGCGGCCTTGGGCTATTGAGCCGCGTTATGGCCGCTTCGCCCTTCACCCACCGCCTCGCCCAGCTTTCCGATATGGACCGCATGCGCGCGCTGATGACCCGCTCAATTGAGAGCCTGCAGGGCGATTTCCTCACCCCAGCGCAGATCGCCGCCAGCCACGGCGTGATGGGTATCGACACCCAATTGGTGCGCGACCAGACCTATTTCATCATCGAAGACGGCGCGGCCATTGCCGGGTGCGGCGGCTGGTCTTTCCGCGCCACGCTCTATGGCGGCGATGACAGCGTCGTTGCGCGCGAGCCCACGCCCCTTGATCCCGCCACCGACGCCGCGCGCATTCGCGCCATGTACACCGATCCCGCCTTTGCCCGCCGCGGCGTCGGTCGATTGCTCATGGATCTGTGTGAGTCCGACGCCCGGCGCGCAGGCTTTTCGCGCGTCGAATTGATGGCCACATTGTCAGGCGCACCGCTTTATCGGGTCTGCGGCTATGAACCGATCGAGGAAGTCTTGTCGAAGCCCATCGATGGCGTCTGCGTTCCCTTGATCCGGATGGGCAAAACGCTCACCCCATAAGCGCTGGCCCACGGCTGCGCCTGGGTTGCTTGAGGCGAAAGATGCAAGATCTGCCCACCGCGCCGCCGCAAAACGGCCTCGGCGAAGAGGCCGTCTTTGCGCTGTTTGAATCCGCGATCCGATCGCGCTCCGCCGATCTCGGCGCCCGCGACGCCTTTGCGCAAATGGACCCGCCGACCCTGCCGATTGCCACGCGCCTCGCTGGCTTCAACGCGCACTTTAATCAAAACATGCTCCATCGCGAGCTGAGCCCCTTTGCCACCGAAGTGGAAAACCGGCTCATCGCGTGGCTTGCGCCGGCCTTTGGCATGACCTGAGGGCACCTGTGCGCAGGCTCCACGCTGGCCAATCTCACCGCCTTGTGGCGGGCGCGCGAGGCTGGCGCGCGCGCGATTATCGCTTCGGCTGACGCACACATCTCGGTCCCGAAGGCAGCGCATATTCTCGGCATGGCTTATCGTTCTGTGCCGGTCAATTCCCACGGACGGCTTGATCGCACACAGCTGGGCGACATCGCCGACGCCGCCGACGTCCTCACCGCCGGCGCCACCGGCCGCGGCGTCATCGATGCGCTGGACCCGCTCATGTGTCTTTGGACACATGTCGACGCCGCCTGGGCCGGCCCCTTGCGCTTCACCCGCTTCAACGCCCGCCTTGACGGCATCGACCATGCCGACAGCGTCGCGATCTCAGCCCACACATGGCTGTATCAACCCAAGGACAGTGCCCTCGTCCTGTTCAAATCGCCCGATGCGCAGGCCGCAATCAGCTTTGGCGGGGCCTATCTTGCTGCACCCAATATCGGCGTGCAAGGATCGCGCAGCGCCGCCGCGATCCCGCTGATGGCCTCGCGCTCGGCCGCAAAGGCCCGGCGGCCTTGATTGAGAAGAACATGGCGGATGCTGAGGCGCTGGCGGCGCGCCTGCGGGCTGAGCCGCGCACCGAACTCAAACAAGAGCCCGAGACCGCCGTGGTGAATTGGCGGCCCATGGCCGGCCAAACGGATGCGGTTCTGGCCAAGCTCACCGGCTTTGCCTCGCGAACGATGATCGACCAGACGCTCTGGGCCCGCCAGGTCGCGGCCGACCCCCATGCCGATATCGACAGCATCTGGGCTCGCCTGGAAGCGGCCCTCTGAAACGGCGTTTGCGGCAATCGCGTTTCTCGCCAACAAGGAGCGCTTGCAGCAGCGCGCCGTCATTTGGCGACGGATAGGCTTGCGACATCGCCGCCAAGGCGCCAATGAACCGCCCCATGGCGGTTTGGGGAACAACGCTCAGCGCGCGCATAGGGAAGCTCGATGTCAAAACGCAAAGTTGCCTTAATCACCGGCGTCACCGGCCAAGACGGGGCCTACCTCGCTGATCTCCTTTTGGAGAAAGGCTATGTTGTCCACGGCGTCAAACGCCGGTCATCCTCGTTCAATACTGGCCGGATTGAGCACATTTATGAAGACCCGCAGAGTCCCGATCCGCGCTTCATCCTGCACTATGGCGACCTGACCGACAGCACAAATCTGATCCGCATCGTGCAGGAGGTCCAGCCTGACGAAATCTATAATTTGGCGGCGCAAAGCCATGTTCAAGTCAGCTTTGAAACACCAGAATACACCGCCAATTCCGATGGGATCGGCGTTCTGCGACTGCTTGAAGCGATCCGCATCCTGGGTCTGACCAAAACCACCCGCTTCTACCAAGCCTCCACATCCGAGCTTTACGGCCTGGTGCAACAGGTTCCTCAAAGCGAGACGACGCCGTTCTATCCGCGCAGCCCCTATGCCGCGGCGAAATTGTATGCCTATTGGATCGTCGTCAATTATCGCGAGGCCTATGGCTTGCACGCCAGCAATGGGATCTTGTTCAATCACGAAAGCCCATTGCGGGGTGAAACCTTTGTGACGCGCAAGATCACGCGCGCGGTCGCCGGCATCAAACATGGGAAGCAAGAGCGGCTCTATCTCGGCAATCTCGACGCCAAGCGCGATTGGGGCCATGCCAAAGAATATGTTCGCGGCATGTGGATGATGCTTCAGCAAGACCAGCCTGACGACTATGTCCTTGCCACCGGCGAAACAACAACGGTGCGCGACTTTGTCAGCTATGCGTTTGAACAGATCGGCGTGACTTTGGATTGGTCTGGAACCGGCATTGCCGAACGCGGAATTTGCCACCGGACCGGCCGCGTGCTCGTTGAAGTCGATCCGCGCTACTTCCGCCCGACCGAAGTCGATCTGCTGATCGGCGATCCAAGCAAGGCGAAAGCCAAGCTTGGCTGGACGCATGATACCGGATGGCGCGACCTCTGTTCGGAAATGGTGGCGGCTGATATCGCTGCGTTTGGCGCAGGTCGCGCAAACGGCTGACGCTCACCGCGCCGAGCGCGTCGCGCAACACTGTTGCCTGGCGTGCAAGATTGATCCCTTCATTGAGGTGATCGGCGTCGCTGGGTGAGCCCTCATCCTTGTGGCCTGCCGCCCCATTCCGGTGGACGCGATGCGGCAAGGAGCCAGCGCACTTTACGGTCCGGCGAGCCTTGCTGCAGCAGCCAATTGTTCGATGGTCCTCCACGCATTCGGCGGAATCTCGTGTCCGCCGTCAAACGGATGGAACACGACGGTTAGGCCAGACCGACGCAAGGCCGGCACGATTGTCGCACGCGTGACTTCGAAGGGAAGCGCGCGGTCGTTGCGCCACGCATGACGATGGTCGGGCGCTGCAGCGCCGGCCGGGCCGCCACAACCGCAAGTCCCGGAGCCACCGCCACGACAACCGAAAAAGGTTGGGATGCCGCCGTCCCCAGAGCCAAGGCAAACGTGGCCCCGTCTGAAAATCCGAGCAAGCTTATCCGCGCATCGTCGGTCTTCACGATAGCGTCAAGATCCGTGCAGGCGGAAACGACCCGCGCGGCGTCTTTTGACCAGCCGTAGCGAAAAGCCTCGTCCAGGTTTGTTGCGCCCGAAAAAGCTTTCATCTCAACCTGGGCAACGATGTCCCATGTCGGCCCGGCGGATTTCGGCGCCAGCAGAACCATGCCCGTCCGATCCGCGTCGCTTTAAATTGGGCGATCATCTGATCCGGCTGCTGGCCGGCGCCATGCAACACAACGAGCAAAGCGGGTCGCGCCGTGTGCACAGCGCAGGGCAGGATATGGGCAACCGCCTGATCGGCGAGCCGCATGTCCGCGACGCCGTGATCGGCGCAAGCGCTGCCCGGCGGCGCCAGGAGCGCCAGCCCCGCAACAACGCCACCGGCCAAGAGCATCCAAAGGTTCATATCCGCCTCCTGTGCTCGGCGCCGCCAGTTTACATTCTGACTGTCATTTTCCGCACTGTTCAATCGCCGTTCCTGCGTCCATCGCTACCCATCGTCTCGGTGATGTTGCGGGCGTGTCGATCGGGTCACGCCCGCCCGAGTGGTGGAAACTGGGGCGGCTGGCGGCGGAACCAAGTAGCCATCCCCAAAGGGCACAATTCATCTGATGGTATTCATGAGGGCTCCTGATCAATCCAACGGACCCCGAACCGTGCGCCGAGACTGTTCATAGGATAGGTGTCGAGCGTGACAGGTTCGGGCACACGCGGGGCGCCTGCGCAGGCGACTTCGGGATTGTTGGCGTTCGACACCCAAGACCAACCAAGCCCGGCCAGAAATACCCCGCCGCCATTGCGCACAAAACGTTCAACGGCATCGGCTTCTGCAGGCAATATTGGCGTCCAGGCATTGCCGATGATCAAAACGCCGGCGTCGGCCAGGACGTGATCGTCAATGCGGCCCGGTGCGTCCCGCACCTGATACCCCCATCCCTCAAGGAGCCCCGGCAGTCGCCAGTCCTTTGTGCCCAAGACCATGAACTCGCAATGACCGGAGGCGATTACGACATTAGCGTTACCATCCGCCCCTCTCAGCCAGCCAATAGCGCGCCGGAGGAAGGCAGCGCCGTTCTTGATGCGCGCGGCGTCGAGGAGGCCGTCATGCGCAACGGCGAATATCTGCCCACGCCCGAATTCACGCCCGACAATGAAATCCTTGCCGTTGCGCTGCATCAACGATGTCCAGGTTTGCGACGGCTCGCCGACCAGGGCGCCCGGCAGCAGATCACTGGTCAAGACGTCATCCAATGCGCTTTCGCCAAGCATCGCGAGATACTCGGTCTGCAACGCCGTTCGCGCGGACTCAGCGATCTGCTTTTCTTCTTGCGCAACATGCCCGAACCAGAACGCTGCGCCGGCAAGGAACGCAAACACGGCAGAGATCGCGGACAAGGCCAAGATCGTCTGCTGCTGGCGGCGTTCCGCCCGGCGCCGGTCGCGCTGCCAGAGATCATCGAAGTCCACATCCAAAAGACCGGCGGCCAATCGCGCGCAAACGCGCTCTTTGGAATCCATCCGAACATCAATGCCGACAGGCTCGATCGGCATTGCGCCGTCTTCAGCATAACCGCGCCGGAGCGCCGGCGGAAAACACTCCGTGTTCGGATCGGCGGAATTGGGGACGCCATCGATGAGAACGGCGAACAGCTTGCCGTTTGGATGGCTGCTACGGAAGTGGCCTATCTCGGCCGCCACCCACTTGGAGCGAGCCGAGCGCGGCGAGCAGACGACGATCAAGCTCTCCGCGGTCTCAATCGCTTCACGCACAACCTCGCCGATGTCGCTTGCGGCTGGCATCTCCGCCTCATCACGGAAGAAGCGACCGAGGCGGCGCCCGTCTTGGATCTCCGCCATGACGCCAACAGGCACGCGATAGGTTTCCAGCCAAGTATGAAGCCGCCGTCCCCAGGTCTTGTCTTGTTGGGAGTAACTGGTCGCCCGTGAAAAACGCTGAAGGCCCCAGGAATGCGGGTGTTTCGTCGGATTTGAAGTATTCGGATTTGCAAGGTTCCTTGGGAAGTTGGTCAAAAAGCTTGCGATTTCGCGCGCGCGTACACGCAGGGGCTTTGCC
>JBEIHY010000012.1:0-61858 GCA_040381035.1 Hyphomonadaceae bacterium
CCGAGCGCCGCACGGCGATCGATTACGCCAAAATCTTGCGCGATCTCGCCGACACCCACTTCCCAAAAGCCGAAAAGATCGTGCTGGTGCAGGACAATCTGAACACCCACACGCCTGCCGCGCTCTACGAAGCGTTCGCGCACGACCTACTTTACCGCAAGCGGCACAAGCGTCCCGCAAGGTGAATTGTCGCTCAATGCGCTGCCTGCTTACGCCGCCGCGCTGCGCGACCAGCGCGTGATTGAAGCGCCATGCGCGCTGAGCGATCCGCGAACCTGCGAGATGGCGCAATCCTACCTTCTGCCGCAGGATGTGCGCTCCATGCTCGATGCGCAAATTCACGCTGGCGGGAACTTGGCTGGCGTTTTGTGCGTCGAAAGCGTTGGGCTGAAGCGCGAATGGCGAGCGGATGACGCCGCATTCGTCGCGTTTGCCGCTGGCGTGCTCGGCCATATGTATCTGGCCGGCGAATTGCCGCAAGCGCACCTCGCTGGAGCTGCGCGTGCAAGACCGCACGGCTGACTTGGTGGCGGCGCGTCAGGCCGCGGAAGACGCCAACAAAGCCAAGTCGCAATTTTTGGCGACGATGAGCCACGTACCGCGCACGCCGCTCAACGCCATCATCGGCTATTCAGAGCTGATGCGCGACGCAGCCCTCGCCAATCAGCGCACCGGCGATATCGCAGACCATAATCGTGTTTTCGCCGCCGCCAACCGCTTGCTGCATCTGATCAATGAGGCATTGGATCTGGCGAAAATCGAAGCCAGCCGAACGGTGCTGAATCTGGCGGACATTGATATTGGCGCCCTGGTCGAGGAAGCGTGCGACGCCGTGCGCCCGCAGCTGGAAGCCAATGGCAATGTCTTGGTCGTCGACATTGCCGCCAATTTGCCTTTGGCTCGCACCGACGGGTTTAGGCTCGGTCAGTGTCTGATCAATCTTTTGTCGAACGCTGGAAAGTTCACCAAGAACGGCCGCATCAGATTGGCCGCGACCGCCGCCGATGGGCGGGTCGTGTTCAGCGTCGCGGATACCGGCATTGGCATCGCCGCGCACAAGATCGCCGAGCGGTTCCAGGCCTTTGTGCAGGCCGACGCCTCAACCACACGCGAATATGGCGGCGCGGGCCTGGGGCTCGTGATCACCCGCCGGATCGCAAATCTGTTGGGCGGTGATGTCACCGTGACCAGCGAACTCGGCGCCGGTTCAGTTTTCCGGCTTGAGATTTCGGGCGCTGGCGAACCCTTGGGCGCAGCACTTGCGGCGTAGGACGCTGCGCCACGATCGACCATAATGGTCACCCGGGCGCTCCACTTCGTCTTCAAACCTATCGGCGTCAAAAAAGCAGAACCGTCGGCCTGGCGCATCGTCGCCGCGAATGACTAACCTCAGCCCCGTCGCGATCACGCGCGCCAAAATCTTTGGGCCCGGGCCGCGCTGGGCGTTTGGCGATGATCCGAACATGGCCGGCAGACCAGCCCCTGTGAAAATGAAGCGCTGACTTGCCGCTCACCTGCGCTCGGGTCATCATTGCGGCCCGCCGATCAGGAAAGCCCATCATGGCCGACAAGCCGACCAAACCCGTTCTCGCGCTTGTCGGTATCGGCGCTGTTCTGCTGGTGGTGATGGCGTTGATCAGCCAACAGGCGGTGCGGCCGGCCAAGCCGGCGGAACCGCCGAAAGTCGTGCAAGCCTTGCCCGACGCGTTTGACCGTGGCGAAGCCGGCCTGTCGGCTGGGGCGGAGCTGGACTATATCGGCCGGGTTGTTGGCGATTGGCGCGGGCCGGGCGGCGCCTGTACTTCGCCCATCCGGGTGCGCGAGGAGGGCGGTGTGCTGACCGTGTCCGAGGCCGGCGGCGACATCGTGCTGGAAATCGGCCTGGTCAAGCCGGGCGTGGTGCGCGCGGAGGCGGCCAAGCCGGCGGCGCGCAAGGGCGGGGTCTTTGAGTTCAGCGTCGGGCTGATCACCGCCGAAGAAGCCGCGCGCAGCGCCATAACGGTGGCCCGCCCCGGTCAGGCCCCGCAAACCTGGGAGCCGTGCGGCTAACGCATCCGCGCTTGCCGGCCCCGGCGGCATCTGCTAGCCAGCGCCCCTCGCAACGAATGCGCTCGTGGCGGAATTGGTAGACGCACTGCCTTGAGGTGGCAGCGAGTAACATCGTGGAGGTTCGAGTCCTCTCGAGCGCACCATCCTTCGCGCTTGGCGAAGAACGCAGAACGCAGAGCGCATAAGCGCAGCGCCATGCGCCACAATCTGTGATGCCGCGCTTTGGTTGGTGCATGACGCTGCGCTTCTCCGCCCTAAGGCGCCCTAATCCTTAACAGTCCTTTCCGCTTTCCCCCCGCGCCAAAGCGGTCAATAACACTGCTCGTTCGCAGCTCAGCCGGGCGCCTGCCATGACCGAACCGGAAATCCGCGCGCTCGACGCTGAGCCGGGCGCCCGCTTTGACGTTGACCCGCACTTTATTACGCTTGTGGTCGGCGCGGCCTATGACCGCGACGCCCCGGAACTGCGCCGGCTGCTCAAAGGCCTGCACCCGGCCGACCTTGCCGATGTGGTTCAGCAGGCCCCGGAAGAGGCGATCAAGCGGCTGATTAGGATGATCGGGCCGGAATTGCCGCCGGCCTTCCTCGCTGATCTCGATTGGGAAAAGCGCGAACGGGTGCTGGAGCTGCTGCCGGCCGATTATGTCGGGCGGGCGCTCGCTGAACTCGACACCGATGACGCCGCCGCGGTCGCGGCCGACTTGGATGAGGCGGCGTTGGCCGCCGCGCTGAAAGCCACCGACGACGACACCCGCCTGGCGGTCGAAGAGACCCTGGCGGCGGAAGAAGACACCGCCGGCCGGCTGATGCAGCGCGAGTTTGTCGCGGCGCCGGAATTCTGGACAGTGGGCGCCACGATCGATCATTTGCGCGCCCGCAGCGACGATCTGCCGGACGTGTTTTTTGAGCTTTATCTCGTTGATCCGGGCTTTCGCCCGATCGGGGCGGCGCGGCTTTCCACGCTGCTGCGCTCAACCCGCGACACCGCCTTAAGGGCGATCATGATCCCACTGGAAGCTGTGATCACAGAAGAGATGGACCAGGAAGAAGTCGCGTTCGCGTTCCAGAAATATCACCTGGCGTCGGCGCCGGTGGTGGATGACGCCGGCCGCCTGCGCGGCATGGTGACGGTGGACGATATCGTCCACGTTATCCTTGAGGAGCAGGAGGAAGACCTGCTCAAACTCTCCGGCGTGAGCGAGGCGGCCGAAAACGACACGGTTTGGCGCTCGGTTCGGGCCCGTGCGCCGTGGTTGATGGTGAATATGGGAACGGCGCTGATTGCCTCATCGGTGATTTCAGCGTTTTCGGGCTCGATTGAAAAGCTTGTTGCGTTGGCCGTGCTGATGCCGATCGTCGCCTCGCTGGGCGGCAATGCCGGCACCCAGGCGCTGGCGGTGGCGGTGCGCGCAATTGCGGCGCGCGAACTGACGCCGGCCAATGCGCTGCGCCATGTTGGGCGCGAAGCTGGAGCAGCGGTGTTGAATGGCCTCTTGATCGCGACGCTGCTTTCGGTGGTGGCGGGCCTGTGGTTTCAAAACCCGCTGATCGCGCTTGCCATCTTTTTGGCGGTGATGATTAATCTCGCTTGCGCTGGTCTGGCGGGCATTTTGGCGCCCTTAACCCTGAAGCGCTTTGGCGCCGACCCGGCGGTGGCGTCATCGGTGTTCGTCACCTTTGTCACCGATTGCGTTGGCTTTGTCGCGTTTCTGGGGATCGCGACGGCCCTGCTGCTCTGATCGCGCGCTCCCCCGGGTCGCGGTTCGCCTGCCAAGGGTGCGATTGGCGCCGCACTTGCCTGTTTGCGGGAGACGGGGCAGGTCCCGGCGCCAAGATGAGACAGATCGGCCATGGTTTCCCCCCTGACCCTTTCCGCCGACGGCTGGGCCTTTCTGCGCCGCTTTGAAGGCGATGTTCCGGCCGCCGCCATCACGGCCCTGCAGGCTGACTTGGCCACGCTGCTTTTGGCGCCGTTGAGCGCCGCGCAAGCCGATGCGCTTATCTCGTTTGTCTATTCGATTGGGTTTGACGCGTTCGTGCGCAGTGATGTGGCGCAGCGTTTGGCCGCCGGCCAGATGATCGCGGCCGCCGACGGTTTTGACGCCTGGCGGCGCGCCGAAGCGCCGGAAGCGGTCGCTGCCTTGATCGCGCGGCGGGCGGCCGAGAAGGCGCTGTTTCTGAGCGCTGTGGCGCCGGTCCCAACGGCTGCCGTCCGCGCCGCTATCGACCATTCGTTTTCGCTCGTCACCGCACCGCGGGGCCGCACGCCTGACGCCCCGCCGGCCCCGGTGCCGCTGCCGGGGCGCAAATCCGCAGAGATCCAGACCAGCCCGGCTGCGCCGCCAATTCCGGCCAATGACATCACCGCTCGTCTGAAAGCGATCATGGCGGCCGAGCCTGCGACCCAGCCGGCCTTGAGGCCGCCGCCGGCGCCGCAGGCGGACGCCGATGAGGATGCGTTTGAACTGATCCCGGCGGTGCGCGAAGCACGCACGGCCCAAGCGGCGCCGGCGCAGTTTGGAACCGTGTCGATAGGGGCGCTTGGCCTGATTGGCGCGCTGTTGCTTTACTTTGCCGGATCGGCTTATGCCGAGGGCGCCGAGCATGGCCGCTTTGCGCTTTTGATGTTCGGCGCGCCGGGCGTGATGGCGGTGACGATGGCGCTCTATTATCTGGTGCGCAAAAAGGTTTGAGCGGGGCGGCTTTTTCGCTGCCGCTTCCTGCGCCATGCCCGGTTCCCAGGTCAGCCAAAGCCCGCTAAAAGCCGGCCATGCTGCCCAACTCCCCCCAAATGGATTTCGATCTCGGCGAGACCGCCGATCAAATCCGCGACATGACTTTCCGCTTCGCGCAAGACCAGATCGCGCCGATCGCCGATGAGGTCGATAAGAGCAACAAGTTTCCCCGCCATCTGTGGCCGCAAATGGGCGCGCTTGGCCTGCATGGGATCACCGTAGAAGAGGAATGGGGCGGGGCAGGGCTGGGCTATCTGCATCATGTCGTGGCGATGGAAGAGGTCAGCCGCGCCTCGGCGTCGGTTGGCTTAAGTTATGGCGCGCACTCCAATCTCTGCGTCAATCAAATCCGCCGCTGGGGCAATGACACCCAGAAGCGCAAATATCTGCCCGGCCTAATTTCCGGCGCCCATGTCGGCAGCCTCGCGATGAGCGAGGCCGGGGCGGGCTCTGATGTCGTCAGCATGACGTTGCGCGCCGACAAGAAGGGCGACTATTACGTGCTCAACGGCACAAAGATGTGGATCACAAATTCGCCGGAAGCCGAAACGCTGGTTGTTTACGCCAAGACCGACGCCAGCGCTGGCCCGCGCGGCATCACGGCGTTTCTGATCGAGAAGGGCATGAAGGGATTTTCGGTTTCCCCCAAGCTCGACAAGATTGGCATGCGCGGCTCTGACACCGCCGAACTGGTCTTTGAAGATTGCGAAGTGCCGACCGAAAACATGATGGGCCCGCTCAATGAAGGCGTGCGGGTGCTCATGAGCGGGCTGGATTATGAGCGCGCCGTGCTCGCCGCCGGGCCGATCGGCATCATGCAGGCCGCGCTCGATATCGTGTTGCCCTATGTGCGTGAGCGCAAGCAATTTGGCCGCGCCATCGGTGAGTTCCAGCTGATGCAGGGCAAGATCGCGGACATGTATGTCGCGCTCAACACCTCGCGGGCTTACGTCTATGCGGTGGCCAAAGCCTGCGACGCGGGAAAGACGACGCGGCGCGACGCCGCCGGCGCGATTTTGTACGCTGCAGAGCAAGCCACCAAGGTGGCGCTGGAAGCGATCCAGGCGCTGGGCGGTAACGGTTATATCAATGACTATCCGACCGGCCGATTATTGCGGGACGCCAAGCTGTACGAGATCGGCGCCGGCACCTCCGAAATACGCCGCTTCTTGATTGGGCGGGAATTGTTTGAGCAGGGGTAGGGCCTACGCACTATCCTCACCACCCTACCCCATCTCTTTAGAAGGAGAGCAGGCTTGAGCCCTCTCCCCCGATCCTGCTCAAGGGAGCGTGCAGGATGAGGGGTAAGGAGGAGCAAGGGGGCGCCGCCATTGCTGCGGCCCCCGACGCACGGCATATTCAGCATATGTATGGAGGCGATAATGAAGCGCTGTATCCTGTTTTCGCTGGCCGCATTTGGCCTTGCAGCATGTTCGCCGCCGCCGGCCGCAAAGGCGCCGGCGGCGACATCAGCGCCCGCCGCCAGCCCCGAAATGATCGCGGACGGTCTGGAGATCGCCCAAACCCAATGCGCCGCTTGCCATGTCGTGACGGCGGACGGGGCCCAAAGTCCGCGCCCGGAGGCGCCGCCCTTTAATGTCATCTTGTCGCGCTATAAGGCCGAAGTTTTGGCCGAAGAACTGGTCAATGCCATCCATCTTGGCCATGAAGACATGCCGACTTTCGCGTTCAATCCCCAGGGCGTGGACTCCTTGATCGCTTATTTGCAGTCGATCCAGACCCAACCGGCCAAGCCCGCCCCATGAGCAAGTCTGTCCTCGACAAGCTCGGCTACAAGCCGGCTGTGAAGGCCCGCGTTCTTGGCGCGCCGGCGGGGCTGGAGCCTCGTCTTGGCGAGACGCTTGCCGGCCGGTCGACGGCGCCCGATTGGGCGCGGGCTTTCGCCGACAACGTCGCCGCCTTGACGACCATGGCCCCGAAAGTGGCAGGGCTTTGTCGCCGCGGCGGACATTTGTGGTTTGCCTATCCGAAAAAGACCGGCGCCATCAATACCGACATCACGCGCGATCACGGCTGGGAGGCGCTGAAGCCGCTGGATCTGTTGCCGGTCACACAGATCGCGATTGACGCCACCTGGTCAGCCCTGCGGTTGCGCTATCGCGATGAGATCGCGACCTTGACCCGAAAGGTCGATCGGTGAGTGCAGCGTCAGCCTTCGTCGCGGCCCCAATTCTGGCCATAGGCGGCGTCGCGCGGATGCGTCATGACGCCAACGCCCATGCCCAAGGCGCCAAAGGTGAACACCATGGCGAAGGCGAAAATGCCCATCGCCAGGGGCCCGTCGCGGCTGGCTGCGGTCAGGCTGCGCAGGCCGTCAATATCGAGGGCGTAAAACGCCACCGCCAAACCAAGCCCCACGCCGGCCCCGACAGCCAGATGGCGCAACAGAAAGCGGACCAGTTCCGGCAGCGTTTTCACGATCGGCGGCGGCGGCTTCAGCATGGCGAATTCCAGGGCCTTGAGTTTGCCGCAAGCCTGTGGCCGCGACAAGCTTGCGGGCGGCGGCGATGAGCGGGGCGCCAACGCGAAAAATACTGATCTCGCATTCGGCCGCCGATCAGATGGCGGCCGAGTTGTTGAAAAGCTGCCTGGTCAGTCTTTCCCATGAGCGGATAAGCGTCTGGTATTCCTCCGATCGCTCGACCGCTGGCGGCATGGCGGTGGGCGGCCAATGGTTCCAGCAGCTGCAAGAGGTTTTGCGCGAAAGCGAAGTCATCGTGGCTTTGGTGACCCCCAACAGCGTCAACAGCCCGTGGATTTATTTCGAGAGCGGCTCGGTGGTGAACCGCGATTATTCCAGCGTCGTGCCGGTCACGTTGGGCTTGCCGCTGGATCGTGTGCCGATGCCGCTTGCCGGCTATCAGGGCTATGATTTGGCGCGGCTGGAAGCGCTCAAGGAATTTGTCGCCAAGCTCTTTGCGCAACTCGTGCTGCCGCTCAATATGGAAGTGACCAGCCCTTATTTGGAGCTGCAATGGAAGAAGCTGTCAGCACTGCGATTGGAAAAGCCAACCGAGGCCGAACTTCGCGACGGGCCGAGTGAACTGTCCCAGGTCTCGCAACTGATCGAGCGGCGGTTCGTCGATCTGTTCAACGCCTTGCAAGGCAAAGCGCCGGAAGTGTCGTTCGATATCCAGGTGGACGTGATCCGCGGCGACGAGACGCTCAAGGATTTTGCCGTTGCCATCCGGTCTGGCGATAAAGTCTCGGATGTCTTGCACAATATCGAGTTTGACATGTTCAATGTCACCGGCGCCGTCACTTATCTCAAGGACTGGATTTTGGAAGAACGCGGCTCGGGGCAGCGGCTGATCGTCAGCGAAGTCGATGACCGCATTCCGGCAGACGCGATGTTTCGGCCGGGCGCCGTTTATGTCGCGCATTTGTTGAGTGAACCGCTGCCCTTGCTGCGCATGATCGAACGGCGCGTCTGATGGCGAAGCTGATCTTTATGGGCTCGCCCGATTTCGCCGTGCCGGCTTTGGCGGAGCTGGTCGCGCACGGCCATGAAATTGTCCGTGTCTATTCACAACCCCCGCGCCCGGCCGGGCGCGGCCAGGCTGAGCGTAAAACCGCCGTGCACCAGTTTGCAGACAAGCTCGGGCTGCATGTGGAAACGCCCATTTCGTTGAAGAAGCCGCAGACGGTTGCGGCGTTCGCCGATCTGCAGGTTGATCTGGCGGTTGTGGTTGCCTATGGGTTGCTGCTGCCGAAACCCATTCTCGACGCGCCTCGGCTCGGCTGCTTGAACCTGCATGGGTCGCTGTTGCCGCGATGGCGAGGCGCTGCCCCGATCCAGCGGGCTTTGATGGCCGGCGACAGCATGACCGGCGTGCAGGCAATGATGATGGAAGAAGGCCTCGACACCGGCCCGATCGTCTTGTCTGAAACCGTCCCAATCCTGCCCGATGACACCGCCCAAACGCTGCATGACCGCATGGCCGGCGTTGGCGCGCCGTTGCTGGCCCGCGCGGTCGCTGCCCTTGAACGCGGCATGGCCGATCCACAACCGCAATCCGCAGAAGGCGTCACCTACGCCGCCAAGATCGAGCCCGCCGAGGCCAAGATCGATTGGACGCAGCCGGCGCGGATCGTCGATTGCCACATTCGCGGCTTGTCGCCATTTCCCGGCGCCTGGTTTCATCTGGACACGGACAAAGGCCCGGTGCGCGTAAAGGCGCTGATGTGTCAACCTGCACACAATCCGCGTGCGGCCGCGCGCGCCGGTGAAGCGCTCGATGATCGGTTGCTGATCGCCTGCGGCGAGGGCGCGGTGCGGCTCACCAAGGTGCAACGCGAAGGCAAGTCGGCGATGGCGGCGGATGATTTTCTGCGCGGAAATCCGGTGGCGACTGGTCAGCGGCTAGGATAAGTCTTGGCCGCGTGGGCAAAAATTCCCGCGCTGGAGGCGCTTTGATGGTTCGTCGGATGCTCTTGGCCGCATGCCTGTTGGGCTTGGCTGGCTGTTTGCCGGCGCCGCCGCCTTTGCCGACCAAGGCGGAATGGGAGCAGCAGCAACAAGACTTGGCCAAACCCCAAGGCTTGATCAGCCTGCCCCAAGGCGTGGCGTTCGCGCCCATTGGCGGGGAGCAGGACGATTCAAGTTTCCGTGGGCCGATGCAGTTTGTTGAACTGCCAAAGGACAAGGATGGCGCGGCGCGCTATGCGTTTGTCTGGATGGGCGGCAAGCATATTGTCACCGCCACCGAAACTGGCGCGGCGGATGGCCGCTGGAAGATCGACGGACCTTTGACGCTCGCGCGTGCGCTTGGCGCCGGGGCGAAGGGCAAAATCGCGTTGCTGCAAGTCGATCAGGAAGACGGCCCGAAGGCGGATGGGGATTTCACGCCCCTGTGCGGCGTCCGCGTCGTCAATCTCATCGCGCTCTATCGTGATGGCGACAGGCTGGTCTTGGCGACCACATCAAGTGCGTTTGACGATGGCAATCCCGGCGGCTGCTCGAATGCGATCAGCTATGAGCGCGCGAAGGATTGATGCGGCGATTCAAGCTGACGATCGAATATGACGGGTCCGGATTTTCCGGCTGGCAGAAGGTGGGCGATGGCCTGCGCAGCGTGCAGCAGGCGCTGGAAGAAGCCGCCGGACGCATTCTGGGCGCGAGCCCCGATGTGGTCGGCGCCGGGCGCACGGATGCCGGGGTTCATGCGCTGGGCCAGGTCGCGCATCTCGATATTGACAGGCCAATGACGCCGTTTCGCTTCATGGAGGCGATGAACGCCCAGCTGCGGCCCGAGCCCGTCGCCGTGCTCGTGGTGGAGGAAGTGGACGCCGATTTCAGCGCCCGGTTTTCCGCCATCGAGCGGGCCTATTGGTATCGCATCATCAATCGCCGCGCCGATCTGGCTTTGGACAAGGGCCGCGCCTGGCGCGTCGCCGTGGCGCTGGACGCCGACGCCATGCACGCCGCCGCCCAGAGCCTGGTTGGCCATCACGACTTCAGCACCTTTCGCGATGCGCAGTGCCAATCGGCATCGCCGGTGAAAACGCTTGATCGCTGCGATGTGATGCGGGTGGGCGAGGAAGTGCATGTGCATTGCGCGGCGCGCTCATTCCTGCATCGGCAGGTGCGCTCGATGGTCGGCACGCTGATGGAGGCGGGCGCTGGTCGGCGCACCATCGCCAGTGTTGGCGCAGCCTTGGCCGCGCGCGACCGGCGCGCTTGCGGGCAGGTGGCGCCGGCGGAAGGATTGTATCTGGCGATGGTGAAATATTGAGCTTCAGCCCAGGGCCTCGCTTTTCTGGTTCGCGCGACCGGCGGCGAAATCCTCATTGCTGCGACCTATCCATTTCAGCGTAATCGGCAGGTTCGCGGCCATGAACAGGAAGGTCAGGCCGAATGAGAAAATCGGCCGGGTATTGACCCAGAAATCTTCACTAAAATTCCGCCAGATGACGATGTTGAACGCCGCCATGACAATAAAGAACAGCCCCCAGCGGATCGCCAAGGTGTTCCAAATCTTGTCCGGCAGCTCAAACAGATGGCGAAACATCAGCTTCCAGACATTCTGCTTGATCGCCAGCGAGGCAAAGATCGCCAGCGCGAAAAAACCGTTCACGATGCTGGGCTTTACTTTGATGAAAGTCGGATCGCGGAAGGCAAAGGTCAGCGCCCCGAAGCCGAGCACGATGACGCCCATCACCATCAGCATCGGCGGCACTTTGCGCTCGCGCCAGAAGGTGTAGGCGATGGCCGCGAAGGTGGCGGCCATGAACACGGCGGTGGCGTAGTAAATGGCATCCGCCGGCCCGCCGCCGAAGGTGGAGAACACCGCGTGCTCGGCCGGCAGGCGTTTGACGACATTGTAGGCCGCCACCAGGGTGACGATCGGGCCAAGCTCCACCAGGAGCTGGCCACCCGCCTTGGCGGTGTCTTTGCCGGCGGTGTCTTTGCCGGCGGTGTTGGCTTGGGAAGCTTCAGTCATGGAGCGGATATAACAGAAAACCGCGCCGCGGCGAGGGTGGGGGGGGGCAGGTGCGGGAGCGGGAGCGGCTGCTTTGGGGCGCGGTGTGGGCGTATTGGAGAGGGGGGCGGGGAAGGGTGGATTATTGTCCGGTCTAAACTGTCAGCCATCAGCTCGGTTTGGACCATCCGCCCGCTTTCCCCCTGCCCTCTCCCAGTGCATGAGCGCAACCCAAGCCGGCGCCCTTCACGCGACGGCGCCATTGCACTCCCCGCTGCGCGCACTAATCTCACGCTAACATCGACAAAAGTCGCCGCGGGAGGCTCAGCCATGGATTTCAACGACACCGCCGAAGAAGCCGCCTTCCGCAGCCGCGCGCGCGCCTTTCTGGAATCTGCCTGTCGGCCGAAAGGCAAGGACAAGCCGCTGGCGACGGACATGGACGGCAAAGCCTATATCACCGCCGCCCGCGCCTATCAGGCCAAGAAGGCCGCCGCTGGCTTTGCTGGCATCACTTGGGCCAAGGAGCAGGGCGGGCAAGGCTTGCCGCCGATTTTTTCGGTGATCTTCGGCCAGGAGGAATCGAAGTTCGATGCCCCCGCCGGGCCGTTCGCAATCGGGCTTGGCATGTGCGTGCCGACCGTCATCGCCTTTGCCTCCGATGCCCAGAAGCAGCGTTACGTCGCGCCGGCTTTGCGCGGCGAGGAAATCTGGTGCCAGTTGTTTTCAGAGCCCGGCGCGGGTTCTGACGTCGCGGCGTCCAAAACCAAAGCCGTGCGCGACGGCGATCACTTCGTGATCAATGGCCAAAAGGTGTGGACCAGCGGCGCGCATTATTCCGATTTCGGCATCCTGCTGGTGCGCACCAATCCGGATGTGCCCAAGCACAAGGGCTTGTCGATGTTCATTATCGACATGAAGTCACCGGGCGTGGACGTGCGCCCGATCCATCAGATGTCGGGCGGTTCAAACTTCAACGAAGTCTATTTCACCGATCTGCGCGTGCCGGCTGAAAACCTGATCGGCGGGGAAGGCAATGGTTGGACCGTGGCGCTCGTCACGCTGATGAATGAGCGCCTCGCGGTCGGCGGCTCGCCGGGGCCGGACTATAAGGAGATCATGGCGTTTGCCCGCGAAGCCAAAGGCGTTGATGGCAAGCCCTTGTTGAGCGACGCGGCCTTTCGCCAGCAGCTCGCCGATTGGGTGGTGAAAGCGGAGGGCTATAAGCTCACCAAGTTCCGCACCCAGACGGCTTTGAGCAAAGGCGAAACGCCCGGCCCGGAGGCTTCGATCGGCAAAATCCTCACCGCCAATCAACTCGCCGACATCACCAATGCCGCGATCGAAGCGCAAGACCATTACGGGATCATCGCCGACAGCGCTTTGACGCCGATGGAAGGCATTTTCCAGCAGAGCTATATGTGGGCGCCGGGCCTGCGCATTGCTGGCGGCACCGATGAGATCCTGCGCAACATCATCGCCGAGCGCGTGCTTGGCCTGCCGGCCGATGTGCGCGTGGATAAAGACGTCGCGTTCAAGGATTTGCCGACCGGCCGCTAAGCGCGTGCGCCTTACGGATCCCAAGTGATCGCATTGGGCGCGGCGTCTTTGAACCATGGCGCCCAGAAGCTGGCGCGTGCGGCAATCTGGGCGGCTTCCTGTTCCGGCCGGTCAAAAGCCACGATGCGCACGCAGACGCCGCTGAGATCGGGCGGACCGGCAACACCCGGCGCGCTTTTGCGGAACGCTTCGTATGTCGCGCCGGCGGCGTAAAGCGAAAACTGTCCAGGGCGAAATTCCATCATGTCCGACACCAGCACCAGGCGGCGCTGTGGGGCGGCGCGAAACGCGGGATCGGTGGCGGCGGCGCGCACCGCGTCGGTCAGCGGGCTTGCCTTTTCGACCCGGCCGGCCCCGGCGCGCTCCACCGCTGCCGCCAAAGGCGCATCGAAGTCAGCGGCCCGGCGGGCGGCGACCCCGCGGGTGTTCTCCTGCCAGGCATTGGCGTGAGCTGCGTCAGATGGGGTGCATTTGGAAAACAGCGTCACGGGTTTGCGCGGGTCGCGGTCAGAGGGGCTCAGCACGCTCAAGCGCCCGCCCACCGGCAGGGTCGCCACTTCGCTGGCCACTGCCGCGGCAAAGCGCTTTTTTTGGCGCGGGCTAAGCGCATCGCTGGAATCGGCAAGCACGATGGTCCAAGCCGGCGGCGGGCCGGCGGCGCAGAGCGTGTCGGCGTCAATGTCGGCCTGCGGGCGCTGACCGATCAGCACGGCCGCCACCCCAAAGCCGGCCAGGATCGCCCCGATCAGGGCGCCGCCAAGCCAGGCAAGCCAGGGCGGACTGGCCTTGTCCCTCACGCCGTTTCCAACCAGCGATCGGCCGCCTCGAGCGCTGCGGCGATTTGGGTGAGGATGGCGTCGGCGCGCTCACGCGCGGCGCTGAAGCGCGTTTCGCTGTCGGCCAAAAGCGCGCCGGCCGGACCGAGCACGTCCGGTCGATGCGTCTGCTGGGCCAGCGGATCGGCGAAACAAGCCGGCGCTGGGCCGGCGCGGGCGGCGGCGTTTTTGCGCCGATCGCGCGCGAAAGCTGCGCCCGCTTCATTGGCGGCGCCAGCGTCGAACATTTTGCGTTGCGCCTCCAAAGCCGCCCCCAGGGACGCGATCCGCTCCGTGAGCGCCTTTTTCATTTTCATGACAGCGCCTTCCAAATCGTCACGCGCGCTGTCGTGAAGGGCGGCGGCTGTGGCAATCGCGCTAACGCTGGCGCGATCGAACTTGCCTTAATCCGGATCCGGGTCATGGCCGTCGCAATAGCCTTTCAGCGCCGCAGACACAAACACCGCCGCGTCGAGCTTGGGCAGGGTCAGCGCTTGTGGCGTCGTCAGCGGCAAGAAAGCAATCTGAACCGGCGGCTTTCGCAACGCGGACAGCTTGTCAGCATCGGTTTGGGCGCAGGCGCGGGCGGCGTCATTGGCCTGGGCGGCTTTGGCCTGGGCGGCTTTGGCCGGGGCGGTGCGGCATTCTTGGAACGCGGCGTCGCACAGGCAGGCGGCTTCGTCGCGCCGGGCGAGGCACTCTTGGAACCCGGGGCTGGTGCGGCAATCGAGGCCGGCTTTCTGGCCGTCGCCAAGTTTGTGGGCGCGGGCGAGACATTTGTCATTGGCGGCGGCGGCCTCATGCGGATGGGCTTGGGCGCGCTCGGCGGCGGCGTGCGCCTCGGCGCGGTCGCGCCACTGGGCGGCAAACAGCGTCAGCCCAAGCCCACCCAGCTTTCCCGCGACAAGCGCGCCGGCGCCCGCGTCCCGCACCGGCAAGCGGCGGTGGCCGAGATCGCGTAAGCCGAGATAGCGGGCGAGGAAACCAAGCGCGACATTGGCAAGCGACAGCCCCACCGCTTTGCCGGCGCTGCCGATCAGTCCCACCGGGTCGATATCGGCAAACGGGCTGGCTGAGCCGCTCGCATTATACAGCTGCGCGAGCAAAACCAGCGCCAGGCTGGAGGCGGCGGCCTGGGGATAGATGGCCGGGCGGGCGAGGGCGTGGGTCTCGCGAAAGCAATCCAAAGCACTCCAAAGCGGCGCAGGCGGTGAGCGCAATGGGGCCGGCCTGACGGGCTTGCGGCTTGCGGCGACCTTCCGCGCGCGACAGCTCCAACAGAGCGCTGACCGTCGGTCCGTCAAGATCGAAGGGGGCGTTGGCGGCCCTGCGCCGTTTGGATCCCAGCGATTGCGCGGCGCTCAGGCGGGCTTCGGCAAAGCGGTGCTGGGCAGCACCGGCGTGGGCGAGCACGTCATGCTCCAAGCCGCTTAGGTCAAGCGTATCTCGCGCGGGCACGCCGAAGGCGGCGTCGGCGCGCGCGCGCCGCGACGGGCGTCCAGTTTGCGCTCCAGCCCGTCCAAGCCGTCGGCCATGGCCTTCCCCTGTTCGGAGAGCTTAGGGCGCATGGTCACAAGCCGCATTTGGACGTATAGCCGCAGGCGCAGGAGATGATCGTGGATTTAAACTGGGACGAGTTGCTGGAGCTGGCCGACCTTGCGGCGTTGCGCGCGGGCGTGGCGTTGAAGGAGCATCGCTTCGATTGGTCGGGCGTGGATGCCGAAGAGGGCCGCGAGGTCAAAGTGCGCGCCGATATCCGCGCCGAGGAATTGATCCTGGATACGCTCACGAAGTTGTCGCCCTATCCGATCTTGTCGGAAGAAAAGGGCTGGACGAGTGAAGCCGATCGCGCGGTGGTGTGGGTGGTCGATCCGCTCGACGGCAGCGTGAATTATATTCTCGGCTATCCCCATTGTGCGGTGTCGATTGCGCTCGCGGTGAACGGCAAGCCGATGCTCGGCGTCGTCTATAACTTTCTGCTTGAGGAGCATTTTTCCGGCGTTGTCGGGCGTGGGGCAAAACTCAATGGCCGGTCGATCAAAGTGTCGGACGTGAAAGACCCCGCCCGCGGCGTGCTCAATACCGGCATCCCGGCGCGCGCCCAATCGGAAGCCGCCGCCTTTGTCGACTTCATGGACGAGATGCGGCGCTGGCGCAAAGTGCGGATGATCGGATCAGCGGCGTGCGCTTTGGCCAATGTCGCGGCCGGGCGCGCCGATCGCTATCGCGAAATGGGCGCGATGCTGTGGGACGTCGCGGCCGGCTGCGCGCTGGTGGAGGCCGCCGGCGGGCGGGTGGCGATTGAGGGCGCGGCGCTCGACAAGCCGCTGGTGGTGGAAGCGGATAACGGGGCGGTTGGGCGCTAGACCAGCGCAATCGGCTGCGCTTAGGGTCTCCCAAGGCGGTTCGTGCGCGCAATCCGTGCACAGGCTCGGGCGGCGCCCACGCGATCTCCTCGCTCACACGCAGGGGCGAGCCAATTGATCCGAACCCGGACGATGTGCATTGAACCATTCAATCAACCCCGCATCGCTCATTTCCGGCGCAGCCACGCCCGCCACCGCCAGCACTGCGTGGTTTTCAGCGGCCAATGCGCGTTCGGCGCGGATTGGGCGGCGCAGGGCTTGGGCCGACGGAGCAACGCCGTTTTCCGCGCCGCTCAATCCAAGCACGCGCAACGGCAACGCAAAGTGAAGATTGATTTGGCAAAGCAGAGGGCTGGCAGTGACCAAGCCGGGAAGTTTGGCAGGGCTTGCAAGCCGGTCGGATAGAGGGCGATGAGCTTTCCTTCAGATATTGCAGCGCTCGGGTTTTGCGTCGGCGGCTGCGCGGAGAAGGCTGAGCGCTATCCGCCGCGATTTGCCCGGGCGGACAGGCGGTGCGCGGCGCGCTTAAGCCAGCGGCTCCCCCTCACCGCCGCGCGCCCAAATCCTCTTTCAGCGCCTCGTCGATCAGCTCCAGATCGGCGTCGAGCCCGCGCATGTCTTCGTCAAGCATCTGCTGTTTGAACTGCACGAAGGCAGCCTCCGTCTTGGCCAGCACCGCTTCAATGCTGGCATAGCGGGCGGGGTCGGCGGCTTCGCGCAGGCGCAGTTCGCCGTAAGCCTTCGCAATATCGGCGGTGCGCGGCAGGTAATAAGTGAGCAGGCGCTGTACGCTGGACACCCGCTCAGGGCGCGCGTCGACCTCGTCGAGCACTTTGGCGCCCAGTTCGGCGATCTTTTCCAGCCGGTCGCGGATGGCGTTTTTCGGCGTGGAATCGACGATCGCCGTGATCTGGGCTAGCGCGGGTCTGGCGTCGGCCATCACGGCGTCGATCACCGCGCGCTGGCCCTGGCCGATGCGGCGGCTGTCGGTCCCGGCGGGCAGGGCCTTGCGCGGATTGGTGGCGGCAAACAGCGCCCCGCCAACAAAGATCGCGCCGGCCGCGACCGCGCCAATCCATACCGGCGCGCCAAAGCCAAGCACGAACACCGGCAACGCCACCGCCGCCACGCCTGCCGCTACGAGATAGCCGGCGATCACGCCGCGGGTATTGGGAACTTCCTCGCGCATCGGTTCAATTCTCGTAGCGCGTGTCGGCCAGAGCGGTGCGCAGTTCTGATGTCAGCTGATTGAGGCGGGTTTCCACTTCGGCGCGCTTTTGGCGGCCGTCCTGCTGGATCTGCATGACGTTCTGCATGGTTTCGATCAGATCGGCATTGGTCTTTTCCAATGTCTCCAGATCAACGATTCCGCGCTGGCTGGCCTCTTCGATTTCCACCGCCTGGCCCTTCATCATGTCAGACGTCTGGCGCAGCATTTCGTTGGTGGCGTCGGTCACGGTCTTTTGCAGATCGAGCGCGTCCTTCTGGCGCTGCAGGCCAAGCAGCAGGACCATCTTCTGCTTCCACAGCGGGATGGTGAGGCGGGTGGAGGCCTGCAGCTGCTCCATCAGGGTTTCATCCGACGCCTGCACGATGCGGATTTGCGGCAGCTGCTGGATGCCGATTTGGCGCGCCTGGAGCAAATAGAAGACGCGCTTTTCCAGCCGATCGAGCGCCTGGACCGCATCCTGATATTCCTGCGCCTCCATCAGGCCGGCCCCGGCGCCGCCGCCGGCGGCCGCGTCCGCGCGCGCTTTCAAGGCCGACAATTGGGTGGCCTTGAACTCTTCGACAAATTGTTTGCCGGCGGCGATATAGGCGTCAAGTTCGCCGATGCCGCCCTTGGTTTCCTCATGCAGGTCATCGAGCATGGCGATGTCACGGCGCAGGGTTTCGCGGCGTTTGTCCAGTTCGATGCCGACCGCGTCGATCTGGCCGGCGACGTCGTCAAAGCGGGCCTTGAAGCGCTCCACTTGGGCCTTGACCCCGCCGAACAGGCGGCCAAAAAAGCCCTCTTTCTCCAAGGCGGCGGGATCGAGCTGCTTGGCCTTCAAGATGATGTCAGTCAGCAGCTTGCCGGTTTCGCCAAGTTCCTTGTTTTTGGTTTGTGCAAGGATGCGGTCGGCAAAGCCGGTGACGCTGCGCTGGGCGCGGTCGCCATAAGTGGAGATGCGCGAACGATCGTCGAGCTGGATTTCGGCCTTGATCTTGGCCACCGCCCCGGCGTCGACCTTGATGTCGGGGATCGCGGCGGCGGCGTCGACGGTCTTGGCGGGTGGGGTTGGGGTGTCAGTCACGGATCAGGGCCTCCTAAGCAATCGCTATGTAGCAATGGCGCGGCTGAATGGCGAGATCGCGGCAGGTCGCGTTTGTCCAGACCGATCCAGCCTAGCCCTGCCAGCGGGCATAAATGGCGGTTGGCAACAGGCGGGCGTCGTTGGCGTGGGCGAGCGCCATATCGCCCGATTGCCAGACGCCGTGGGCTGCCTCCACCGCCGCCGCTGCGGTCTGCGCCAAGGCGATATGAGACAAGCGCACGGCATAAACGGTGGCGATCAGGAAGCCCGCCGCGCTCGCGGGTTCTTCTGGCGCGCGGCGCAGAAGTTTGGCGCATGCGGCGAGCAGGTCGAACAAGCCTTCTTCCAGCCGCCAAACCTCGCCATTGGGACCGCGGCCATATTTGGGAGGGTCCAAGATCACCCCGTCATAGCGCCGCCCACGGCGCAGTTCGCGCTGCACAAAGGCAAAGGCGTCATCGACGATCCATCGGATCGGCTTGGCCTCCAGGCCGCTCGCCGCCTGGTTCAATCGGGCATAGCCGATCGCCTTCTTGCTGGCGTCAACATGGGTGACGCGGGCGCCGGCGGCGGCGCAGGCGAGGCTCGCCATGCCGGTATAGCCGAATAGATTGAGCACTTCCGGCTGGCCGCCCAAAGCGCTGCAGGCGTCCATCGCAAAGCGCCAATGCGGCGATTGTTCGGGAAAGAGGCCGAGATGACGAAACGGCGTGCAGCGTGCAAGCGCGGTCAGCGGCCCCCAACGCAGCGGCCACTGTTCCGGCAATTCGCGCTCCAAGCGCCAGCGGCCCATCTCCTCGTTTTCGTCCGCCGCGGGCGAAAACCGGCCATCGCTGCGCCAGCGCTCCGGGTTTTGCGCGGGCGTCCAGAGCGCCTGGGGATCGGGCCGGGCGAAGCGATAGGGTCCGTAGCGCTCCAGTTTCCAGCCGCCGCCGCTGTCTTCGACAGCAAAGTCGGTCCAATCGTCGGCGATGAGGAGGGCGGGGTCAGTCACGCGCGCCCTCATAGCCGCGCCGCCGCCACAGGTCATAGAGAAAAGCAGAGGTCGCGGCGGCCAAATTCAAACTGTCGGCGCGCCCGGCCATGGGCAGTTTGATCAGGCCGTCGCAGGCCGCCTCCATCTCGGGCGGCAAGCCCGATTGCTCATTGCCCATCAGCGCCACGCAGCGCGGAACCACCGCCGTTTCGCCCATCCGCGCGCCCTTCAAAGATGCGCCGAACACGGACAATCCGCCCGCTCGTCGCCAGGCGTCAAAGGCGGGAAAGTCGCACCGCGCCAGCGGCGCCGCAAACACCGAGCCCATCGTGGCGCGCACGGCTTCGAGCGAGAACGGATCGCAGGTCTGGCCAATCAGGATCAGGCCATCGGCGCCGACCGCATCGGCGGTGCGCCAGATCGTGCCCAGATTGCCCGGATCGCGCACCCCTTCCAGCGCCACAAACAGCTTGCCGGTTTGTGCATTGAGGGCGCTGAGCGGGGTTGGCGGTTGGCGAAAGGCGGCGATCACGGTCTGGGCGTTGTCGCGTTTGGAAATGGTCTGCAAAATCGCCTCGGTGGTGATCATCACCTTGGCGCCGGCGGCGTCCAGGCGGCGCACCAAAGCGGCCGTGGCGGGGCGGGCGAGCGCGCTATCGGCCACCGCCAGAAAAGCGGGCGTTGTGCCCAGATCGGCGGCTTCGGCGGCCAGCCGCGCGCCCTCGGCCAGGAACAGGCCGGTCTCGGTTCGGCCCTTTTTGGCGTGAAGGCCACGAAGCATCTTCACAGTCGCGTTGGCGGGAGAAGTAATGGTTAACGCCATGGTTTATGCGTCATGAGAGGCGAAAGGTCTTTTCTCAAGGCTAGGACTCCGGCTCAGGTCTTTGACTATATTAGCGCAGTCCGTAGCGAGCGGGACAAGGGATCGGGGAACCGGGGACTTTGAAATGGGCAGCATGATCCTTTCCTACCTCTTCCTGTTTCTGGTGGCGGGCTTGATTGGCCTCGCCGGTGGCTGGATGACGCGCGGCGTGATTGTGACGGGGCGGCGCAAAATGATCCAGGCCGATATCGACGAATATCGCCGCCTGATTGGGGAAGTGCGCAGCCGCCAGGCCACGATCGCGGCCGGCCAGCGCACGGCGGACATAGTGTAGGGGCGCACGATGGCGGAGCAAAAGAACGGCCGTGACGATGGATGCCGGCGCGGACTTTACACGGCCTCTGCGGCATGGGGGGTGCTGGCGCTGATCGCCTTGTTCGGCAATCACAGCTGCACGCCAGACGCGGTGTCCAAGCGGCTGGAAGCGCAAGTGCGCGCGGCATTGACTGCTGGCGGCCATACCTCGGTGAGTTTGGAGATGAAAGGCCAACGCGCCGTGCTGAGCGGCGTGGCGCCCACCGATGACGCCAAACACGCCGCCGAAAAGGCCGCCCTCTCCGCGGCTGGCCCCGGCGGCGCCTGGGCCGGCGGCGTCACCGCGGTGACCAATGAAATCCTCGTCGGCAAGCCGGTCTCGCCCTATACCTGGAACGCCAAACGGATGGGCGACAGCGTCGTGCTCAGCGGCCATGCGCCGACCAAAGACGCGCGCGCCCGGATCAAGGCGCGCGCCGATGGACTGTTCAAGGGCCCGGCGCAAGATGAAACCAATGTCAGCGCCGGCGCGCCCGCCGACGGCCGCTTTGATGATGTGGTTCTTGCCGCACTCGGTCAGATCAAGGAATTGCGCCGCGGCGAAGTGCGCATCATCGACCAGCGTGTGACGATCATCGGCGATGGTCCAGCAACCCAAGCTGACGCCATCCGGGCCGCTCTCGCCCCCACCATCACGCCGCCCTATCAGTTGGAGGTTGACGTCACCGACGCCGCAACAGGGCTTGGCATTCCGGAGCTGAAGGGTGTTGATCTGTCGAATGCCCAGGCCGCCGATTGCCAAGGCGCGTTTGCCACGATGATGCAAACCAATGTGATCAATTTCGACAGCGGCTCGGCGGTGATTTCCCAGAGCAGCCGTGAACTGCTTGTAAATTTGGCCCGTCTGGCGCGGCGCTGCGACGCCTTCACCATCGAAGTCGTGGGGCATACGGACGATCAGGGCGATCGCGACATGAACATGCAGCTGTCGCGCGATCGCGCCCAGGCGGTGATCAATACGCTGCGCACGGAAGGCGTGGCGCCGGAGCGGATGAGCGCGCGCGGCGAAGGCCCGAATTATCCGCGCGCCGCCAATCGCACTGCCGCCGGCCGGGCGATGAACCGGCGTATTGAGTTTCTGGTGCAGTGAGATGGCGGGATTTGCTAACCCTCTTGACCTAGATTGGGACGTATCCGGAGTATCCGCATGGCGTATCTGATCTCAATCTTTCCGTGGCTGCTGCTGCTTTTGGCCCTGGTCGGCGCGTTTGGCGGCTGGTGCCTGCATTGCCTGCACACCCGCGCGCGCGACAACGAACTTCATGCCGAACATAACCGTTTGCGTACGGAATTTCTGGCCGCGGCCTCTGCGCTGCCGGGATTGGGTCAGGATGCGCCGATTATCGATACCGCTGACAAGGATCGCGTCAAGGAGTTGGAAACCCAGCTTGCCGCTTTGCAAAAGAAGGGCGCCGATGTCGACGCCGGTGTTGGCGAGCTGCAAAAGCAACTCGCGGCCGCGCGTGCGCGCGGCTTGGAAGTCGACGCCCTGCGCGCCCGCGTGGCCGATCTTGAAAAGGCCGAACACGGACAAATGCCTGTGGCCCTCGCGGCCCCGGTTGTCGATGACTCCGAGCAGCAGGCGGCCAAATGGCGCCAGCGCTATTCGGATGCGCGGATCAAGTATCTTGAAGTTCAGTTGGCTGCAGGTGCGGGAGCCCCCGAACTGGCGCCCGCGCCCGCGCCCGCGCCCGTGCCGGAGCCGGAGCCGGTCGATGAAATGCCGATGCGTCGGCTTACTTGGGCCAATCGCTATTTGCAGGCGCGCGTCATCCATTTGGAAAACCAAGTCGTTGAGCCCGAAACCAATGGCGGACCGCTCGACGTCCCCGCCAATGACCGCAATCGCTGGCGCCAGCGCTATCTGGAGGCGCGGGTCAATTTCTTGGAGGCGCGCGAAAAGGAAGGCGCCATCGGCATTGAGGCGGGCGTGCGCGATGCGGCGTTGAAGGTCAAAGCCGACGCTGAACGGCTTGGCGGGGAAGTTGCCGCGCGCGATGCGCAGCTGGCCGAGGTGCTGGCCGCCGCCGCCGCGCGCACACAGGAACTGGCACAGACACGCGAACGGCTCAATGCGCTGGAAGGCCAACTCGCGAATGCCCGCGGCCTCGCCGAAGACCTCGCCCGCGCGCGCGAACAGCTTGGCGCACTCCAAGGGCGCTTGCCGGCTTTGGAAACCGAAGCGCAAGCGGCCGCGGCCTTGCGCAAGGCCAAGGAGGAATACGAAGATCGGTTGAAGCAGGCGGATGTCGATCTGATCGCGGCGCGCCAAGCGGCGAACGCCTTGCGGGCCCAGATCGATCCCTTGAGCGCCCGCATTGGCGAGATCGATCCGCTGCAGGCCCGCATCCGCGCGCTGGAAGCAGAGCTTGGCGCCGAGCGGGCCAAGCCCGTGCCGCAGATGGATGAGGCGGAACTGACGCGCCTGCGTTGGAAAGGTCGCTATCTCGACAGCCGCGTGCGCTATCTGGAAGATCGTCTGGCCGGCGCGATTGCGCGCGCCAATGTCGCGCCGCGCCCGGCGCCGATCCTGGCCCCGCTGCCGCCGGCCGAGCCGCCGCGCTATGCGCCGCCGCCGCCGCGCTACGTCGCGCCTCCGCCGATCGCGCCGGCGGCGGTCAAGCAGGTTGAACGCCTGGTGTGGCGTCAAGTGCGGGTGGTGGAGGATGTGCCGGTAGAAGCGCCGCCGCCCCCCCCCCCGCCGCCGCCGCCCGAGCCGCGTTATGTCTGGCGCCAGGTGCGGGTGATGGACGATGAGCCCGCGCCGCCCCCCGCGCCGCCGCCCCCGCCGCCGCCGCGCCGCGAGCGCATCGTGTGGGAGCGTGTGCCCGCCGAGGCCGGCTATAGCGACTTTGAAGAGCCGCGTTTTGCCGCTGAGCCCGCGCCGCTCGTCGCCATGGACGAACGCCCACCGGCGCTTGCCCAACCGCGCGGCGGCGCGCCCGACGATTTGCGCATCATTGCCGGCATCGGGCCGAAAATCGAGAGCACGCTGAATTCGCTGGGTGTCTATCACTTCGACCAGATCGCCGCCTGGACGCCGACCCAGATCGGCTGGATTGAACAATATCTCGCCTTCCCTGGCCGCATTCTCCGTGAAGGCTGGATCGAACAGGCCAATGCCTTGGCCCGCGGCGAAGAGACCGAAGGCATGCGCCGCTATCTGCGCGGCGAGCAAACCTGATGACGCCTGGCCGGGCCGATCAGATCGTGGCGTTTGCCGCTGAAGCCGGCGCGGCCACAACTGCGGGATTGGCCGGTTGTGCCGGGCTGATTGACGAAGCGGTGAGCCGTTTTCTCGGCGCGTTCGCGCCGACGCAAAGCGGGCGGGGCTTGCGCGCCGAGATCCTCTGGACCAGCGCCCCGGTCGCGCGCGAAGCGCTGCAGATTGAGGCGCGCCGGGCTGACGCCGCCGACGCGGTGGCGGTGCGCAATTTCGCCGCCGACGGCGCGGTGCGGGCGCAGGCCATGGTGTTTGGCGTGATCGCCGCCGCCGGGCGCGAGGATGCGGGCGGCGTCGGCTTTCTGGAGCAGCGCCTGGCGCAATCGGAACGCGCGCAGGCCGAATTGCGCGCGCGCATGGCGGCGTTGGAATCACACGTCGTTGCGATCGACGAAGCCGCCCGCGACCTGTCCTGGCGGGTCGAGGACGAGCCACACAGCCCGCCGCCGGCCGAGCCCGGCTATGTCTGGCGCCGCGTGCGGGTGGTGGAAGAGGCCGAGCCGACCTGGACGGCGCCGTACTGGCCTTGATAGGCAGGCCGATGACCACGCCAGCCCTCACCTTCACGGTCGCGGCTCTGCCCGAGCACATCGACGAACTCGGCCATGTCAATCACAAGGTCTATCTTGCCTGGGCCGAAGAGGCGGGCGTGCGGCATTGGCGTTTGCGTGCGCCGGCGCTGATGCAGGCGGCGTACTTTTGGGTCGCTTCGCGCATCGAGGTCGATTTTCGCGGCGAATCCAAATTGGGCGAGACGCTGACGGTGGAAACCTGGCTCGGCGAACGCCGCGGCGCCCGTTATGATCGCCATGTCCGCATTGTCGGCTCCGATGGGCGTGTGCGCGCTGAGGCCGTCACGACCTGGGCGCTGATCGACGCCGCCACGCGCCGACCGACGCGGGTGAATGACGACATCGTCGGCTCCTTTGCTTAAGAGCGGCGGCGCGCTCAGCCTTTGGGCTTATTCTTCCACCTCATGGGCTTGCGGTTTTTGCCGGCGGCCTTGGCGGCGATTTCCTTGAGCTTTACGGTCTGCAGTTTGGACAAAGCCTCGTCCAGTCGGCCCTTGGCGGCGTCATTGAAGGCGGAGCCGAACGTGTCGAGGCGGGCGCCGACTTCGTCGAGAAACTCTTTTTCCCAACTGGAAAAGTCCTCCAATGGCGACGCCTCAGCGAGCTTGCGCACCAGGCGCAGCGCTTTGCGCGTGCGTTTGGGATCGACCTCGCGGGGCATGCCCCCGCCATAGAGCCTTCTTAGGCCCACCGGAAACGGTCGGCCTGAAAATGCTCGCGATTCAAAGTGGGAGCGTGCTGGCCCGGATTGAGCGAGTGTACGCTCAATCCGCGCACGCTCTGGCGCGTTTTCAACCCAAGCCAATCAGGCCGCACGAGGTGAAGACACGCAGACTCAGAAGTTTCGACCGCTTTCGGACGAAAAAACCGGCGACCACTTTTGCTGAAAGCGGTCGGTCAAATATCGCCCAGCGCGGCGAGATAGAGATCCATGACCTGTTCCTGCTCGGCCCGCTCACGCCGGTCCTGGCGGCGCAGGCTGATCACCTTGCGCAGCACTTTGGTGTCATAGCCGAGCGCTTTAGCTTCGGAATAGACGTCCTTGATGTCGGCGGCGAGGCCGCGCTTTTCTTCTTCCAGCCGCTCGATCGAGGCGACGAGCTGCTTGAGCTTTTCGCGCCCGGATTGGGTCAAGCTTTGCGGGGCGGCGTCCATGCCGCCAAAGCCGGCGTCGTCGGCCATCGGGTTCTCCTGGGTGATCGGATGCGAATCAAATCGCTAAGACAATCTTAAGCGTCAGGCGCGCCGTGTGCGAGCCGCCAGACGCGCGCCACCGCCGCCGCCACCGCCTGCGGGCGGATCTGGTGGGGCATGTGGCCGGCGCCGGGGACGGTGATCAGCTCGGACTGGACCATGGCGCGCTTGAGCTGGACGGCGTGGATGCGGGGGCTCACCACACGGTCGGTTTCAGCTGTGAGGATCGCTGCCGGGCAGGCGATTTCGTCATAACGGAAATACTGCGCGGCAAACTCGGCCTTGCTGGCGATCAGGTCTTGGGCGTTGGCGCGGAAGGTTTTGGGCCGAAACAGCAGCGCCAGGCCGCTTTGGTCGGCATAGCCGGGCGGGGCTGGCGCTGGTGCGAACGTATGGGCGACGGCGCCGGGCGCAATCAGCGGCCCGACCATGGGCGGCCCCAGGCGCGCAAACAGCGGCCCGATCACTGGCTTGGCCGCCCAGCGCGCGTGCCAGGCATTGAGCCCCGGATAGGGGTGGCTGGCCGGCGCGATCAGCACCAGGCCGGCGACCTTTTCCGGATGGTCAAGCGCCAAGCGCAAGGCGGTTGCCGAGCCGAGCGAATGGGCAACGATCACCGCCGGCGTTGCGTCCAGCGCGCTTAACGCCTCCGCGATCAGGCCGGCGGCAACTTTCAACTGCGCGGCTTGCGCTGGGCGGCTGGAATGACCATGGCCTGGCCGGTCAAACGCGAGCGCGCGAAAGCCGTCGAGCAGCGGCAGCACGCTGCCTTCAAATTCGCGCGCATTGGCGCTGGCGCCGTGCAGCAGCGCGACCGGCGGGCCCTCGCCGCGTTCTATCACATGCAGCCGGGCGCCTTTTACCTTCACCATCCGGCCATGGGCGGGAAAGCGGGCATTGGCCCAAGCCGCATAGGCCGAGCCATAGGACAACGCGCCGGCTGCGGCCGCGGCGGCCCCGATGAGGACGGGATCAAGCATGCGCCGCTTAGGTATCCTGGCCGTCGAGTTTGGGCGACAGCCGCGCCACGCCTTGTTTGGCGGCCTCCATAAATGGATGAATGGCCACGGCCTCTTGATAGGCTGCGAGCGCGGCGCGGTTCTGGCCCATCTGCTCATAGAGCAAGCCGAGGCCCGCCAGGGCGCCGAAATGGCGCGGCTCGCGTTTCAGGGTTTCGTGGATGAATTTCAGCGTCGAGTCATAGTCTTCCGCTGCAAAAGCGATCACCGCGCGGCGGTTCCAGGCTTCGGCGTAATTGGGCGCAAGTTTGGTGGCTTCGGTGAGGTAGGTCTGCGCCAGATCGTTTTCCTTGGCGGCTTCGGCGTTCAACGCCCGCTCCATCAGGATATCGACCGTTGGGCTGCCGGAGGAGCCCCACTGGGCCCAGATTTTCTGCTCCGCCTGTTCAGCGGTGAAGGCGTCCGGCGCGGCTTTCAGATCAGCAAACATCGCGTCGAGGCGCGGATCGGACGGCGGCGCGGCGATCTCTTCGGACGGCTGGCACGCAACCGCCAGCAGCGCCATCACCGCGACGACAATCGCGGTCCACCCGCTGCGCAGCATCGACACGCCTCCGCCCGGCGCAAAAACGCCGCTTCCACCACCCAATGAAGTCAGCCCGGAGAGCGCGGCGGAAGTGTGGCCGCGTGGACATTATCCACAACCGATGAAGCCGCCGGCGCGATCCAGAACAGGCCCGTTAGCCCTGTTTGGCCTTGTAGCGCGGATCAACCTTGTTGATCACATAGACCCGGCCCTTGCGGCGCACCACGCGGCAGGCGCGGTGGCGAGCTTTCAGCGACTTCAGCGAGCTTTTGACCTTCATGACACGGACCTTTGGACCCGCGCCAGAGGCGCTGCGGGCGAATGGGAGGCGGGTGGATAGGGCGGGGCGCGGGGAATGTCAACCGGGACACTAGATGCCCGCGCCCAAATCTACCCGCCCGTCTTGGGCCTCTGCGTGCAGCCAGTCGATAAAGGCCCGTACGCTTGCAGAGATCGTGCGCCCGCGCGGCGAAACGAGCCAATAGGCATAGCCAAGCGGCGTGGTTTCGGATGCAAACGGCGCAATCAGCCGCCCGCTCGCCAAATCGGCGGCGGCGAGTTGGGTTTTGGCCAAAGCGACGCCGCGCCCAGCGGCCGCGGCTTCCACCACCAAGCTGGATTGGTTCAGGCGCAGGCCCTTCTGCGCGTCGACCGTTTCGACCCCGCGCGCGGCCAGCCACATCCGCCAGCTTGGGCAGGCGGGGTCTTGGTCTGGGCTTTCGTCGTGCAGCAGCGGGAAGGCGGCGAGGTTTGCGGGCGTGGTTAAGGGCGCGGCGCGCAACAGGTCTGGGCTGCACACCACGGTGACGCTTTCGGCGAGCAGAATTTGCGCATTCGCGCCTTGATAGGAGCCGGCGCCGTAGCGAATTGCGAGGTCGACATCGGCGGTGGCGAAATCGACCAGCGCCATATCGGCGGCAATCCATACCTCCACATCGGGATGGGTGTCGCGGAATGTCTCGATCCGCGGCAGCAGCCATTTGGCCGCAAAGGACGGCACGGCCGACACTGAAATTCGCTTGCTGCGCAATGGCATCCGCATCACGCGCGCGGCCTCCGCCAGCATCGTCATCGCATCGACCACAAGCGGGCGCGCGGCAAGGCCGGAATCGGTGAGCTCGATGCCGCGCCCCAAGCGGCGAAACAGCGGCTGGCCGGCAAAGGTCTCCAGCGCCTGGATGTGTTGGCTGATCGCGGCGGCGGTGACGCCAAGCTCGTCGGCGGCGCGGGCAAAGCTGCCGTGGCGGGCGGCGGCGTCGAAGGCGCGCAGCGCGGGAAATGGCGGCAGGCGTTCGCGCGTCTCAGGTTCGGGAAGCTCGCTCATGCGCGTCGGCCGGCGCTCCGGATGCATTCGGCGTGACAAAAAGGCCGCATCTGCCCGCAAATTCCTGCGCCGCGTGCGCGCCGCATCCGCGCGCCGATCGCGCTGCATTGCAACACATCTTTCCTGGACAATTCGTTTAGCGGCGCTCAACGGACGGTTCGTCTGTGTTGCGTTGCACCATTGGCGTGTCGCGCGGCGTTTGTTCGTCAGTTAAGCGGTCCTAACTGGACTTGCCGCGCGCATCGGCCCAGTTCTAGGATACGCCAAACAATGAATGAGGAGCGGGGATTATGAAGAAAACTTATGCAGGCGCCAGCTTTATCGCTTTAGCTTTGGTTTCGCCGCTGGGCGGCGCAGCGCTGGCCCAGACGCCGGCGAAACCGGAAGCGGTCAAAGCGGCGGCGGAAGAAATCATCGTCACGGCTCAGAAGCGCAATGAGAACCTGCAGGACGTGCCGATTGCGATGTCGGTGGTGTCGGGCAACGCCATCAGCCCGTCGGCGGCCAATATCGAAAACCTGATCAATATGGTTCCGACGCTGACCTTCAACAAAGGCGGCACGACGCTCAATTCCTCGCTGTTTCTGCGCGGCGTGGGCACGATCAATTTCTCCATCGCGGCCGAACCGAGCGTCGCTTATGTGCTTGACGGCGTGGTCTATGCGCGCTCGGGCGAAGCGTTCGGCGACCTCTATGATCTGGAGCGCATCGAAGTTCTGCGCGGGCCGCAAGGCACGCTGTTTGGCAAGAACGCCTCGGCCGGCGTGATCAATGTCGTCAGCCGCAAACCGGGCAAGGAGTTCGGCGGCAAGGTCGAATTGTCGGCGTTCGAAGATCAAGAGTACAAAGGTAAGATCGCCGTCGATCTGCCGATCTCGGACACGTTGCGCACCCGCATCACCGGCTTCACCGGCAGCTTTGGCGGCTATCTGAAGAACACGCTGAATGGCGAGAAGCTCAATGGCTATAATCGCTACGGCGTGCGCGCGGTGACAGTGTGGGAAGCCGCGCCAAATCTGGATTTCACGATCATCGGCGATTATCGCCGCTCCGACGACAAGTGCTGCATCGAAGTGGTTGGCTCCGCCCCGACAGCGGCCCCTCTGGCGCAGGCGCCGGGCCTGGCCGGGGTGCAATTCCTGCGCGACGAAACCCGCACGGTGCGCTCCGACACGCCGACCCAGACAAAGGAAACCTCCTGGGGCGTTTCGGCCCAAGCGGATTATCGCTTGGAAAACGGCTTCACGCTCACTTCGCTCACCGCTTATCGCGGCTGGGATAATACCGAACTGCGTGAAGGCGATTGGACGAGCCGGCGTGCGCCCTATGTCGGCGGGGCGTTCGCGCGCGTCAACGATTCCGGCCCGCAAGAAAGCACGACCTTCAGCCAAGAAGTGCGCCTTGCTTCGCCGGACGATCAGAAGCTGACTTATGTGATCGGCGCTTATTTCTACGCCGCCGACGCTGACCGCACGTTCCGGCGCAATGTGCTGCAATGCTTGTCAGCCGCGCCTGGCGCGGTAGCGGACGCCACTGGCCTCGTTCCCTGCGGCGCCGGCGCCAATATCATCGACACGTTCTCGCAATCGAGTTTCGGCAGCGAGTTCCGCAACACCGCCTTTTTCGGCCAGGCGCAATATGCAGTGACTGACAAGCTCGACCTGATCGGCGGCTTGCGCTTCACCCACGATGAGGTGAAATTCTACCACAACCGCATTCCCGCCCCACTGGCCGGCTTGAGCGGCATCTTGAATGTGGGGTCGGGCTTCCGCGGCGACACCAGCAACGACAATTGGTCCGGCAAGGCGGGCCTTGCCTACAAGCTCAGCGACACGGTGAATTCCTATGTCACCTACACGCGCGGCTATAAGGGCCCAGCCTTCAATGTGTTCTTCAACCAGAACGCCACGCAAACCAATGTCATCGAGCCGGAAACTGCCGACGCCTATGAGGCGGGCCTGAAGACCACATGGCTCGACGGCCGCGTTCTATTGAACGCTGCCGTTTTCACCGCCGAGTATCAGAACTTCCAGGCCAACAGCCCGGACCTGCTGAATGGCGCGCCGATCACCCGGCTCACCAATGCCGGCACCGTCTCAACCAGCGGCGTGGAACTCGATTGGATCGTGCGGCCGACGCAAAACTTCTCGATCACTGGCGGCTTGGCTTACACCGACGCCCAGATCGAAGAGTTCCGCGTGCCGGGCGGCGCCTTGTCGAGCGCACGCAAGGGCGAGAGCATCCCGTTCGCCCCGGAATGGAAGGGCACGATCGCCGCCGATTGGCGCATCGAGCCGACGGCGCTGCCGTTCAACACCCGCTTGAACGCCAGCTATTCTTACACCGGCGATCAGCTCAGTTCGCTGTCGGCCACCGCGCCGAACCCGGTTCCGGTGATTGACGCCTATGGGATCATCGACGCATCCGTCACGTTCTCCGACAAGGAAGATCGCCTTGCGGTCAGCCTGATCGGCAAGAACCTGTCCGATGAGAGCTTCGCTTCCCTGATCGCCACCGGCGGGCCGGGCGGGGCGGTGCTGTATCGCATCCCGCGTGAAGCAGACCGCTATTTTGGCGTCTCGTTTCGCGCTAACTTCTAAGCATGACTGATGTGAACTTGAACATTGGCCGACGGCGCGTCCTTGCGGGCGCGTTGTCGGCGGTTGCGCTCGCCGGTTGCGGCGGCGCCCAGCCCAAGGCCGCCGGCGCGCGGCTGCGGGTCGGCTTTCAGAAGAACGGCATTTTGCTGCTCGCCAAGCGCAGCGGCCGGCTGGACGAAGCGATGAAGGCCGAGCCTGCCGCCCAGGTGGAGTGGCTGGAATTTTCCTCCGGCCCGCCGCTTTTGGAGGCGATGAGCGTTGGCAGCCTTGATCTCGGCTATACCGGCGACACCCCGCCAATCTTTGCCCAGGCCGCCGGGGCGCCGATCATGTATGTCGCGGCGGCGCCGCTGTCGGGCGCGGCCGGGGGGATTCTCGTGCCGGCCAAATCGACGGCCAAAACGGTCGCGGACTTGAAGGGCAAACGCTTCTGCTTCACCCGCGCCTCGAGCGCGCACAACTCCGCCGCCGTGCTGCTGGAGCAGGCGGGGCTGACGCTGAACGATATCGAACCGATCAATCTGTCGCCGGCCGACGCTTCAGCTGCTTTCGCCCAAGGCAATATTGACGGCTGGCTGATCTGGGATCCGTTCTTCACGTCCGCGGTCAACCAGCTGGGCGCGCGCGCGCTGCCGACCAATGGGCTGCCGCCCTCGCACGCTTTTGCGCTGGCGCATCGCGACTTTGTGGAAAAGCAGCCGGCGCTGCTCATCCGCGCGCTCAATGCGCTCGCTGCCGAGGGCGAATGGGCCGCCAATCACCGCGATGAGGTGGCAGCCCTACAGGCCAAAGAAACCGGCCTGCCGCTCGAGCTGTTGAAGCAAACCGCTCAGCGCGACGACTTCCGCTTAAGACCGATCACGTCGGAGATCATCGCCGCCCAGCAAACCATCGCGGACCGCTTCTTCAAGTTGGGCCTGATCCCGAAACAGATCGCCACGGCGGATGCGTCGTTCACCGGCTGGACGCCGGCATGAACCGCGCGCTCGACGCCGCACTTACCTGGGCCGTGCCGCTGGCTTTGCTGGCGGCCTGGCAGGTCGCGTCGAGCATTGGCATTCTACCGGCGCGCATCCTGCCGGCGCCGAGTGCGGTGGTGCAGGCGGCCGTGGAATTGTCCGCATCCGGAGCATTATGGCAAAACCTCGCGGTGAGTTCGGCCCGCGCGGTGGTGGGTTTGCTGATCGGCGGCGCCATCGGCTTTGCGTTGGGGCTTTTAACGGGGCTATCGAAGCTCGGTGAACGATTGCTCGATCCGACATTGCAGATGATCCGCAATGTGCCGCATCTCGCGCTCATTCCGTTGGTCATTATCTGGTTTGGCGTGGAGGAAGAGGCGCGAATTTTCCTCGTCGCGCTCGGCGTGTTTTTTCCAATCTATCTCAACACCTATCACGGCGTGCGCAGCGTTGATCCGCAGTTGATCGAGATGGCCCGCGTCTATGGCATGAAGCCTGGCCGGCTGTTCACCCGCGTCATCCTGCCCGGCGCCTTGCCGTCGATCCTGGTCGGCTTGCGGTTTGCCTTGGGCGTTATGTGGCTGACCTTGATCGTTGCCGAAACCATCGCTGCCTCGTCCGGCATCGGCCATATGGCGATGGCGGCGCGCGAATTCATGCGCACGGACGTGATCATGCTGTCGATCCTGATTTACGCCGTTCTCGGCAAGCTCGCCGACAGCGCAACGCGCTTCTTGGAGCGGCGCTGGCTGAGCTGGAACCGCGCTTATGCGGAGGCGAACTAGACCATGTCTGTCGCCTTGAGCGTCAGCAATGTCTCAAAGTCGTTTGGCCCGCGCCAAGTGCTGCACGACATCAATTTTGCCGCGCCCGCCGGCAGTTTTGTGTCGATCGTCGGGCGCTCCGGCTGCGGCAAGAGCACCTTGCTGCGCCTGCTTGTCGGCCTCGACAAGGTCAGCGCGGGAACCATTTCCGGCGGCGGGGCAAGCGAAGCGCGCCTGGTGTTTCAAGAGCCGCGCCTGCTGCCATGGGCCAAAGTGGCCGCCAATGTCGCCGTCGGTTTGGGGCGGGCGCCGCGCCCGGAAGATGGGGCAGCGATTGCCGATGTGCTCAATCTGGTGGGCTTAGGCGATCGCGGCGAGGCCTGGCCGGCAACCCTTTCCGGCGGCCAACGTCAGCGCGTGGCCTTGGCCCGAGCGCTGGTGTCTAGCCCGCATTTCATGGCGCTGGATGAGCCGTTCGGCGCCCTCGATGCGCTGACCCGCATCGACATGCAGGCCTTGCTGGAGCAGGTCTGGCGCCGGCAGGGTTTCACCGCCGCGCTGGTCACGCACGATGTGTCGGAAGCCGTGCTGCTGGGCGATCGCGTTCTGCTGATCGATGAGGGCCGCATTGCTTTGGACATCGCCGTGGACTTGCCGCGCCCGCGCCGTCACGGGGATCCCGCGATCGCTGCTTTGGAAGCGCGCATCCTCGATGCCTTGTTTCAGGGCCGCAACGCCTGAGTGCGGCTTGCCGGGGCCTCAAGCTCCGCCAGCTCGACCGACCGCTTTTCGCGCGCGCTGATCTCAGCCGCCGCGCCAATGGCCACCGCTTGCAGGCCGTCAAATGCCGACACCTGCACTGGCGCGCCATGCAGGATCGCATCCAGGAAGGCGCGATGCTGGAAAAAGGTCGCGCCGAAATGCGAGCCGGCCTGCATCGCCGCTTCGGGAACCTCGATATGCTCGCGCGTGACCTGCTTGGCCATGCCAAGCGGCACGCGCGGGCTGAACACGATATCGCCGGGCGGAATCAGCACTTCCAGCTTGGCCTTGTCGCCCACGGCCACGATCTCTTCCTGGTGTTCGCTGCCTTCTGCGAACATGCACAAATCCAACGAGGCGCGCACGCCATTGGCAAAATCCACCACGGTGTAGGAATTGTCGATGATGTCGGGGCGGCGGCCGTCATAAAGCTCGTTCAGATGGTTTACATCCATCGCGCCGGAGCAATAGACACGCACCGCTTCGGCGCCGACAATCAGCCGCATCAGGTCGAAGAAGTGGCAACACTTTTCCACCATCGTGCCGCCGGTATTGGCTGAAAACCGGTTCCAGTCGGCGATCTTGGTCAGGAACGGAAAGCGATGTTCGCGCATCGCCAGCATTCGCAAGCGCCCGATCTCGCCGGCCTCGATCCGCGCGATAAAGCGCGCCGCCGGCGGCATGAAGCGATATTCCATGGCTGTCCAGAAGACCGCCTTGCGGCCCTCAAAAGCGGCAGCGATCCGCTGCGCGTCGGCGAGGTCTGAACACAGCGGTTTTTCGCACAGGATATGGATATCGGTGTTGAGCAGCGGCTTCAGCGAATGGGCGTGAACATGGTTGGGCGAGGCGATAATCACCGCATCGACCTTGGCGTGGCGCACGAGTTCCTCGGCGGTGGCGAAGGTCTCGACCGGCGCGCCCAGCGTGTGCTGCGCCAGCGTTAACGACATCGGTGTAGGATCGGCCAACGCCACCAGTTCGGCCTCATCGAACAGCTTCAGATTTCGAATGTGCTCCAGTCCCATCATCCCCGCGCCGATCAGGCCCACCCGAACCTTGCTGGTCATGCGTTTCTTCCCTTCCGCCAGCGAAACCCGCTGCAACCGCGCCGCCTAAATAGCGGGTGTCGCGGCCTTCGCGCAATCGGCGTCGTGAGGCTCGCCTAAAGGTAGGGGATAAGTTTGCCGCGCCGCGTGGGCGGTTCGGACTGGCCGACCGGCCTGATATCGGTAAAGTCTCCGGCAAACCGCTGAGGACCCCCGCCATGCCGCACCCACTCGAAGTCTCCTGGTTTTCCGCCTTGTGCGATGACGATTACGAGTTTCTCGGCCAGCCAGACCCGATGCTGGCGTCGAGCTGGGGGCATTGCCGCAATATCGCCTTGGCCGCGGAGGCTTTGGGGTTCGACAATCTGTTGCTGCCGTCCGGTTATGCGCTGGGGATTGACAACACGGCCTTTGCTGCGGGCCTCGCGCCGCTCTTGAAGCGGATGAAGCTGCTGCTCGCCATTCGCGTCGGCGAGATGTGGCCGCCCCAGATCGCCCGCCAGATCGCCACACTCGACCAGATGCTCGATGGCCGGCTGACAGTGAACATTATCTCCTCCGATATGCCCGGCGAAACCATGAGCTCGGCCGCTCGGTACAACCGCACCAAAGAGGTGATGGATATCCTGCGCGCGCTGCTGAACGGCGAGCGGATCAGCCATCGCGGCCAGTTCTATCAGATTGAAACGCCGCCGCCGCGGGTGGCCACCGTGTCGGGCGTTTGCCCGCCGCTTTATTTCGGCGGCCTTTCTGAAGATGCGCGCGAGGCCGCCGCCCATGGCGCTGACGTTTATCTGATGTGGCCCGACACGATGGGCGAGGTGAAGGCTATCATCGCCGACATGACAGCCCGCGCCAGCGCCAAAGGCCGCACACTGCGCTTTGGCTACCGCGCCCATGTCGTTGTGCGCGAAACCGAAGCCGAAGCCCGCGCCGCCGCTGATCGCTTGCTGTCGAAGCTCGACGCCGATGCGGGCGCAGCGATCCGCGCCAAATCGCTCGACAGCCAATCGGCCGGCGTGCGCCGCCAGGCCGATCTGCGCGAAAACGCCGGCAATGACGGCTACGCAGAGCCCAATCTGTGGACCGGGATTGGCCGCGCCCGCTCCGGGGCTGGCGCAGCTATTGTCGGCGATCCCGATCAGGTGCTGGCGAAACTACGCGCCTATCAGGCGCTCGGCATCGAGGCGTTCATTCTATCGGGCTACCCGCACGCGGCGGAGGCTGATCTGTTTGGCCGCTACGTGCTGGCGAAGCTAAAGACCAGCAGCTGAAATGCGCCCCAGCGCATCGGCCTTCAGCACGGCAGGCCCTGCGCCCGTGGCTTTCAAGTCGGCGCGGGCGGCGGCGATGTCGGCAAGCATGTCGGCCCAGTGCTCCGGCACGGCGTGTTCGATCGCTGCGCGCACCGCGCCGGCTGCAGCCGGGCTCTGCCCTCCGGTGCCGATGCTGACCAGCAGCGCGCCGCGACGAACCACGGCCGGGGTATGAAAATCGCATTGCGGCAAGACGTCTTCGACATTGGCGATGGTTTTCACGGCGCGGGCTTGCGCATAGAGCCGTCCGGCAAGTTCTGGCGCCAGATCGGCGATCCAAACAATATCCAGCGCCCGAAGATCGTCCGTGTTCGGTAGACGCGCGATCAAATGCGGTCCAGCGTTTGCGTGCAATTCCTCGCTTGGCGCATCGGAAAAGACCACCGGATCGGCGCCGCCGGCGCGCAACCAGGCCAAGCGGCGCACCGTCAATTCGCCGCGCCCGACCAGCGCGATGCGGGTTTTCGCGGGATCGAGATGCAGCGGAATCATGCCCGCCGCGCCCACGCGCCGCCAATGCTGTCGGCGCGCGCCTGCGCTTCAAACACCTCGCCGATCAGCAGCAGTGCGGGGCCGTCGCCCATCTGCGCGCACAGGGCATCCAGCTCATCGAGGCGCCCGCCATGGAAGCTCTGCTCCGGCAGCGATACGCTTTCGGCCAAAACCACAGGCGTCGCTGCGCGCCAGCCGCGCGCTTGCAGCGCTGCGCGCACGCCTGCGGCTTCCGCACGGCCCATATAGATCGCCAGCGTTTGTGCGCCTTGCGCGCCATCCGCCCAGGACTCGTCGTTGCGTGCGCCGCGGGCGCGGGCCGGGGTAAGCAGGGTCAGGCTGCGCGCGACGCCGCGTTTGGTCAGCGGCGCGCCGAGTGCGGCGGCGGCGGCAAACCCCGCGCTGATCCCGGCCACCACCTCCACTGAAATTCCAGCGGCGCGGCAGGCCGCCAGTTCCTCATCGGCGCGGCCAAACACCATCGGATCGCCGCCCTTCAAGCGCACGACGCATGAAAAGCGCTTCGCTGCTGACACAAGCAGGCGATTGATCACCGCCTGATCGGTCGAAGGCCGCCCGCCGCGCTTGCCAACAGCGATGTTGCGCGCGTTGCCGCAGAGTTCGAGGATTTCGGGTGAGACCAGCGCGTCATGCAAGACATAATCAGCCTGCGCCAGAATGCGCGCCGCCCGCAGCGTCAGCAGATCGGCTGCACCAGGCCCGGCGCCCACGAGAAAGACTTTGGCGTTCACGCCGTGCCCCGGCGCAGATAGAGCGGGGTGTGGGCGTCGGCGGCGGTTTGGTAAGCGTCCGGGAATGTCGTCAAGGCGCGCACCGCCAAAGCGGCGTCCTGATCGGCGCGAAGCGCGACGCTGGAAAAGCCGCAACGCGCCAGGAAGGACAGCTGATCGATCTGCACATCGCCGACCGCGCGCAGCTCGCCGCGCCAATTCAGGCGCTCGCGGATGATCCGCGCGAGACTGTAACCGCGGCCATCGGTGGCGCGGGGAAATTCGATCGCGATCAGTTTCAGTTCGCTCAGCCGCGCGCGAAGCAATAACGGATCATCCTGCGGCATCAGCACAACCGCCGGCCCGCTTTGGTCGCGCCACGCGTTGAGGTCCAGCAGTGCCCCGCCTTCCCAGTGCGTGATCGTCGCCGCCTTCGCCTGGGCGACATTGGCCTTGATCCGCTCACGGCCATCGCCCTGGCCGGCATTGGTTTGGGCCAAGTCCGGCGCTGCAATCGGGGCGGGCGCGGGCCGAAAGGCGCCGTCCGGCAAAGCCGCGCCCAGCCGCGCGCCGGATGCGTTCAAAAGCAATAGCTGTCCCATCAGTGCAGCGCCTCCAGCGCAAGCGCGGCGTCGCGAAAGCTGTCAAAGCCCAGCCGCTCAAAGGTGTCGATAAAGGTTTCGCCGTCGTTGCGGAGCGCCAGATAATGATCGATCAGGCGGTCAATCAAACCAGGCACTGAATCGCGGTGCATGGCCTTGCCGATCAGCTTGCCGAGTGCGGCCTTGTTGTCGGAGCGCCCGCCGACGAGAACCTGGAACCATTCCTCGTCGTTCTTATCGATGCCGATCAGGCCGATATTGCCGATATGGTGATGGCCGCAGGCATTGATGCAGCCGGAAATCTTGATCGTCAGATCGCCGATTTCATCGATGCGCGGGCCGAGCGCTTTCTGGATGGCGCGCGCCAGCGGAATCGATTTCGCATTGGCCAGGGCGCAGAAATCACCGCCGGGGCAGGTGATGACATCGGTGGCAAGGCCAATATTCGGCTCGGCCAGACCGGCCTCTTTGGCGGCTTGCCACAAGCCCACAAGATCGCAGCGCGCGACATGCGCCAGCGCGATGTTCTGGTGATGGGTCACGCGCGCTTCGCCAAAGCTGAAGCGCTCGGCAAGGGCAGCGGCGGCGTCCAGTTCATCGGCGGTGATGTCACCTGGCGCGGCGCTGGCGCGCTTCAGGCTGAGTGTGACGCAGGCATAGGCGGCGTGTTTGTGGGCGCTGACGCTGCGCGCCATCCAGCGGCGGAAATCGGCGGAGCCCGTGGGGCCGATAATCGGCGCGGCGGTAAATGTGGGATCGGCAAAGAAGCCGGCGATGTAAGCAAGCGCTTCATCGGTGAGGGTTTCAGGCCCGCTGCGCAAGGCGGCAAATTCGGTTTCGGTCTCGTGCGCAAAGCCTTCCGCGCCGAGCGCCTCGACCAGGATCTTGATCCGCGCCTTGAAGATATTGTCCCGCCGGCCGAAGCGATTATAGGTGCGCAGCACGGCGGTGGAATAGCTCAGCAGATCGCGCCAAGGAAGGTCTTCGCGGATGACGCTGGCCAGCCGCGGCGTGCGGCCTTGCCCGCCGCCGACCAGAACACGCGCCAGAACTTCGCCATCGGCGCCGCGATAGAGATCAAACGCCAGATCATGCACGCCGATGGCGGCGCGATCGGTGTGGGCGCCGTTGAAGGCGACTTTGAACTTGCGCGGCAGGAACGCAAATTCCGGATGCAGAGTGGACCATTGGCGCAGCAGCTCCGCATAGGGGCGCGGATCGACGCGTTCATCTGCTGCGGCCCCGGCAAATGCATCGGTCGTGACATTGCGGATGCAGCTGCCGCTGGTTTGGATGGCGTGCATTTGCACGGCGGCGAGCTGCTCTAGAATGTCGGGCGCTTCTTCCAGCTTGACCCAGTTGAACTGGATATTCTGGCGGGTGGTGAAATGGGCGTAGCCGCGATCATGGCGGCGGGTAATGTCAGCCAAGGCGCGCAGCTGGCGGGCCGACACCACGCCATAAGGAATGGCGATGCGCAGCATTGGGGCATGGCGCTCGATATAGAGCCCATTCTGCAGGCGCAGCGGCTTGAACTCGTCTTCGCTGAGCTGGCCGGCGAGGAAGCGCTGGGTTTGATCGCGGAACTGCGCGACGCGGGCGTCAATGATCGCCTGATCGCGGGCGTCGTACTGGAACATGAAAACCTACCACGCACACTGGTTTCATTCTGACGCCGGCGCAGCAATCGGGCGCGGCTTAGGTCTGAGCTAAGCCGGACTTAGCGATCCAGTTCGAGAAGCTTCTTGGTGCGGAACACCCACAGCGCATTGACGACATATGTCACCAAGGGACCCAACACATAGCCGACCGCAAGCCCGATCCAGAAGGGTAGGCCGGCCATGTCGACCAGCTTCATTGTGCCCGCGGTGACCAGGAACATGACGCCGGCGACGATCAGAAACCGCGTCAATTGGAAGCGCGCGCGTGCAACATCGCCATAGGTCGTGCGGCTATGGAGATAGAAAGCAAGCGGTTGGGTGGCGATGAAGGCGGCGGCCGCGGCAAGCGTTGGATCTTTGATCCAGCCGCTGGTGTGCAGGGCGATCATCAGCACGGTATAAAAGCCGGTCGTTCCGGCGCCGACGAGCAGATAGCGGCCGAGACGGCCATAACGTCGGGCAAGCTCAGCGATCATGCTGCGCGCGCCAGCGCGGCGGCGCCGCCTTGGAAGCTTTGCAGCGAAAGCCAGGTCCACAAAAACAGGCGGTGATCAACGCGCCCGGCGCGGTGATCGGCCCAAGCCTGCGCGACTTTATCGAGCCGTGCGCCAGCGATCGGCGCCAGCGGCGCTTGCGCCGGCATGGATTTCAGCCAGGTTGCCGTAGGGATCCCGAAGCCTTTCTTCTTGCGGTCGATAATGGCGTCCGGCAACAGGCCGCGCAGCGCGCGTTTGAGCAGATACTTGCGCTGGCCGTTGCGGAACTTCCATTGGTGCGGCAGCCGCTCACAGAAATCGACAAGATCGTTGTCGAGCAGCACCGCGCGGCTTTCCAGCGAATGCATCATCGCCGCGCGATCGACCTTCATCAGGATGTCGTCGGGCAGATAGAAATTGGTGTAGAAGGCCAGCGTGCGATCAATGAGGCCAAGAGCCGGGTCGCGCTCCCACACGGTCAGCGCTTCGGCATAAAGTTCCTCTGCGGGAAGCGGCTCAACAAACATATCAGCGACCCCGCGCGGATCGAGCGGGGCAAGCCAGACCGGGTTCCACAGGCTTTGCGGATACGATAGCCCCGACAGCGTGCGGCGCAGTTTGAAATCAAGGCTCATATTGGCGCCCGAAACGGGGAGGCGCTGCACCGCCGCGCGCAGCGCGTCATGCACGCCGCGTGGCGTCAGCGTGGCGTAAAGCCGCGCCGGCGCGAGCGCCTGAAACGGATCATAGCCGGCGAACAATTCATCGCCGCCATCGCCGCTCAAAGCCACCGTGACTTGGCGGCGGGTGAATTGGGACAGCAACGACGTCGGCAGGATCGAGGCGTCGCCCAAGGGCTCATCGAGGCGGGCAAGCACGCTGGGCGCAAGGTCGCGCGCGCTGGTGAGATCGAGCCGATCGAGAGCATTGGCGGCGTTGAAATGGGCAGCGACCCGCGCGGCATGGGCGCTTTCATCGTAGCTGTCTTCGGTAAAGCCGATGGTGAAGGTTTTCAGATTGTCGGCCGGTACGACGCGCGCGGCGGCGGCGAGCACGGCGCTGGAATCGATGCCGCCGCTTAAGAAGAAGCCAAGCGGCACGTCACAGATCAGCCGCCGCTCCACGGCCTGGAACAAAAGCGCGCGCAGCTCTTCGGCCAGGTCCTCTTCGCGTCGCTCCAGCCAGGCAGGCTCGGTGCGGAAGGTGAAGCGCCAATAGGGTTTGATCGCGAGGGCGCCGGTGGCGAGGTCATAGGTGGCGCTGTGGCCGTGAGGGAGTTTTTCGCAATCGGCAAAGATCGCGTTTGGCGCCGGCAAGAAGCCATAGGCCATGAGCTTTTGCACGCTGTGCGGATTGAGCGCGGCGCGAAAGCGGCGATGGGCGGTGATGGCGGAAAGCTCGCTGGCAAAGGCAAAAAGGCCATTCTGGCGGGCAAAGAACAACGGCTTTTCGCCAAAGCGGTCGCGGGCGAAGAATAGGCGCTGGCGCGGTTTGTCATAGATGCAAAACGCAAACATGCCATTGAGTTTGGCCGGCATCGCTTCGCCCCATGCGGCAAAAGCGTGCAGCAGGGCTTCGGTGTCGGAATGGTCGGTCTGGAAGCGAGCGCCCTTGGCGGTGAGTTCGGCGCGCAGTTCGGCGTGGTTGTAGACTTCGCCATTGTAGATGATGGCGTAGCGGCCATCGGCGGTCCACATCGGCTGGGCGCCGCCGGCGATGTCGAGGATGGCGAGGCGGCGATGGGCGAGGAATAGTCCGTGTTCGGATTCGATATGAAACCCCGCGCCGTCGGGGCCGCGATGGGCGATGGCGCAGGCCATGGCGGTGAGATCGTCACGGTCGCCCGCGCCGACAAAGCCGGCCAAACCGCACATCAGCCCTTGCCCGGAAAGTTCGTCAGCTTGCGCACCAGATAGGGCCGCGAACCCTGGCTCTCAAAATAGGTGCGGATCATGATTTCAGCGAGCAGCCCCATCAGCACGCTGATGCAGCCGATCAGAAACAGCATCGCGGCCAGCAAAGGCAGCGGGGTTTGGATGAGCGAGGTGTTTCCAAAGAACTTAAGGCCCAGCGCCCAGGTCAGCACCAGAACGGAGCTTGCCAAAGCCGCCATGCCGAAGCCGCCAAACACATAGATCGGCTTGACCAGATAGCTTTCCAGAAACTTCAGCACCGCCAGATCGAGCAGCACTTTGAAGATGCGGTTCAGCCCATATTTGGAGCGGCCGAACTGGCGCGCCGCATGGCCGACCGGAATTTCCACCACCTTGGCGCCCATCCAGCTGGCATAGATCGGGATGAAGCGGTGCATCTCCCCGTACAGGCGCACATCGGTAAGAATATCGCGGCGATAGGCTTTCAGCGTGCAGCCATAATCATGCAGCTTCACGCCCGACACTTTGGAGATCACGCCATTGGCGACGCGGCTGACGAAATTGCGCTTGATCGCGGCGTCCTGGCGGTTGGCGCGCCAGCCGGAAACGACGTCATAGCCTTCGTTCAATTTGGTCAGCAGATTGGGAATGTCGGATGGGTCGTTTTGCAAGTCGGCGTCGAGCGTGACGATGATTTCGCCGCGGGCGAAATCAAAGCCGGCCATCAGCGCGGCGGTCTGGCCGTAATTGCGGCGGAAATCGACAACGCGGACTTGGCTATGGGCGCGCGCAATCTCGCCGAGTACATCGCTGGAGCGATCGGCGCTGCCGTCATTGACGGCAACAATTTCATAGCTCTTGCCCAACGGATCGAGCACGGCAAACAGCCGGGCAAACAACTGCGGCAGGCTTTCTTCTTCCTCATAGATTGGCAAGACGATGCTGAGATCGAGGCGTTCGGCCGGGCCGGCGGTCGGCAAAGTGCGCGCAAAGGCCTCAGAGGTCTTCATATTGCACTTCTTTCAGGCGGATCGGGAACATCGGATTCAGCGCCGGGCCGATTGGTTTGGCGACCCGCCAGAGTTCATAGGTCTCATAGGGACGCCCGTGGGCAAAGCGGCGGATCGTCTCAAGTTTCTCAACCTCGGCGAAACGCTTGCGCAGTTTTCGCTCCATGGTGACATTAAGGCGATTGGCAAACAGGATCGGCCCGTCAAACAGGGCCGGGTTTGGGGTGGGTTCATTGCTCCACCGCACGCGCTCATTGACTTGATGATAGGCCCCGTCTGGGCGGCCATAAAAGCTCAACAGGATGGTGGTTGAGTATTCCGGCGACAGGATGGCCTTGGCCCCAATCGTTTCGCGTTGGCGCTCCATCGCCACGGCCACGCGATCAAACCCAAGGCTCAATTCGCGAGCCACTGGATCGCGTTTGAGCGGCAAAATCGCAAACACGGCGTGCGCCAACACCACCGCGGTCAGCACGAAGGTAAAGGGGGCGGCCAGCCGACCCGACCAGCGCGCCCACAGCGCCGCCCCGCCTGTGGCGCCAGCGTGACGCCAGCCCAAAGCCGCTGCGATCGCCATGACAGGATAGACCACCATCGGCCAATTGCCCTGCACTCGCTCATGCGTCGATTGCGCCAAAAACAGGCCCATCAAAGGCAAAATCAGGCACGCCAGCAGCAAACGCGGCGCAGGTCCGCCCGGCGGCTTGAGCGCGAGCCCCAGCACGACCAGCACAAACACCGCCGGCGTCGCCAAGCCGATCTGGGACCCGATAAACTCGCCAATGAATTTCGGCTCCAGATTGTGCACCGCCATCCTGCTAGACTGATAAGCAAACGAGGCCCATTCCCGCTCCGCGTTCCAGGCCAGCACGGGTGCAAAGAGGGCCAGCGACAAGACCGCGCCAAGATAGGGCCAGGGGCTGGCAAACCAGCGCCGCATGGTCGGCTCCAGCGCCATCCACGCAACAACGCCAAAGCCGAGAAAGACGGCAGTATATTTGGCGTACATCCCGAAAGCGACGCACGCGCCAACCGCCAGCCACCACACGCCGTTCCGGCTGGTCGTCAGTTTGGCGAGGGCAAACAGCAGCAAGGCGCAGGTCATCATCACGGCGCTGTCAGAGGTGGCGATCAGCCCGCCAATGCTCATCGCCAAAGTGAGATTGAAGAACAGCGCCGCATAAAGGCCGGTGCGCGGATCGCTGCTGAGCAGCGTGGCGGCGCGCCAGACCGCCCAGGTCGCCGGCAGCCCCGACAGCACCGCCATCACGCGCACGCCAAAGGGGCTGTCGCCAAACAGGCTCGTGCCGAGCTTGATCATGGCCGGGTTCAGCGCCGGATGATCGAGAAATCCAAAGCCGAGATGTTTGGAGTAACGCCAATACAGGATTTCATCATTGGCAAGCGGCATCGCCGCCGCTGCCGCCAAACGCAGACCCAGCAGCGCCAGCACGACGATCGCCACGCCCTGGGTTAAGGTCAGGCCGCTGGGTGGGGCCAAAGCGGCGCGCGCCGCCGGCGCAGACTGGGGGGGCGCATCGGTCAAGCAGGCGCTTCTAGCCCGAACGTCCCAATTGTCCAGCCTGTTGCGGCAGCCGGCCCGCAGGGGCTCCAGCGATTAACCGTGCTGGCCGGCCAAGGGTTTGGCCAGAACGATGAACGCCAAATCGTCCACCTTGGGCAGGCCAAAGCCCGGATCGTGCGCCGGAAAGGGTTTGGTCTCGCCCGTCGCGCGATAGCCGCGCCGTTCATAAAACGCGATCAGTTCGAGGCGGTGGGAGATGACCGTCATCTTCATGGTGTGCGCGCGCAGGCGCGTCTGGGCGTCGGCTTCGGCGGCTGCGATGAGGCGCGCGCCCAGTCCGCCGCCTTGCTGCATCGGCCGGACCGCCAACATCGAGAGCATGGCCGCGCCAGCGCCGAGATCGCTGATCGCGACGCAGCCATCCAGCCCTCCGCCCGGGCCCTCAATCACGAGCACCGTCTCGGTCGGGTCGGCCAATTGGGCGGCCAGGCGGCCGGGATCGGTGCGCTGGCCACCGAGCAGATCGGCTTCATGGGTCCAGCCCTGGCGGGCGCTGTCGCCGCGATAGGCGCTTTCGACAAGGGCGTGCAAAGCAGGGATGTCGGCGGGATGGGCGATGCGGATCATGGGCTTGGATTGGCTGGTCGCGCGGTTCATGGCAAGGGAAGCGCCTGCATCCGGGCCGCCGGGTGTGTGCATCTTATCCAAGACCGCATTCAGGAAAAGCGTGTGCGGTTTTTTGTCCGAATGCGGTCTAAAATCATAAGCATAGAGCATTCTCAACGAACGGATGTTGGCTGAGAATGCTCCAGGAGGGTCAGTCCATGATCATGTCGCGTGCGTTTGCCCCAGTGCCGGGCTTGGTGAGGCCGGGCTTGGTGAGGCCGGGCTTGGTGAGGCTGGGCTTGGTGATGCTGGGCTTGGTGATGCTGGGCTTGGCGGCGATCGGATGCTTGCCTGGCAAGGTGGCGGTGTCGACCGATGGCGGCGAAAAAGTCGTGGTCGCGGCCGGAGGCGGCGAGCCCAAGGATGGCGGTTATGTGATGCAGGTGTTTGCCGTTCAGCACGCCAAGATCTTTTATGTCGTTGGCCCGGATGGGAAGGCTGCCGCGGCCCGCGCGGCCGAAGGGCAGTCGGCGATCATGCCATCGGAAGACGCCAAGGCCCTGATCGCGCGCCATGGCGGCGCCTTGGCTGCAGCCACCGCCGAAGGCGGCGACAAGGTGAAAATCAAGATTCCGTTTGTCGGCATCGATGTGGTCTCCGACGAAAGCGGCGACAACGCCAAGGTGGCGATCAATGCCGGCGGCCAAAAGATCGAGGTCGACGCCAATGACGCCGCGGACGCCGCCCATGTCCGCATCACCGGCGTCAATGCCGATTCGGTGCGCAAATTCATCAATGACGGCGAAAGCCTATCGGCGGAAACCAAAGCCGCGATGCTGCAAACGTTGGGCCTTTGACGGGCGCAAGCGGGGCGGTAATGTCGGCCCATGACATCGCCCCGCTTCGCTGAATTGCACATGCATCTGGAAGGTTCGCTGGAGCCGGACATGATGTTTGATCTGGCCCGCCGCAATCGGATGGAGATCCCGTTCAAGTCGGTCGAAGAGGTCCGCGCGGCCTATGCCTTTTCCAACCTGCAGGACTTCCTCGATATCTATTATCAGGGCGCGCAGGTGTTGCAGACGGCGGAGGATTTTCACGATCTGACGCTTGCCTACTTGGATCGCGCGGCGGCCGACGGCGTTGTGCATGTCGAACTGTTTTTCGATCCCCAAACCCATACCGATCGCGGCATTCCGTTCGCTGTGGTGATGGAAGGCCTGCTCGCGGGCTTAAGCCGCGGGCGCGCCCGCCACGGGATCAGCGGCGGGCTGATCTTGTGCTTGCTGCGCCACTTGGATGAAGCGGCGGGTTTGGCGACCTTGAAACAGGCCGAGCCTTGGTTCGACAAACTGCTCGGTATTGGCCTGGATAGTTCCGAAGTCGGCCATCCGCCGGTAAAGTTCCAGCGCTGCTTTGAAATTGCCGGCGAAGCCGGCCTGAAGCGCGTTGCCCATGCCGGCGAAGAAGGCCCGCCGGAATATGTCTGGCAGGCGCTCGATGTGCTGAAAGTGGATCGCATCGATCACGGCAATCGCGCCTTGGAAGACCCGCGCCTGATTGAGCGGATCGTGAAGGAGCAGATTGCGCTCACCGTCTGCCCCTTGTCGAACCTGTCGCTGTGTGTGGTGAAAGCGATGGCCGATCACCCGCTGCAAGAGATGCTCGATCTCGGAATCAAGGCCACGATCAATTCCGACGATCCGGCCTATTTCGGCGGCTATCTCGGCGCCAATATCGCCGCGGTGCGCGACCATCTCGGCATGGGCGACGGCGCGATCGCACATCTGGCGCGTAATTCGATCGAAGCGAGTTTTCTGCCGCCAGCGGAGAAGGCGCGGATCTTGGCCTAACCCTCCACGCGTGGAAGGGTGAGCGGCGTATCCTCCACCTCCACGCCAAAGGCGTTCAAGAACCGGCTGACCATGCCATAGAAGCCGACCGCCAGAACCAGCTCCACCGTTTGACGCGGGCCAAACCGCGAAAGCGCTTGGGCAAACAGGCCATCGCTCAAGCGGCCGTCGCGATCGAGCGCCTCGGAGACGGCGATCACAAGGGCGTCGTCATTGTTGGCGCTGACGCCGCTGCGGGCGGCGGTGATCTGGTCCTCGCTCATCCCAACGGCGCGGCCGATCCGCTCATGGTGATGGGTCTCATAGGTCGCGCCATGGAGATGGCCAATGCGCAGAATGGCCAATTCGCGCAAGGCGGGATCGAGTTCGCCCTTGGTGAGAACCGCTTCGCCAAATGTCTGAAAAGCCAGCATCTGATCTGGGCTGTGCGCCATTATCCGCGCGACATTCAAAGGCAAGCGGGCGATGAGCCGGCCGGCCGGGCTGTCGGCGGCGGGCGCGGCATAGGGGATGCGCGGCATGGGATGCTCCAGCGGGCCTTGGCTTGCATGGGGATGGCCCAGCGCGCTAGGATTTCACTCCGCGGGGGCGGGGCCAAGTGGGAATGTGACCAATGGCGCTGAAAGACAAGCGCGCGCCGAAAAACGCGCCGGTTGCGGACCGCGACCCCCTCGCGGTGACCGAGCCGCCGGCCAAATGGGGGGGCCGCGCCGGCCAAACCGGCCGGCCTATCGGGCGCGCGCCACTTGGCGAGAACCTCAACGGTTTTGAACGCTTTCTGCTGAGCATGAAGCCGAAAATGCCGGTGCGGGAAGCGTTCTATGCGCTGCTGTTGTGCGCGGTCTATGCCGATGGCAGGGCTGATCCTGAAGAACTGCGCGAGGTGGTGGCGCTGTCGCACCGCACCAAGACATTGCGGTCATTGCGCCCGCCGCAATTGGAGCGCGCGCGCCTGCGCTTTGAGCCGATGTTGAAATCGCCAGAGGCCCTGGAAAAGCTCGCGTTTGAGGCTTGCCGATCGATCCCGCCGAAAATGGGCTTGAGCCTGTTTGCCCATTGCTGCGACATCATCTTTGCCGACCAGATCGTGGCGCCGGCGGAAAAAGAATTTCTCGCCATGTTGGTCAAGCGGTTCGCGCTGTCGGAAAAGGCGGCGCAGAACATGGCGCTGGCGCTGCGCGCAAAAAACGCCGCTTAAGTCCGGTTTGGCCGCACTTGCGCCTTTACCATGCGGTGGACTAGGGAACCAAGAGACCAACCGAGGAGCGGCGCGATGAGCTTGTTTGACGATATCTTTAAGGGCGTCCAAGGCAGCATGGGCAAGGAGGAGGCGTTCTTCGCTGTCCTGGCCGTTGCCATGTTCATTGACGGTAAAGTCGCGCCGGAAGAACAGGAAGAGTTGGCCGCGCTCGCCCACCGCACCAAGACCTTGAAGGCCTTGGGCGATGAGCAGATCCGCAAATGGATGATCGATTGGAAGGACGAACTGGAAGACAAAACCAAGATCAAAAACCTGATCGCCAACGCCGTCTTCAGCCTGTCGCGCGAGCCCAAGGAAATGCGCATGTCGGTGTTCCTGCACGCCTGCGATATCGTGTTCGCAGACCGCGTGATTAACGTGCAGGAGCAGGAATATCTGCGCGACCTGATCAAGAAGCTCGAGCTTGAAGAGAACGAGGCCGCCGTAAACATGCGCGCGCTCAAAACCAAGAACGCTTTCTAAGCACAGCAACAGCATTGTGCATCACCAACCGCGCGGCTTCCAATGGCCGCGCGGTTTTTGCGTCGCGGCCGCCCAGGCTGCTGATCTTGTAAGGTTTCCAGCGCCCCAAACAGGCGAGCCTAGTTCGCGCGCCAAACGCCAAAACGCCCGGCCGGCGCGAGATATCGGGTCAGTCTTCGCGGGGCGAAACTGTCAAGACAAATATTCGACGTGCATCCGCTTGCTTTGCGCGCCGTCGTCTGGCCTCAATCCGTCTACGTCCGGGCGCAATCAGCGTCTAAGCGTGTCGTTCGCGGGTGGAGGGATTCCTCTGTCCCGTGTTCGCCTGCGCGGATGATGGAGTTGCGAATGCCCGCCAAGCCCAAAGCCCAAGCGCCAAAGCGCCGCGCCAAGGTCGCGACGGGCGAGCGGCCCTTGGAGCTTCTGCTCGGGTGGCGCGCCGGCGAACAGCCGCGCGAACCGATCGGGTTTTCTGCCCCCTCGCGTGAAGAAACTCAGCCGCGCCTGCCGCTGGAAGAGCCGATCCTTTATTCCGAGGACCGCCACTTGCTGACCATCGCGCCCACCGGCGCCGGCAAGGGCCGCGGCGTTATCATCCCGAACCTGCTGCGCTTTGAGGGCAGCGTGATCGTCATCGATCCCAAGGGCGAAACTTGGCACGTCACCCATCGCCGCCGCAAAGAGATGGGCCAGCAGGTGCTGCTGCTTGATCCATTCCAGGCGGTCGGCCGGCGCACCGACAGTCTCAACCCGTTTGACCTGTTCAACCGCCCCGGCGCGCTGCTCGATGCAGACGCTGAAATGCTGGCGTCCCTGCTTGCGGGCGACGCCGGTTTCCACAAGGAGCCGTTCTGGGACAATTGGGGTCGCTCTTTGATGAGCGGCGTGATCGCGGCGGTTGCCGAAACCGCGTCCGCTAATGAGCGCCATTTCGGCCGCGTGCGCGAAATCCTGATGAGCGATGACGCGGTCTATAATCTCGCTTCGCTTCTGGAGAGCCACGAGAACATCAACCGGCTGTCGAAGCAGAACATCTCGTCCTTCTTGCCGATCACCGAACAGACGCGCTCGGGCATTTTGTCGACCGCGCAGAGCTATCTTAAGGTGGTGAACTCCGATAGCGCGCTGCGTTCGCTGTCGCGCTCAACGATTGATCTCGACGCCGTGCGCGAAGGCGCGCCGATGACGATCTATATCGTTATCCCACCGGACAAACTGGAAAGCCATGGCGCATTGTTGCGGCTGTGGGTCGGCTCGCTGATGCTCACCGTCATGGGCCGCCGGCGCCGTCCCAAGCGCTCGACGCTGTTCATGCTCGACGAATGCGCCCAGCTTGGCGAATTCGGGCCGCTGCGCCAATCCATGACTTTGCTGCGCGGCTATGGCCTGCAGGTCTGGCCGTTCTTTCAGGATTTGAGCCAGCTGCAGCGGCTCTATCCCAAAGACTGGCGCACGATTTTCAACAATGCCGGGGTGTTTCAGCTGTTTGGCGTCGCCAATCACCTGATGGCGAAAGAAAGCTCCGAACTGATCGGCGATATCGACGCTGACCAGCTGCGCGCGATGTCAAAGGATCGCCAGATCGTCGCCATGAGCGGGGAAAAGGCGCTATCGTGCCGGCTGCCGGATTATCTGCTCGACACCGCGTTCAAGAGCCTGTGGGATCAGAACCCGATGTTTGAGACAGACGAAAGCGCCCCGGTCACCGCCAAGCGCAAAGCATCGCGCAAGCCGCCACAACGTTAGGGCCTGCGTGGATTGAGCGTCCACACCTTAAATCTGGGTCGGTTTCAGCTCAACGCTTTGGTCAAGCCTTTGGCCGCATCGGCAACCAGCCGGCCCTGGATCGCCGCATCGACGCCGCCGCGCAACAGCTTTTCAGCGGCGGCGATCGCAGCGTCGGCGGCGGCGCCGCGGATATCGGCCGCGGCCTGGGCTTCAGCGCGTTTGATGCGCTCTTCCACGAGCTGTTGGCGGCGCGCCATTTCGGCTTCCAATTCGCGGGCGGCGTCGGCGCGCATCTTTTCGGCTGTGGCCTTTGCGTCGGCGACGATGTTTTGCGCCTCGGCGGCGGCGGCGGTTTCCTTGGCCTTATAGTCGGCCAGCAGCTTGGCGGCCTCTTCGCGCAGGCGCTTGGCTTCGGCCAATTCCTTGGCGATGCTGGCGGCGCGGTCATCGAGCGCCTTGAAAATGAATTTGTGCACGCCCTGCCAGATCAGCAAGCCGAAGAACAAGATCATGCAATAGGCGATGAACCACTTGGGATCAGTGGTCATTTGCGTGAACAGATCGGCCTTGCCGTGGGCAGCGCCTTCGGCGGCGGCGGCGAAAAACTGCACCTGCATGGATCAGCTCCCCACCGCTTTGCGGGCGGCGTCGTCATCGATCTGGGCGCCGGTGAGGCGGGCCACGATCGCGCGCGCGACATCGGCGGCCGCACTGCGCGCGGCGGTCATCCCGGCGGCGCGTTCGCCAGCGGCCTTGGCTTCCGCGGCGGTCAGTTTTGCGTCGAGCCGCGCATCGGCTTCGGCATTGGCCTTGTTGCGGGCGCTGGCGGCTTCGGCGCGCACGCCTTCAGCCAATTGGCGGGCTTCGCGCTTGGCCCCGGCGAGCGATTTTTCATACGCCTGCAGGGCGGCGGCCGCTTCGGCATTGGCCTTGGCGGCGGCGTCGATATCGTCCTTGATTGTCTTGGCGCGGGTGGCCAAGACGCTATCGACCTTCGGCAGCAGCGCCTGGCTGAGCAGCCAGTAGAGCAGCGCGAAGCTTAAAACCAACCAGAACAGTTGGCTGGTGAAGAAGGACGGGTCCAGCTGCGGCATGCCGGGGGAGGCTTTCGCCCCCTCGGCCACCGCAGCGGCTGCGCCATGCGCCTGGTCAGCCACGGCTAATCCTTTCCGGTTCCGAACGCTTAGCCGACGATGCCAAGCACTAGCATGATCGCGATCACGAAGCCGAACAGGCCGGCGGCTTCAGCAAGGCCGGCGCCGACGAACAGGTTGCCGGTTTGGCTGGCGGCCGCCGACGGATTGCGCATCGCGCCTTCCAGGTAAGCGGCAAAGATGTTGCCCACGCCGATGGCGGCGCCGAGCAGCGCAAAGCAGGCCAGACCAGCGCCGATGAAACGGCCCATGAGTGCGAGATCGTCCATGATAAACTCCCAGGTTGGATGTGCAGGTTAGAGGAAACGCTCAGTGGTGCGGGTCATGCACCACTTCAGACAGGTAGATGCAGGTCAGGATCGTGAAGACATAGGCCTGCAATCCGGCGACGAGGAATTCCAGCGCGGTGACGCCCACAACGCCGACCGTGGCGCCAAGCCCGGCCAGAAGCCCGGCGCCGCCGGCGGCCAGACCCATTGGAATAAAGCCCGCCAAAACCTTGAGCATGGTGTGGCCGGCCAGCATATTGGCAAACAGCCGCACCGCCAGCGTGAAGGGGCGGATGAGGAACGAAACAAATTCGATGATGGCAATCAGCCAGGCGATCCACCAGGGCGCCCCGGACGGCCAGAAGCGGCTGAAAAAGCCCAGGCCGTTCTTGGAAAAGCCAACAAACAGCACGATCACAAACACCAGCACGGCAAGCGCTGCGGTGATGCTCAAGTGGCTGGTGACGGTGAACGCAAACGGGCTCATCCCGATCAGGTTCAAGGTCAGGATGAAGGCAAACAGCGTGAACACGATCGGGAAAAACTTCATTCCGTCATGGCCGATGGTCTGTTCCACGGTGTTGCGCACGAAGTTGAAGAACATCTCGACGAGCGATTGCAGCCGCGTCGGCACCAATTGCGCCTTGTTGGTCGCGACATAGACCAGCCCGGTGATGATCGCGACCGCGACCAGCATCCACATCGAGGCATTGGTGAAGGTGACGTCAAAACCGCCGATCTCAAGCGGGATATACCGCTTAAGCTCGAACTGCTTCATCGGGTTTGCGTCGATATACACGCAGGCCTCATCCGTCGGAGCCGTCCGCGCCCTTGGGCGGCGGAGCGGCGCGTTGTAACTGCATGGCCGCACGCGCAGCCATGACCATGCCAATTCCGAAACCGACAACCAGCCCCGCAATCAGCCCCAGCGCCTGGCCGCCGACAAGCAACCCCGCGCCATACCCCAAAGCGCCGCACACCGCGACGGCGGCGACGAGATCAATCATGATTCGCCAGGCCGCGCCGGATGCGCGTGAAGCCGCCGCCTGCGCCTGCCTGGCCTCGGCGGCCGCGTCTTGCGCTGAGCGACGCTCCAATGCGTCATTGAGCCGACGGTCGATGTCTTCCAGGCGGCCGTCTTGGCTGCTGTCGACGCCGTCCGTTGGCGGAAGGGGTTGCTCCGGGTCCGGCCCGGCCGTGTTCGGCATGGACGCCCCCGATTTGCGGCGCGGACCATACTGGCGCTCGCCGGGGTGTCAAGCGAAGGTGGTCGGTGCACAGCCGCAAGGCCACAGGACGGTCGGTTGAGGCGCCAACACGGCCGCTCTATTGGACAATTTCACGCCAAAGGGACCGACAATGATTATAGCGAGCCCGATCGTGATCGCGCCGGCCCGCACTGGCGATCTCGGTCGGATCATCACCCGCCATGTTGAGATTTATTGCGGCGAGTTCGGCTATCCGCCGGTGTTCGAGCACTATGTGATCCAAGCGTTCGCCGACTTTGTCGCCGCCCCCGCGTCGGGCGATGTGGTGCTGGCGGCGCGGGCCGGGGCGGCGCTGGTCGGATCGGCGGCGCTCAAGATGCGCGACGATGGCTGGGCGCAATTGCGCTTTCTGTACGCCGACGCCGCCGCGCGCGGCCAGGGTCTCGGGCGGCGCTTGTCAGAAGCGGTCCTGGCGCAAGCGCGCGCTGCTGGTGCGCGCCGCATGCTGCTGGAAACGGCGAGCGACCTTGGCCCCGCGCGCGGCCTGTACGCTGCGCTTGGGTTTCAATTGGTCGATGAAGTTGCAGTCGATTGGCTGCCCGCGGGCGTGGTCAGCGAAACCTGGCGGCTTGCGCTCTAGCCATGCAGCGCCGATCTCTTGGGGCGGATGCAGGCGGAGTTAGGCGTTGCGCCTCGGTCGCCGCTGATCGATAAGCGCAGACCTCCCGCCGGAGCCTACAGTCGCCTGAGCGAACGCATGTCGTCTTTTCCCCGCTTCGTTATCAATCTCGTCCATGACATCGAACGCCGCAGCCATATGCAGGCTGTACTCGCCGCGCTGGGCATGAGCGCAGAATTCGTCCCCGGCGTTTATGGCAAGGAACTGACGCCCGCTGATCGCGAGGCCGTCTATGATCGCGAGAAGGCGCTGCGGGTTTACGGCGTTGAGATGATGAACAGCGAGATCGGCTGCTATCTCAGTCATTACCGCTTGTACGAGCGCATGGTCCGCGAACAGATCCCGGTGGCGCTGATCATGGAGGACGATCTCGCAGTAACGCCGGATTTCCCCGCCGTGGTGGAGGAACTGGCCCATGATCCGGCCCCGGTATGGGAGGTGGTGCGGTTTGAATCGCAGCGCGGGCGGGTTTTGGCCCCGAAGCGCCCGCGTGATGAAGGCGGGCGCGTGCGCGATGTCGGGGCCGGCGGGCTCTATCGCCTGCGCACCCATGTTCTGGGCTTTGGCGCCTATCTGATCCGCCTTGAGGGGGCAAAGAAGATGCTCAGCTATGGCCGGCGTATCTTTATGCCGATCGATCAAACTATGGACCGCTTTTGGGAAAACGGCATTACGCCTTATGTCGTGCGGCCGTTCCCGGTGCGCCAGCGCGAGGATATGGACGGACGCATTGGCGATCGCTCCAATGCGCGCCGGCAGGCCTATGGCTGGGACGTCAAAACCATGCGCCGGTTGACGCGCCTGTCCGACAGTGTCGCCAAACGGCTCTACCTGATCACCCATCCCTAACGGCGCTGCGGAGCGGCGATGGCGGATAGCGCACGCCGCTATCCCGGCCCCTGCGCTTGCCGCGATCAAGGCGCGCAGGGCATTCGGCTGGGGCGATCGCCCACCAATCCGACCGGCTTGCACAGCGCGCGATCCTTGCCGCCATGACCGACGCCGTCGCCCGCCTTGCCCTTGTCAGTCTCTGGTTTGCGCTGCTCCAGCGCTGGCTTGCGCTGTGGATCAGTGGCGCGCCGTCGCCCGGGTTTGTGCGCGTGCTGGAACGCACGGCAGGGCGCTGGCCGATGCGATCCGCGCAACGCTGGCCGAAGCGGGCGTGGCGTATCCGCCGCGCGACGACCCAGCGCTTCTGGTGTGGTTCAAGACCCATCATCCGTGTTTGGAGCTTCAAGCCAAGTCCGGCTTGCACGCGGGCCGACACTGGCGCCGATCGCTGCACGCTCAGACCGGGGCTTGCCTATGCGCCGTCGCTCCCAAGGCATCGGCCGCGCGCACCTTGGACCGCAAGTTTCCAGCCGGCGAGGCGCATCGCGGCGGTCCGCCAGCGGTTCTTTGCCCCCGCGCGCCGCCTTAAGCGACACGTCCTTTCCGCAGCGCTTGTGGTGATCTATTCCGCCGCCTTGGCCCCGGACATGTGTGGGCGCTGGTCCAGCTTATGCCCAGTAGCGTCCGCGTCTCGGGCGCGCTATGGAACACGGGAAAGTGTCCAAGGCCCAAAGCCAGGGGAAGATCTGATGCGTCTCGACGACCAGCGCCGCTCTGAAAACATCGAAGACCGCCGCGGCCAACGTGGCGGCGGCGGCGGCGGAATGGGCGGCGGGCTTCCTGTTCGGGCTGGCGGCCTTGGCATTGGGGGGCTGATCATTGTCGGGCTCCTGATGTTGTTCTTCCCGCAGGCGCGCCCGCTGCTGATGGGCTTGCTTGGAATGCAAGGCGGCCAGGCGCCGGCGGCCAGCGGCCCGGCCCAGGTCGGCGCCCCGAAGGATCAGACCGGCGATCAGGTCGCCGCCATGCTCGGCTCGATCGAGGATGTCTGGACAAAGCTCGTCGCCGAAGGCGGATTGAGCTATTACAAGGCGCCGGCCGGCCAGAAATATCCGCCCTCAACCTTGGTGCTGTTCAGCGGCCAGGTCGCTTCAGCTTGCGGCAACGCCACGGCGGCGTCGGGGCCGTTCTACTGCCCGGCCGACAGCAAAGTTTACATCGACACCGCCTTTTTCGATGAGTTGAAAAGCCGCTTCGGTGCGCCTGGCGATTTCGCGCAGGCCTATGTGATCGCCCATGAAGTCGGCCACCATATCCAAAACCTCTTGGGCATTGCAGAGCAGGTCGCCAAGCTGCGCCGCCAGCTGCCGGAGGCCGAATACAATGTCTATCAGGTGCGCATGGAATTGCAGGCCGATTGCTTTGCCGGCGTGTGGGGCTTCCATGCCGCGCAGTGGAAAAACCAGCTTGAGCCGGGCGATGTGCAAGAGGCGTTGAACGCCGCCAACGCCATCGGCGATGACCGGCTGCAGAAGCAATCGCGCGGCTATGTGGTGCCCGACAGCTTCACCCATGGCACGTCCGAACAGCGGATGCGCTGGTTCAAGCGCGGCTTTGACAGCGGCGATCCGGCCCAGTGCGACACCTTCGCGATCCGCGACGGCAATCAATTGTGAGATGAGCGTGCTCTAGCATGGCGTGGGAGATGATCATGATCCGGTTCGGTTTGATCGCCATGGCTTTGGGCCTGGCCGCGTGCAGTCCGCCGGCCGCCAAGCCGCCGGCCAGCGCTGATAAGCCGGCCGCCGCCGCGCCGGTTTTCGTCGATAAGATCGAGCCGGGCGAATGGCGCACCACCATCACGATCAGCGACTTCAACGCGCCCGGCCTGCCGCCGGCTTTGGCCAAGCAGATGGCCGCCTCCGCGCCGACTGTGGTGACCGATTGCGTCACCACCGCCGATGTTGCCGAGTTCGGGAAAAAGACCGTCTCCCAAGACGAGACCTGCACGCGCAATGATGTGACCTTCATTGGCGGCAAGATTGCCGGCCAAATGGTCTGCGCCAGCGAAGGCCATTCCATGACCTCGACCTATGCTGGTAGCTATACGGCCACCCGGATGGACATGGCCGCCAGCGTGGAAACCGATACCGGCGGCTCCGGCAAAATGACCTCCAAGGTCACCGTTGTGTCTGAACGTCTTGGCGCCTGCAAAGCCTGAGGCCCTGGGCTCGCGTGACGGCGCCGGCGGATGATTTGCGGCATCGATGAAGCCGGCCGCGGGCCCTTGGCGGGGCCGGTGGTGGCGAGCGCCGTGATCTTGCCGGCGCGTGGGCGCCCGAAAGGATTGGCCGACAGCAAAACCTTGAGCGAAACCGCCCGCGCGCGACTGTTTGACGAGATCATGGCTTGCGCCCAGGTCGGCGTTGGTCAGGCCAGCGCGGCCGAGATCGATGTGCTCAATATTCGCCAGGCCACGCTGCTGGCGATGCGGCGGGCCTATGAGGCGCTTGGCGGCGCAAGCGCCGCCTTGGTGGACGGCAATGATCCGCCCGATCTTGGCTGCCCGGTCGAAGCGATCATTGACGGCGATGCCCATGTGCCTTTGATCGCCGCCGCCTCGATCATTGCCAAAGTCACCCGCGACCGGCTGATGATTGCGGCGTGTTCGGATTATCCCGGTTACGGCTTTTCGGCCAACAAGGGCTATGGCGCGCCGGCGCATCTGGCGGCGCTTTCAGCACTCGGCCCGTGCCCCATTCACCGCATGAGCTTCAAGCCGGTGCGCGAGGCCGCCGGGCGGTTCTGAATCGTCCGAACCCGGATGATCGTCACTTAGGGCTTGGGCGGCGGCAGCGCGCCAGTGCAGCGGCGGACATAGTCGCCCTGCACGGCAGGCGTGTCGGCCGGATCAAAGCTCGCGCGCCAGACGTCAAAACACGGCGCTTCGCCTGGCGCCTGGCGTACCCTTTGGCAGTCCAACGCGCCCGGCTGGCCCGCCGGCTCCTGACAATCGAGACCTTGATCTTGCATGTCTGACGCGATTGCGGCGGCATTGGTCATCTGGCCATAGCGGCGGCGCAGTTCGGCTTGAAAGCGCTTGGACGTCGCCGCTTCGCTGCCCTTGATGGTGTAATCGAGCAAAGCAAAGGGTTGCGGCAAGTCGGCCGATTTCGGTTTGCCCATGCAGGCGATCCAATCCAGCGCCCTAGCCGTGCCGCGCAGGCTGAACTCGGCCGCCTCCAGGCCGCCTTTGTCATTGGCGAAGGTCCAGCGCAGGCTGCGCGATGCGCGCGCGGCGCCGACCAGGGCGGCGGTCTTCTTGGCGTCCGTCAGGGTGAATTCGTTGCCCGCCGTGGCTTTGACCGGCGCCGCCAGGTTTAGCTTTCCGGCGCGCAATTGCGCCGTTGGCGCGGGCGCAGGAATGGCCGTGGTGGTCGCCACAGACATCACAAAGGCCGCGCCCGGCGTCGGCTGGGCAATGCGCAGCTGCTCGGCCCAGGCCGCGCCGGCTTTCGATTTGGTGGCGACCACCGCCGAGCAGAAGCCATCGGCCCGGCAGGCGCCCAGCACGTCTTGAAAATAGGCCCGCTGCTCGCCAAATTTTTCATGCCGGCCGGGAGCGGGGCAATGGTCGTGCGCGACAGCGGGCGCGGCCAGTCCAAAGGCAAGGGCGGCAAGGGCAAGCAAGCGCATGGGGCAAATCCGTTGCAAAAGCCCTTGACCGCACCATGGCGCGGCGACGGCGTCAGCCGACGCCGCGGCGCTTGACTTTCACGTGGCCCATGATTCTGTCGCTACCATTCGTTTACCGGGTTGCGACAGAAATGCGCACTTCATCTCACGAGGGGCCGATGCGGCGCGACCAATTGCACGATCAGATTATTGCTGGCGACTGCGTGGCCGAAATGGCCAAGCTGCCAGACGGCTGCGCTGATCTGGTGTTTGCCGATCCGCCCTATAATCTCCAGCTCGGCGGCGGGCTGACGCGGCCGGACCAGTCCAAGGTCGATGGCGTTGATGATGCCTGGGACCAGTTTGAGGATTTCGCCGCCTATGATCGCTTCACCCGCGATTGGCTGTCGGCTGCGCGGCGTTGCTTGAAGCCGGATGGCGCTTTGTGGGTGATCGGCAGCTACCACAACATCTTCCGCGTCGGCGCGATTTTGCAGGATCTGGGCTATTGGATCTTGAACGATGTGGTGTGGCGCAAATCCAATCCGATGCCGAATTTCAAGGGCACGCGCTTCACCAATGCGCATGAAACCCTGATCTGGGCGGCGAAATCGAAAACCACGAAATACACGTTCCACTATGACGCGCTCAAAATGCTCAATGACGACTTGCAGATGCGCTCCGATTGGACGCTGCCGATCTGCACCGGTGCGGAGCGCTTGAAGGACGCAGACGGCAAAAAACTGCATCCGACGCAGAAGCCCGAAGCGCTGCTGCATCGCGTGCTGCTCGCCACGACCAAGCCCGGCGATCTGGTGCTTGATCCGTTCTTCGGCTCCGGCTCCACGGGCGCGGCCGCGCGCCGGCTGGGCCGCCATTTCATCGGTATTGAGCGCGATGAAACCTATCTTGCGGCTGCGCGGGCGCGCATGGCCGAAGCGGCGCCCGCTGACGTCAAAGACCTGGCCGTCACCCGCTCGAAAAAAGACGAGCCGCGCATTCCGTTCGGCCTTGTGATCGAGCATGGTTATATCCGCCCTGGCGATGTGCTGATCTCGCCAGACGGCAAGCGCGAAGCGCGCGTGCGCGCCGATGGCAGCCTGGCTTTGGGCGAACTCACCGGCTCGATCCACCGAATTGGGGCGGCCGCCATGGGCGCAGAGGCCTGCAATGGCTGGACCTACTGGCGGCTGAAGAACGGCGACCAGCCGCTGAAATCGATTGACAGCTTCCGCCAGATTTTACGCAGCCAGATGGGGGCGTGAACGGTGAAAGGGTGGGGTTGATCGTCCGTATTCGGACGATCACGTCGCGGCAAACTCCGCGTCCCACATCGCATCCAGGCGCTGCAAGCCTTCGGCGGCGCCAATTGCCGCAAAGCGATCGCCCTCAGCGCGCACCAGACCCAGCTCGATCAACTTGTTCAACGCATCGCCAATCTCAAAATCGACCGAGAGGGCAAAGCTGTCGGCCAGCCAGGCCTCGCAGGCTTTGTCGAGGTCGTCGCGCGTCAGCGGGCCGGCGCTCAGCAACACACGCCAGGCGATCAGCGCCTCTTTCAAATCCTGCTGTTCGGCCGCGGCCATCAAGCCATCGAGCATGCCGGCATTGTTGGCGATGGTGTGGAAATAGACCGTGTCCGAAAGCTTCTTTTGATAATCCAGGCGCTGAGCGTTGAACTTCAAACGTTGGCGCATCAGGAACGCGCCGAGCGCCACGATGCCGGACAGCGCGGCCAGCGCATGTTGCAGCCGGTCTTGTGTCAGCGCGCCTTGCACGCCAAAGGCCGCCGCCAGCGTGACGAAAATGATCGGCGCGGCATTGGCGAGCTGCACCAGCAGCGGCGCGCCGCCAGCCACAGCCGGCACGCCCAAGATCAATTGGTCGCGGCGCTTCATCGTCGGCTCCGCGCCGGGATGCAGGCTCGCCAAATCCGTGCGTGGCGTATCGCCGAAATGGCGCAGCAGGATCGCGCCCGCGCGCGCGCCGCGCCGCAACCGCGCAAACCGCTTCACTTCCTTTTCATCGGCAAAGGCCTCAGGCGGTTTCAATTCGGCGATGACAACCACATCGTCATAGATTTCGGTGCCGACCTTTTTCTTCACCAGCCCCCACCAGCGCCGCGGCACAACCGTTTCGGGGCGCGCGCCGCGCACGAAAAAGCGCACCCGGCCGATGCCGGCGTCCTGGTGCTTGATGCGCACGTCTTGCAGGGTGTCGAGGTCGCGCCCGACGAGCACTTGGGCGATCGACAATTCCTCAAACGCCGCTCGCGCGAGCATCGCCTCCAGCGCCTGCAACAGAGCCGCCTTGTCGCCTTTGGGCTCCGCTAAGGCGGCATCGGGATCGAACGGATCATAGAGCGCCTTCAGCGCTTCCAGGCGTTCAAAGGCGCGATGATGCAGCAGCGCGCCAAGCAGCCGCCCGGCGGCGGCGAACTTGGCCTTCGCGGCGTCATCAAGGCCCGGCGCTTTCGCCAAAGCGTCAAGCAAGCTCGCCTTGCGGATCGGGATATAGGACTCGCGCCGTTTCGCCATCGCCTAGGCTTAGGCCGCGCCGGGCGCGCCGATCAAGCTCACCAGCCGCGATAATAATCCGGGCAGTCGCGCAACACAGCCGAACCGGGTTGCAGCTGGCCGCGGCCCCAGCGGTCAAAGCAGACCACTTCTGAAATGATCACGCGCCGGCCATTCACCCAATCGCGCCGCTCAACGCGGCGGCAGTCGCGGTGGCCGTCAAACCGGCTGTCGCCCCAACCATAGCCATAGCCGCGGCGGTCGTGATCGCGCTTCCAGTTCTTGTCATGAAAGCCGTGATGGCGATCATCGCGCCAATCGCGGCGCCGCCAGCGATCGTCGCGCCAGCCACGGCCGTCGTGATGGTGATAGGCCGGTCCGCTATAGCCGTCGCGCACCACAAAGCCGGCGCCGTTGCGGTCATAGACCGCCACGCCATTCGGCCCGATCACGACGCTCTGGGCGCTGGCCCCGCCGCAGGCAAAAACCAGCAAGGCCGCCATCGCAAACAGTGCACGCATCATTGAACGCCTCCGGGGAATGAAGTTGAAATGCGGCGGCTGAAGCGCGGATGAATGGCTTGTTCATCGCGGTTTTCTGGTGTGTGTTAGCGGTCTAACGTTTTGGGGCGAAGCATGGATCAGTTTGCCATAGCGCTTGGCGTGTTCATTGCGCTGCATGTGGGTTTGTCCGCCACGGGTTTGCGGCGGCTTGCGGTGGGCGCGATCGGCGAGGGGCCCTATCGGGGCCTGTTCTCGCTGGCGAGCCTTGCCAGCCTTGCCTGGATGATCTGGAGCTTCGGCCAGGCCCGGATCGATCCGGCCAATACGGCCCTTTGGGCGCCGCCGGACTTCTTTCGCCACATCGCCCACATGCTCAACACCCTGGGCGTGATTTTGGCGGCGGGCAGTTTCGTGACGCCGGCCCCGACATTGGCCGGCTTTGAAGGCGGCCTCAACAAGCCCGACCCCGCCAAGGGCTTTTTGCGCATTACCCGCCATCCGTTCCTGTGGGGCATCGCGATCTGGGGCGCGGGCCATCTGTTGGCCAATCCGGAGGCGGCCGCGATCATGCTGTTTGGCGGCTTGGCCCTGATGGTGCTGCTCGGGACGCGCTCGATCGACCGCAAGGGCGCGGCGCGCAATCCTGAGAACTGGGCGCGGTTTGCGGCCGTAACCTCCAATATCCCGTTCGCCGCCTTGATCCAGGGCCGCACCAAACTGGCCCTGAGTGAGCTGGCTCTTCCGCTCGCTGTGGGCCTGGCCGCGGCGCTGGCGACCGGCGTCTTCCACGCCCAGCTCTTTGGCGTGGCGGCGTTCCATCTGCCTGTCGGATAGGTAAACGGCACCCCCGCTGGCAGGGGAATCGCATTTGGGAAAATGAAGTGGCGCTTGGCGGCGAATAGGATTCTTTAGGTCGACGGCTCTGGTTTGGAGGCGTTGATGACCTGGATGGCGACGTGTTTTGCGGATTTCCCCGATCCGCGCACCGGCAATGC